>NZ_SPKP01000069.1:0-208780 GCF_023127835.1 Pseudomonas sp. B329 | reverse complement strand
GCTTGCAGGTGGTATTGGTAGTGGCGAGCTGCGACAAGGCCCAGAAATCAGGCGCAGCAGTGCTCAACTGACGGAATGTGATGCAAATGTGGGAGGGGGCTTGCTCCCGATGCAGTGTGTCAGTCACTGAGATGTCGACTGAGACTCTGTCATTGGGAGCAAGCCCCCTCCCACATTTTGATACGCGTCAGTCTGCTGAGGTTGTCAGCGACTGAGATGCTGAGCTTGCAGGTGGTATTGGTAGTGGCGAGCTGCGACAAGGCCCAGAAATCAGGTGCAGCAGTGCTCAACTGACGGAATGTGGTGCAAATGTGGGAGGGAGCAAGCCCCCTCCCACATTTTGATATGTGTCAGTCTGTTGAGGCTGTCAGCGCCTGGGATGCTGCTACATAGTCCGCCTGGAACTGCGGCGATTCGATCCACGCCAACGCAGCGGCCTCGTCATCGCTGTCAGTGGCCCACTGCCGATATTCAATCAGCGCCGCCAGGATAAAGTCGGTCGCTTCCTCTTCACCTTCCTGCTCCAGCACCAGCGCCAACAGCGGGTGTGCGAGGAATACCGCGCACAGTGCCTGCTGGCTGATCTCGCCTGCG
Organism: Pseudomonas sp. B329; assembly: GCF_023127835.1. NCBI lineage: Bacteria > Pseudomonadati > Pseudomonadota > Gammaproteobacteria > Pseudomonadales > Pseudomonadaceae > Pseudomonas > Pseudomonas sp. B329. The sequence goes on along the minus strand of NZ_SPKP01000069.1, from coordinate 208,186 downwards.
GTGCGCATCTCGACGAACAGTTCGGTCAAGTCCACCGATTCAAGATCGATGCGGCTGTCGTCGCCGGCGAACGCATCCGGCTTGGCCGCGACGGCGCGCTGGGTGCGGTTTTGCTTGGCCTTGGTCTTTGCCCGCTGGGCGCGTTTTTGCTGCTTGTTCGGCGAAGCCATGGGCTCAACATCCTTGGGTTCTGGATCGGGGTGGAGTATTGAAGCGCAGGTTGGGGTAAATCCCAAGGAAATCCGGGCGGGTTTGGTCGTTCATCGCGCTCGACCACCAGGCCATAGATCAATAGGCTATGCCTTTGTCATCTGCCAGAGCGTCTTCATGACCCGCGATGCCCTTGAGCATAACCAGATCCCCTTCTATTTTGTCGCCATCCTGCTGGCCGCTGCCTGTGGTGTGTTCGCGCCTCTAGTGGCTCACGGCTTGAGCGTATTGATCACGCCCGCCATCGCGGTATTGATGTACGCGATGTTCCTGCAGATTCCTTTCCTCGATCTGCGCCAGGGTTTGGGCAATATTCGCTTTGTCTCGGCGTTGTTGCTGGCCAACTTTGTTCTGGTGCCATTGCTGGTGTGGGCGCTGACCCGTGGCCTGCTGGGGCATCCCGGGCTGTTGGTGGGGGCCTTGCTGGTGTTGTTGACGCCCTGTATTGATTACGTGGTGGTGTTCACCCACATCGGCAAGGGCGATTCGCGGTTGATGCTGGCGGCCACACCGTTGCTGTTGCTGTTGCAGTTGGCACTGCTGCCGGTGTACCTGGGTTTTATGCTGGGCGCACACTCGGGTGTGGTGGTTGAGATCGGCCCGTTTATCGAGGCATTCCTGTTGTTGATCGTGGTGCCGATGCTGCTGGCTGTGCTGACGGCCTACCTGGCGCGACGATCAAGGCTGGTCGACAAATGGAGCAGTGCGTGGGCGTGGTTGCCGGTGCCGGCGATGGCCCTGGTGCTGTTCGTGGTGATCGGGTCGCAAATCACATCGGTGATGCGCGACTTCGACCTGTTGCTGCCAGTGCTTGCGATCTACCTGGGCTTCGTACTGCTGGCGCCGTTGATGGGGATCCTGGTTGCGCGACTGTTTGCGCTGCCTGCGCCAAGCGCACGGGCGGTGACGTTCAGTGCTTCGACGCGCAACTCGCTGGTGGTATTGCCATTGGCGCTGGCCTTACCGGAGGACATGCGCGGGTTGGCTGCGGCGGCGGTGATCCTGCAAACCCTCGTCGAGTTGGTGGCCGAGTTAGTCTACGTTCGCCTGATTCCGGCAGTGGTGTGGCCCGCAAGTCGATAAAAGCGTGAATGTTCAGGTTTGTTCAGGCGCTATTCAGGGCAGTGCTCGGCACCATACGCCAGCGCTTCCCACCTGACAGGTCACCCGATGGATCATCGCAACCGTTTTCGCCTGGAGTCCTTGGGCCTCTTTCTGATCGCCCTGTTGTTGTTCACGTTGGGGATCTGGGATCAGCAGCCCCAGGGCTTTGATGGGCGTTGGGCGTTGTTCATGCAGGAAATGTTTCGCCACGGCGCCAGTTTTTTCCCTACCACTTACGGTCAACCTTACGCGGACTACCCAGGCACTGCGACCTTCTTCAGTTTTGTATTCGCGCGCTGGTTTGATGCGCCGAACCATCTGGCGAATGTGCTGCCCACCGCGCTTGCATCGGCCGGTGTGATCGCACTGATGTACCGCCTGCTGGCGCCGTTCAGTCGCCCATGGGCATTTTTGACGGTGCTGCTGACGCTGCTCACCACCCAGTTGCTCGAAAAATCGCGCTCGGTCTGCCTGGACCAGATGATCGCGCTGCTGTGTGTCGGCAGTTTCTATCTGCTGCACAGTGGCGAGCGCCTGGGGTCGCGGCTGCGGCAATTGGCGGTGTTCCCGTTGTTCGTCCTGGCCTTTGCCATTCGTGGCCCCCTGGGGTTGATTGAGGTCTGTGGGGTGGTGTGCGTGTATTGGGCGCTGGGCAGGCCGGGCGAACGCGTCCGGCAAGTCCTGATCCACGGCGTTATCGGCCTGGTGCTGCTAACAGTGTGCTGGTGGCTGCTGATGAAGCTTGCGCGATTGAGTGGCGGTGATGCCTTTGCTGATGAAGTGTTCAGGATGCAGGTCGGCGGGCGCCTGGATGAGTCCGGTGAGCCGTTCTATTTCTATTTCCAGCTGAGTTTGTACCGTTACTTCCCGGTGGTGCCGCTGGCGTTAGCCACTCTGGTCGCGCTGCGCCATCGCTGGCCGGAGCGCTGGGTCGACGGGCAGCTGCAACTGCTGGTGCGCCTCGGGGCGTGTGGCTTGATGATTCTGCTCGGGTTGTCGGTGCCGCACTTCAAGCGCGCTTATTACATCTTGCCGATGGTGCCGATGTTTGCGGCTGTCGCGGCCTATGGGCTGCTCCAGGCGCAAGGCTGGCTGTTGGGCGTGCGCCGTTGTTACGAAGGGCTTGTCGCAGCGTTACCGGCGTTGTGCGTGGTTGTGTTGTTTGTGTGTCGGAACGCCTGGCACAAGCAGGGCTATTGGCCGGATATTTCCCTGCCGCTGATGATTGGTGTGTTGGTGGTGTTGCAACTCGCGGCGTTGATTGCCTGGCGCCGGCCGTTGCGTCTGGTATGGCTCAGCGTGATCGCACTGGCGGCGCAATGGTTGTTGCTGGTAGCGGTGATAGAACCGGCCAAGGACCTGCAATTCGACACCCGACGGTTTGTCAGCCAGGTGGAGGCACTGCGTGAGTCGCAGCCTGGCCCTTTGGTGTTTGTCGACCTGGCCCGGGACACCTGGGCGGTGCGCTACATGATGAACCTGGATCACGATGAGCAGCCACTGTTTGTCGGGCGTCACCAGCTTGAGAAACTGAGTGAGCTGCCCCGGCCATCCTGGGTGATTGTGCCGCGCAAGGAGACTGCGCTGTTGAAGGGCTCGCCGGTGGAGCAATTGGCGCCAAGCTTTGCGGGGCGGCTGAATGACAATCCGTTGATGGTGTTTTTGCTGAAGTGAGGGGGCAACTTGGCGGGCCTCCTCATGGATAAGGTTTGTCCAGCTGCTCAGGGATAAAGCCTTCTTCGCGCAGGGATTTGATAACCCCTCTGATCAAATAATTATTTGAGAACCCGATTGTGTACTGCCGAGCGCCTGGACTGATGGGAAGCAGCATCCCTTGGTCGACCAGTTTTTTTATTTGATAGGTTCTTTGGGCGGCGGACAGTGTCGGTAGAGCGTCAGCGATATCGCCCGACTTGACCACCTTCAGTTGGATCGCCGTGCTCAGAATTTTCTCTTCAAGAGGCGTTATCCATGCGCGGTCTTTCGCCAATGCAATGGTGGGGGCAAGAATGTGCCTGGTCAGGTAGCGGTAGTCCGTCAGCCTGCTGACTTTCTCTAATTCATCTCTAATGCCTGCCAGCACATACGTACACCAAGCCTCAAGGCCTTCCTTGGTGCCTGTGTCAGCGGTGGAAAGCATCGAGTAATACTTTTCGCGGTCGATACAGAAGACTGCCGTCGGATTCAGGACTCGGCCGCCAGCGCTGACGTTGAAGCCGTACTTCATCAACATTGCGTACGTCAGAAGGCGCACGACGCGGCCATTGCCGTTGCCAAATGGGTGGATCCAGCCAAACCGGTGGTGGGCCAGCGCGACTTTCATCAGATCGTACTTGGGGGCATCCTGCTTATTCACAAAGGCGACGAGTTCTTGCATGTAGCCTGGCACCATCACCGCCTCGGGCGGGAGGTGATCGGACTGGGCAATGCTGACCCCGGACTCGCGGTAAGCACCTGGCGTACGATCACCTTCGCGTTGCAGTCCCTGGACGGTGATTGAGTGAAGCTCTCGAATCGCAAACTCCGTGAGATCAGCGCCGGTCTGCATGATGCTTTCGACGTAGTCCATGGCCTTTTCGATATTCGCAATTTCCCGCAACGGATCTGAAGCCTCGGCTGCCCCTTCGACTTTGCTTTCGATGTAGTCGGCCAGTGTCGTGTGGTTGCCCTCGATACGTGCAGAGCCCAGGCTTTCCAGCGTATGAAACAGGGCTTTCAACTGGAAAAAAACAGCAGGCGGTGTATCGCCACCCAGTTGCAGGCGGCGCAGGTGTTCCAGCTCGCTCAGAACATCAACCAGGCCCGAGTCGAACGAGGGGTTCAATAGCTCCAGATCGTGATGAGCAAACTCGGGCATATGGAAAGTATCTCCAATTGATATTTTGATTATCTCGAAAGCAGGCTGATTTGATGCCCGTAGGGAAGGCGTTAGGGGCCTGATGAGGCCCTACACTATCTCAAAAAAACAGTTCGGATAAGTGAAAAACATCCCCAATGAAACTAGGTCCGGTTGGCTTTGGTCAGGGTGCCCAAGCTGTATCCGGACGGGAGCAAGCTATTTGCAGCGATACCCCTCAGGCATCGTCACCGTGTAATTGCGCTGCACGCGGTCCTGGAAGTTCAGGTTCTGCAGGCCCTGCTGTACCAGGAAGGCTTCGACCTTCGCCGCCTGGCAATCGTCGTTATAGGACGATACTCGAAGCACATACACCGCGCGCCTGCTCGCCTCGTCCCGAGCGGTAGCCCGGAAGGTGGTGAGGGTGGTGTAACCGGTGCGTTCCGATGTGCCTACCGGGCCATAGGAGGTGTTCGGAGTGCTGGTGCAGGTCAGTTGATCGGTCTTTTTCTTGTTCTTCTTGCACTGCGTGGTGGTGCTGTTTGCTACCTGGCCATACTCGGTAGCGGTGTAGCGGTAAGTGACCTGCTTGCTTTCGACATCAAGGGTGATGGTCATTTTGATCGGTGCATGGTTCTTGGGCAGCGTGGTGTCGGTAAAGACATTGCGAAAGCCCTGGTCCTTCATGGCGCTGACCATGTCGCGCAGGTAGTACCGGGCATTGAGTGCGTTTTCGTCGCTGCCCCCGACAGACGTCACCAGTACGGTTGCCTGGCGGTCGAAGTGATAGTCCGGATCGGGTGTCGCGTTGATCGCTACGTCCATTTGCGTGGCGCATCCACTGAGTAGTGCAGTCAGCAGTAATAGCGAGCAGAGCAAGAGGCGTGTCATGAAAGAAACCTTACAGCTGTGAATGGGGTAAAGGGTGGACGATTGAAGCCAGTGAAAAACAAGCCTCAATCGCTCTGGGGCTTAGCTTAGCCTGCGCAGGATGGGGTCACGCAAAACACAAAGGGTGCGCGCACCTCGACTTCACCATCCTTGAGAACTGACGCAGGCGGAGCAGGCATTGGCGATGCTGCTGGAAGAGATGCCTGCACGGCAGCAACAAAAAGCTCAGAGCCTGAGTGACTGATCACGCGCTGACGCAACAAGTTGCCGTGGGCATCGATGATGAATTCAATATTGACCTGGCCTTCCAGCCCCTGCGCCTGAGCGTTTGCCGGGTAAAATTTGAACAGTTGTATATGGCTTATCAACTGTTGTTCCCATAGCTGCTGTTCTGCCAGTTGCTCTGGGGAAGGGGTTCTTGCGCAGGCGCCAAGCAGCAGGGCAAGTGCGATCCAGCAATACTTCATACATATTTCCTTGAGCATTTTTTGCGTCCGTACTATCTGGCGCCACAGAGTATTCAAATCCAGGCGCTTGGAAGGCTCACTCCCTCGACGGCTCTCTCGATGGGCCTGATCGGTGCCGGTATCGTGATTGCCTGACTCAAGGTGCTCCTGCTCGGCATTCGGGTCCAGGGTGATCCAGGGCCCATTAAATCGCAGGCAATAAAAAACCCCAAGGAACATTGTTCCTTGGGGTTTCTCGGTATTTTGGTGCCCAGAGACGGAATCGAACCGCCGACACGGGGATTTTCAATCCCCTGCTCTACCGACTGAGCTATCTGGGCAACGGGGCGCATTAAACGGGTTTTTCAGGGGGTCGTCAAGCAAGTTTTCAAAAAATATTTAATTATTACCGTCGCTTACGTGCCGACCCCGGTTTTTGATCAATTATTGAGCAGGTGGCACGTAACCTTCGGCTTGGGCGTATTCCTCGCCGGAAAAGAACTTATCCATTTCGCCGGCCAGGTATTTGCGGTCTTCGGCGTTCATCATGTTCAGGCGTTTTTCGTTGATCAGCAGGGTCTGGTGTTTCAACCAGTCACCCCAGGCTTTGGCGGAGACGTGGTCGTAGATGTCCTGGCCCTTGGCGCCCGGGTACGGAGGGCGTTCCAGTCCTTCCAGTTCTTCTTTGTACTTGCGGCACATTACGGTGCGGGTCATGACGAAACTCCTGCGTTCAATACGTCGGCCGCGCGCTTGAGCAGCGTCTTTACCGGGGCGGCAAGGCCCAGGCGCGGCGGGGTGGCGAGGTTATACCAGAGCCAGTCGGCCTCGGCCACGTGATGGGCGGATTCCTCGACCTGGACCAGCCAGGGTTCGATGGTCAACTGGAAGTGGCTGAAGGTGTGGATCAGTCCGGGGAGTTCCTGATGCTTGCCCAGTTGCAGCGCGTGCTGGTTGGCCAGGTGATCGAGGTCCTCCAGGTCGTCCAGTTCCGGCAAGCTCCACAGACCGCCCCACAAGCCCGTGGAAGGGCGACGGTAGAGCAGAATCGCGCCCTCGCTGTTCGCCAGCATCGGCATCAGCGTGCGCTTTTGCGGGATGGTCTTGCGTGGCTTGGGGATCGGGTAACGCGTCTCCAGGCCGAGCATGTGGGCTTCGCAGCCTTTTTCCAGCGGGCACAGCAAGCAACTGGGCTTGCTGCGGGTGCAGAGCGTGGCGCCCATGTCCATCATCGCCTGGGTGTAGGCGTTGACGCGCTCAAAGGGTGTAAAGCGCTCTGCGGTGGCCCACAGTTGTTTGGCCACCTTGGGCTCGCCCGGGTAGCCCTCCTGCGCGGTAAAGCGTGCCAGCACGCGCTTGACGTTGCCGTCGAGGATCGGCGCGCGCAGGCCCATGCTCAGGCTGGCTATCGCACCGGCAGTCGATAGGCCGATGCCCGGCAGTTCGGTGAGCTTTTCGACGTCGCGGGGGAATTCGCCGCCGTACTCGGCCACCACGATCCTGGCGGTCTTCTGCAGGTTGCGCGCCCGGGTGTAGTAGCCCAGGCCGGTCCACAGGTGCAGCACTTCGTCTTCCGGTGCGGCGGCCAGGGCTTCGACCGTCGGCAGGGATGCCATGAACCGGTCGAAGTAATTGAGCACAGTGCTCACCTGGGTCTGTTGCAGCATGATCTCCGACACCCACACCCGGTACGGGGTGATGCCCTGTTGCCAGGGCAGGTCATGGCGGCCGTGACGGTCGTACCAATCCAGCACCGCCTCTGAAAACTGCTCGTTTCTCATCGGTTGAACAGGCCTTTCAATGCGTCTTTGAGCTTGGGATTAACCTTGTCGAGCTTCTCCTCCAGCTTCTCGTTCAGGCGATTGCCGGCAGCCTTGAGGGCGACCTGGCCCAGGCCGTCCTTGTCCAGACGGCAGGCCTTGGCGCCAAGCTCCAGCGGGCCACGGCAGCGCAGCGGCACTTCAATGCCCTGGAAGTTGGCGCCGACCTGGCAGGCCGGGTCCGGCACCTCGCGCTTGTCGCCTTCGACAATGATGCCGACGCGGTAGTCCATGCCCAGCACGCGCAAGTCGACATCGCCGTTGCCATTGACCGTCAGCCCTGGGATACGCACTTTCAGGTCAGGGTTGCTGGCCACGCCGTTACGCAACGTCAGGTTGCCGCGCAGTTCCTGGAAGGGGGTGTCCTTGCCCGGTGGCGTGCTGGCCAGGGTCTTGCGGTTGAGCAGGGCGATACCGGTGCAGACCTGTTGCTCGATATTGGCGTTGAGCAACACACCGTTATTGATCACAAAGCTGGCGGTGCCGTTGAGGCTGTCGATCAGTGCCTTCTGGCTGTTGCCACGCCCGGTCAGGTTGCTGTCCAGGGTGACCTGGCCTTTGACCGGCGGGTTTTTCCCTTGGGCCTGCAGGATTTTCTCAACCGGTACTTGCTTGATATGGGTTTGCATGGCCAGAAGCGGGAGATCCTGGCGCACATCGAGCGTGCCATTGGCCTGGAAGGTACCGTTGTAGAGACCACCGCTCAGGGTGTCGAGCTTGAGCTGGCCGTCGATGCCGGAGGCTTTCAGCGCCGCGTTCTGGATCGGCAGCTGGCTCAGGGTCAATTGTCCGAACGCAAGGTCGGCGTCGATATCCAGGCTGCGCAGGCGGGTCAGCGGCAGCAGCTTGTCGGTGCTCCAGGCGCCTTTGGTCGGGGCGTCCGGCAGTGGCGTGTTGCCGCCGGCTGCCATCGCACCGGCCTCGCTGTTCTGCACTTCGGCCTGGCGAGCGGCGGTTGCGCCTTTGGCGGCTTCTGATTTGGCCGGCAAGTAGTTGTCGGCATTGAAGGTATCGGCCTTGAGCTGTACGCGCAGCGACTGCTTGGCGAAATCATCGACAGCGACACGGCCGCTGAAGGTGCTTTCGTCGAGTTTCAGGTTCAGATTTTCCAGGGCGACGCTGGTGGGCGTGCCCTTGAGGCGACTCACCAGCTCGACCTTGCTCAGGCTGCCAGGGGCCATGGCCGGCAGCGGGTGGCCGACGCTCTCAAGGAACTTGGCCAGATCGAACTGGGCCACAGACAACGCACCACTGACCTGCGGGGTCTTGTCCAGGTCGTTGACCTTCAGTTCGCCCAAGGCGCGCAACTGGTTGGCCGACAGTTTCAGGTTGGTCCATTCGGCGACGTTGGCCGCCAGATCCACCAACAATTGGCCCTGGGTGGAGAAACTCACGGTCTTGCCTTGCAGCGGCTCGCCGGTGGCTTCGCCGCTCAGGCGCATGTCTTCGAACTGGTAGCGCTTGAGGGCACGCTGGATGCGCAAGTTGCCGTTCAGCTCGGTCTTGACGCGCATCAGTGGCTGGTTGCTGCCCAGGAACGCGGTGAGTTTGAGCGGAATGCTGGCGCCCTCGTGGATGGCCCCGGCGCTCAACTGGATGCTCTCGGCACTCAATTGCTTGCCGGTCTGTTCATCGGTGTATTCAACGCGAGCGTTGTTGATGGTCAGGCTGTCGATGTCCAGGCGGATCGGCTGCGGGGGTTTTTCCGGTTTGGTTTCAGCCACCGGTTCGACGGGGGCCGGCGCAGGGGTATCCGTGGTTTCGTCGGGCAGGTTCTTGCCGATGTCTTCCCAGTTGCCATGGCCTTGCTTGTCGCGGTTCAGGCGCAGGTTCAGGCCCTCGACACGCACATCGCTCATCTGCACTTCGCGGCGAAGCAGCGGCAGTACGCGTACCGACAGGCCCAGCATCTGCAAATCGGCGAAAGGTTGAGTCGGTGCGGTCAGGGTCGCGACGCTGGCCTCGTGCAACTCCAGGCCCAGCCAGGGGAACAGGCTCCAGCCGATATCGCCATTGAGCGTCAGCTCGATGTGGGCCTTGTCGCGGGCTATCTGGCGAATTTCTTCTTTGTAGTCGTTGGGATCGAAGAGGTGGGTCAGGGCAAAGCCGAGCGCCACAATGATCAGCAACAGCCCGAGAAGTACCAGACCCAGGATTTTGCCGAACGCTTTCATGGGCGAGTCCTTGTATGTCGATTTCAAAATTTAGCCGAAGAGTATAACGCCCGACGGCCTGCGTCAGTTCACGGATCGTTACATTGTATCCAGGAGCTCGGAAATGGGATTTTGACGTCAGAAAAGTACAGATAATCCAAAAAAGGTAGTGGCAGTTTGATTTTTCTGTCATCCACTGATGCTAATCTCTGCACGTTCGTCCGCCTTCTGCGACGTATCGTCGCGCTTTAAATGGAGCTTCACTCAAAAAAACGGCCACGCTTTGCGTGCAAGGCCGAGGAGGAGAGCGCCTGACGGACGCATACCAATAACTGGGGGAAACACCAATGAGCACTAGCACTGTGGCCGGCACCGCCGCCGCACAGCCTGCGTTCCTGTCCAAGGAGCGCATCATCGCCAAGCCGGGGTTCAACCGCTGGCTGGTTCCACCGGCCGCCCTGGCCATCCACCTGTGCATCGGCATGGCCTACGGCTTCTCGGTGTTTTGGCTGCCGTTGTCCAAAGCGCTGGGTATCACCGCACCGGTCGCCTGCGCGCCAGACATGAGCTTTATCGCCCAGGTCTTCTCGTCCCAATGCGACTGGCCCATCTCCATGCTGGGCTGGATCTACACCTTGTTCTTCATCTTTCTGGGCTGCTCGGCCGCGATCTGGGGCGGCTGGCTCGAACATGCCGGGCCACGCAAGGCCGGTGTGGTCTCGGCGTTGTGCTGGTGCGGTGGTCTGCTGATCTCGGCGCTGGGCATCTATACCCACCAGATCTGGCTGATGTGGATCGGCTCCGGTGTCATTGGCGGTATCGGCCTGGGCCTGGGCTATATCTCGCCCGTTTCGACCTTGATCAAGTGGTTCCCGGACAAGCGCGGCATGGCTACCGGCATGGCGATCATGGGCTTTGGCGGCGGCGCGATGGTGGGTGCGCCCCTGGCTGCGGCACTGATGGGCCATTTCTCTTCGCCGACCAGCGTAGGTGTATGGCAGAGCTTTGTGGTCATGGCGGCGATTTACTTCGTGTTCATGATCGGTGGCGCACTGCTGTATCGCGTTCCGCCGACCGGCTGGAAGCCTGAGGGCTGGACCGCGCCGGCGAAAAAAGCCAGCAACGCGATGATCACTCACCGTCACGTGCATGTGAATGTCGCGTGGAAAACCCCGCAATTCCGCCTGGTATGGCTGGTGCTGTGCCTGAACGTATCGGCCGGTATCGGCATCCTCGGCATGGCCTCGCCACTGTTGCAGGAAGTGTTCGGCGGCAAGTTGCTGGGTGTTGATGTGCCATTTGGCCAGCTGGATGCCGGTCAGCTTGCCTCCATTGCAGCCATTGCCGCTGGTTTTACCGGCCTGTTGAGCCTGTTCAACATCGGTGGCCGGTTCTTCTGGGCGTCGTTCTCCGACTACCTGGGACGTAAGAATACCTACTTTGTGTTCTTCGCCCTGGGCTTTGCCCTGTACGCGCTGATCCCGAACCTGGGGCATCTGGGCAACGTGGCGCTGTTCGTGGCGGCGTTCTGCATCATCCTGTCGATGTACGGCGGTGGTTTTGCGACGGTTCCGGCTTACCTGGCCGACTTGTTCGGTACCCAGATGGTCGGTGCTATTCACGGTCGCCTGTTGACCGCCTGGGCTGCTGCGGGCGTGTTGGGGCCGGTACTGGTGAACTACCTGCGTGAATATCAGCTGAGCATCGGCGTTGAACGCGCCGCGGCGTATGACATCACCTTGTACATCCTTGCCGGTCTGCTGGTGCTGGGTTTCATCTGCAACCTGCTGGTACGCCCGGTGGCCGACAAGTACTTCATGACCGATGCCGAACTGGCCGCCGAACAGGCGCTCGGGCATGACAAGGGTGCCGATGCGTCCACCGTGCTGGAGTGGAAGGCCTCCGCCGCCAGCAAGCCGTTGGCGATCGCCGCCTGGCTGGTGGTGGGTATTCCGTTGGCGTGGGGTGTGTGGGTGACCCTGCAGAAGACCGCGGTACTGTTCCACTAACACTGCAAAACCCTTGTGGGAGGGGGCTTGCTCCCGATGGCGGCGCATCAGTCAGTGCATTGTTGACTGATCTACCGCTATCGGGAGCAAGCCCCCTCCCACATTGGTTATGCATGTATGCACATGTCTAACCCCGACACGCCGTCAGTCTTATCCCCTTCGATGTTTCTGTTTGGCGCCCGCGCCCCTATAATGGCTGCCTTTTTCGCCCAATGATTTTGCGGAGCTGGTGATGGCCGAACGTAAGGCGTCTGTCGAGCGCGACACTCTGGAAACCCAGATCAAAGCCTCGATCAACCTGGATGGCACCGGAAAGGCCCGATTTGATATCGGTGTCCCTTTTCTTGAGCACATGCTGGACCAGATCGCCCGTCATGGGCTGATCGACCTGGATATCGTCGGCAAGGGCGACCTGCACATCGACGACCACCACATGGTGGAAGACGTGGGCATAACCCTCGGCCAGGCATTTGCCAAGGCCATCGGCGACAAGAAAGGCATCCGTCGCTACGGTCATGCCTATGTTCCGCTGGATGAAGCGCTGTCGCGTGTGGTGATCGACTTCTCCGGCCGCCCAGGCCTGCAGATGCACGTGCCCTACACCCGCGCCAACGTGGGCCGTGGCTTTGATGTGGACCTGTTCCAGGAATTCTTCCAGGGCTTCGTCAACCACGCACTGGTCAGCCTGCATATCGACAACCTGCGCGGCACCAACACCCACCACCAGATCGAAACCGTGTTCAAGGCTTTCGGCCGCGCATTGCGCATGGCTGTGGAAGTCGATGAGCGCATGGGCGGGCAAATGCCGTCGACCAAGGGCGTCCTGTAATGCAGACGGTCGCGGTTATCGACTACGGCATGGGCAACCTGCACTCGGTGGCCAAGGCCCTCGAGCACGTAGGCGCCGGCAAGGTGCTGATCACCAGCGATGCCAACGTGATTCGCGAAGCCGACCGTGTGGTGTTCCCCGGTGTTGGCGCGATTCGCGATTGCATGGCCGAAATCCGCCGCCTGGGCTTTGACAGCCTGGTGCGCGAGGTCAGCCAGGATCGTCCATTCCTCGGTATCTGCGTCGGCATGCAAGCCTTGCTCGACAGCAGTGAGGAGAACGGCGGCGTCGACTGCATCGGTATGTTTCCCGGCCAGGTGAAGTTCTTCGGCAAAGACTTGCATGAAGACGGCGAGCATTTGAAGGTCCCGCACATGGGCTGGAACGAGGTGCGCCGCACCGTCGACCACCCGCTGTGGCACGAAATCCCGGACATGGCGCGTTTCTACTTCGTGCACAGCTACTACATCGCTGCCGGTAACCCGCGCCAGGTGGTGGGTGGTGGGCACTATGGTGTCGACTTCGCCGCAGCGCTGGCCGAAGGTTCACGTTTTGCCGTGCAATTCCACCCGGAAAAGAGCCATACCCATGGCCTGCAATTGCTGCAGAACTTCGCCGCGTGGGATGGTCGCTGGTAAATGGCCAGGAAACCGAAGCCGCCGATCTTGAACCTCACGCCCGAGCAAGAGCGTGAGGCAACCGACAAGATCAAGCGTTTCATGGAAGACCGCTTCGAGCTCAAGCTGGGCTCGTTCGAGGTCGCCGAGATTCTTGAGCTGTTCACCACCGAAGTGGCACCGCACTATTACAACAGGGCGATTTTCGACACGCAGACGCTCCTTAAGGAAAGGTTCGAAAGCATCGAAAGCGACTTGTGGTCGCTTGAGAAACCCTGATTTCCCAAGCATTGCTGAATATCGAATAAGGTTTGCCAGATGCTGATTATCCCCGCTATCGATCTCAAGGACGGCGCTTGTGTACGCCTGCGCCAGGGCCGCATGGAAGATTCCACGGTGTTCTCCGACGACCCGGTGAGCATGGCCGCCAAATGGGTGGAAGGTGGCTGCCGTCGTTTGCATCTGGTGGACTTGAACGGTGCCTTCGAAGGCCAGCCGGTCAATGGTGAGGTGGTCACCGCGATTGCCAAGCGCTACCCGAACCTGCCGATCCAGATCGGCGGCGGCATTCGCTCCCTGGAAACCATCGAGCATTACGTCAAAGCTGGCGTGAGCTACGTGATCATCGGCACCAAGGCCGTGAAAGACCCGGCCTTCGTCGCCGAAGCCTGCCGTGCGTTTCCTGGCAAGGTCATCGTTGGCCTGGATGCCAAAGACGGCTTCGTTGCTACCGACGGCTGGGCTGAGATCAGCACCGTGCAGGTGATCGACCTGGCCAGGCAGTTCGAAGCCGACGGCGTGTCCGCCATTGTTTATACCGATATCGCCAAAGACGGCATGATGCAGGGCTGCAATGTGCCGTTCACCGCAGCCTTGGCAGCGGCCACGAAGATTCCGGTGATCGCTTCCGGCGGCATTCACAACCTGGGTGACATCAAGTCGCTGCTGGACGCCAAGGCGCCTGGCATCATCGGCGCCATCACTGGCCGTGCGATTTACGAAGGCACCCTGGACGTTGCGCAAGCCCAGGCTTACTGCGATGCCTACAACGGCTGAGGACTGACCATGGCGCTGGCCAAACGCATCATCCCTTGCCTGGACGTCGACAGCGGTCGCGTGGTCAAGGGCGTCAAGTTCGAGAATATCCGCGATGCCGGCGACCCGGTGGAAATCGCCCGTCGCTACGATGAGCAAGGTGCCGACGAGATTACCTTTCTCGACATTACCGCCAGCGTCGATGGCCGCGACACTACATTGCATACCGTCGAGCGCATGGCCAGCCAGGTGTTCATTCCGTTGACCGTGGGCGGTGGCGTGCGCACTGTGCAAGACATCCGCAACCTGCTCAATGCCGGCGCGGACAAGGTCTCGATCAATACTGCCGCGGTATTCAACCCCGAGTTCGTCGGTGAAGCCGCGCAACACTTTGGCTCGCAGTGCATCGTGGTCGCCATCGACGCCAAGAAGGTCTCCGGCCCGGGCGAAACCCCGCGCTGGGAGATCTTCACTCACGGCGGGCGCAAACCTACCGGGCTGGACGCGGTGGAGTGGGCGATGAAGATGGAAGGCCTGGGCGCCGGTGAAATCCTGCTGACCAGCATGGACCAGGACGGCATGAAAAACGGCTTCGACCTGGGCGTGACCCGCGCTATCAGCGATGCACTGGGTATCCCGGTGATCGCCTCCGGTGGCGTCGGTAACCTGCAGCATTTGGCCGACGGTGTTATCGAAGGCCATGCCAGCGCAGTGCTGGCGGCGAGTATTTTCCACTTTGGTGAATACACCGTACCTGAGGCCAAGGCCTACATGGCAGCGCGCGGTATCGTCGTTCGCTAAACGCTGCTGGACACCATGGCAGGCTCGCGGCACTCTCTGCGCTTGCCATGGATTCCGGTAGCCTTCATGTTCAAACACCTGCTGCTCGCCCTTGCCAGTACCTCGCTGCTCATGGCTGGTACGGCCCAAGCCGAAGAGCCGTCTGACGCCTCCCTGGTGCTGCTGACGGAAAATTTCCCGCCCTACAACATGGCGAAAAACGGCAAGAACTTCGCCAAGGACGAGAACATCGAAGGCATCGCCGTGGACATTGTGCGCGAAACCTTCCAGCGCGCCGGCATTTCCTACAACCTTACGTTGCGTTTTCCTTGGGAGCGAATCTACAAACTCGCCCTGGAAAAGCCTGGTTACGGTGTATTTGTGATGGCGCGGCTGCCGGACCGTGAAGCCTTGTTCAAATGGGTCGGCCCCATCGGGCCGGACGATTGGGTATTACTGGCCAAGGCCGACAGCACAATCCAGCTCAACGAGCTTGAGCACTCCCGCCGCTACAAGATCGGCGCTTACAAGGGCGATGCGATTGCGGAAACCTTGGGGAAACAGGGGCTTAACCCGGTTGTCGCTCTGCGCGATCAGGACAATGCGCAAAAACTCATGGACGGCCAGATCGACCTGTGGGCCACCGGCGATCCCGCCGGGCGTTACCTGGCGCGCCAGGTTGGTGTGAACGGGCTCAAGACGGTGTTGCGGTTCAACAGTGCGCAGCTTTATTTGGCGTTGAACAGGGAAGTGCCTGATGAGGTGGTCGCCAAGCTCCAGGCTGCGCTGGATGAGTTACGCAAGAGCGGTCGTGTAGACGAAATCATGGCGCGTTACCTCTGAAGTTGGCAGTTGCGCAGAATAAACGCGGTCAAAATGTGGGAGGGGGCTTGCCCCGATAGCAGTAGATCAGCCAATACATTTACAGCTGACACACCGCCATCGGGGGCAAGCCCCCTCCCACATTGAATCTTCGCTGCCTTCATTTAGCGGTAAATGCCGTTTTTGCCGTGGGCACTCATGGCCCGATTACTGCGCACGCTGATCATCAGCTTGATATCGATCCAGTCGATACCCTGGGCCTTGAGCTTGGGCAGCTCGCGCTCCAGCACCGCCAGGGTCTGTGGGTAAGGGTGCCCGATCATCACCGCCGAACCCTGCTTATGCGCCAGCTTGATTGCGGTTTGCAGTTGGGTGGTAATTGCTGCCTCGGTGCGTTCGTCATCGAGGAACACATCCCGCGAAACATGCGCCAAGCCGATTTTCTGCGCCTCGGCGGCGGCGACGGTCTGCGCGCTGGTGCGGCTGTCCACGAAGAACTTGTGGCGCCGTTGTAGCTCGGCCATCAACCACGCCATGGCCTGCGGTTGCGCGGTCATGCGGCTGCCCATGTGGTTGTTGATGCCGGCGGTATAGGGCACAGCCTGGAACGCGGCGTCCAGGCGCTTGCCGAGTTCCTCCACCGGTAACTCGGGGTGCCAGGCGAAGGGGCCGGTGGCCGGGTCCATGGGCATGTGCAGGATCACGATCTTGCCGGCCTTGTGCGCCTCGCGGGCGAATTCGGCGGCATGGGGCGTGTCGGGCATGATCGCGGCGGTCACCGGGCCGGGCAGCGCAAGTACACGGCGATCGCGCGGCAGGTTTTGCCCCAGGTCGTCGATGATGAGAGTCAGGTAGGCTTTGTGGGGCTCGCCGGCAGGGGCCGCGTGAGCGACCCCTGCCAGGCTGCACAGCACAGCGATGATCAGGGCAAAACGCATGATCAACGGCTGCGCGTGATGCTCAGGCCCTTGAGCAGGCTCAGTGCCTGGGCCAGTTGGTAGTCATCGTCCTGCGGCATCGGCTTGGCCTTGGCGCCACTGCCGGTAGGCTGGTCGGCGCCGCCGTTGCCATTGCCCAGGTGACCCTGCAGGTCGGCCTCCTTGTAGTACTCGCCGTCGATCTCGTTGGTGATCTTGGCCCTGCGCACTTCGATGTCCGGCACGATGCCTTGGGCCTGGATCGAGCGGCCGTTCGGTGTGTAATACAGCGCTGTGGTGATTTTCAATGCGCGTTCGTTGTTCAACGGCAACACCGTCTGCACCGAACCTTTGCCAAAACTGGTGGTGCCCATCAGCACGCCGCGCTTGAGGTCTTGCAGCGCGCCGGCGACGATTTCCGACGCCGAGGCACTGCCGCCGTTGATCAGCACCGCCAGTGGCACGTTTTCGCTCAGGTCGTTGCCGGTGGCCGAGAAGCGCAGTTCGGAGTTGGCGATACGGCCTTTGGTATAAACGATCAGGCCCTTGGTGACAAAGTGGTCGACCACCTCAACTGCCGACTGCAACACGCCGCCGGGGTTGTTGCGCAGGTCGAGCACGATGCCGTTGAGTTTCTTGCCATTGTCTTTGCGCAGCTTGGCCAGGGCCTTGGCCACTTCGTCGCCGGTCTTGACCTGGAACTGGGTGATACGGATGTAGCCGTAGCCCGACTCCAGTAACTGGCTCTTCACGCTCTTGACCGTGATGGTCGCGCGGGCCAGGGTCACGTCAAACGGGTTGCCGCCGTCGCGTACCAGGGTCAGGGTGATTTTCTGGCCGAGCTTGCCGCGCATCTTGTCGACGGCCTCGGTCATGCTCTGGCCACGGGTCGGCTGGCCGTTGATCTTCACGATCAGGTCGCCAGCCTGGATACCGGCCTTGGACGCAGGGGTATCGTCGATGGGCGAGACCACTTTGATCTGGCCGTCTTCGGAGCCCACTTCGATGCCCAGGCCACCGAACTCGCCGCTGGTGCTTTCCTGCAGCTCGGCGAAATCTTCAGGGCCCAGATAGGCGGAGTGCGGGTCGAGGTTGCTGAGCATGCCCTTGATGGCATTTTCCAGCAGGGCCTTGTCGTCTACGGGTTCGACATACGCTGCCTTGATCCGGTCCATGACCTCGGCAAAGGTGCGCAGCTCATCCAGCGGCAACGGCGCCTTGGTGGTCGCGGCCATTGCAGCGGGTGCAGCCTGGTCGGCAAAAGCCAGAGGCGCGCCGATCACCAGGGCGATCGTCAGGGCCAGCGAAGTGAGGCGGGACAAATGCAGCATGTCGAACGAACTCCTAATGTAGATGCGGCCCTATCCTTGGGAACGGCACCATTGTGCGGGATCGCTCGGGCGACCCTGCTGACGAATAGCGAAGTACAGCGCCGGTGTGTCCTGGCCGCCACTGTTACCGACAGTGGAGATGGATTCACCGGCTTTTACAACATCACCTGCCGACTTGAGTAATGTCTGATTGTGGCCGTAAAGGCTCAAATAGCCATTTCCATGGTCGAGAATCACCAGCAAACCGGCGCCCCGCAGCCAATCGGCAAACACCACGCGCCCACCGTGAACGGCATGGACCTGGCTGCCGGCTGAGGCGCTGATCATCACCCCATCCCACTTGGCGCGGGTGTCATCGCCACGGGTTTCCCCAAAGCGTGCCAATAGTCGACCATCAACCGGCCATGGAAGTTTGCCCCGTGCCGAAGCAAAAGGGCCGCCGAACGACTCGCCGCTGCTGGAAACCAGCGGGCCGGGGCTGGCGCGCGCGGGTTTGCGCGGTGCCGGCGCGTCGCTGGTGGCAGCCAGTTCGGCCTCACGCTGGCGCTTTTTTTCCGCTTCCTGCTGGGCGATCAGCGCTTTTTGCCGCGCTTCTTCGGCCTCGCGTGCCTGGCGGGCCAGGGTTTCTTCGATGGTCTTGAGCACTTTGGCCAGGTCGGCCTGATCCTGCTCGCGGGCCTGGAGCTTGGCGTCGCGGGCTTTTACATCGCTGTTGAGCTTGGCCAGAGCCTGCTGGCGCTCCTTGCGCACCTTGTCCAACTGGTCGCGCTGAACGTCGAGGGCGCTTTTCTGGTCGAGCAGTTGCGATTGCTGGTCGGCAATTTCCTGCTCGACATTGGCCAATTGGCGCAGGGTTTCATTGAAACCCTTCAATTGCGCCAGGCGCGCCTGGCTCAGGTAATCGTAATAGGTGAGGGTGCGGGCGAATTTTTCCGGGTTCTGCTGGTTGAGCAGCAGCTTGAGGTATTCCTGGCGACCGCTCTGGTAGGCGGCACGGGCCTGGATCGCGATCAGGCGTTGCTGTTCAACGCGTGCGCTCTGGAGTTTTTTTTTCTCAGCGTCGAGTCGCTCCAGTTCCGACTCGCTCTTCTTTAGTTCTTTTTGCAGCTCCTGGACCTGCTTCTCAAGCTTGCCCATTTCGGTTTCGGTGCCGCGCAGGTCTTTTTGCACCCCGGATTTTTCTTCCTGGAGCTTGCCGAGCAGCTTTTTCAGCTCGGTAATGTCCTGACGCGTAGCGTCCAACTGTTGTTGGGTTTGTGCGCGCTCATCGGCAAACGCCGGTTGAAGCAGGCAGACAAGAGCAAGGGTAATCAAGGCGCGAAGCATAGAGGCGGGCGACACCAGGGGAAAAGGACGGCCTAGTATGCCCGCCAAGCGCTGCAAAAAAAACGCCCAATTGGGGCTTGCGGGCAAGATAGGTGCCGAGTGGCGGTGGTATGGCAAAAAGACATCTATCAAACACCACAAAACCAATGTGGGAGGGGCGGTGCGACGATTCGACTTGCTCCCGATTGCGGTGGGTCAGCTACCTATGAGCTGACTGATAAACCGCTATCGGGAGCAAGCCCCCTCCCACATTTAGATCAGACCAGGATCGAGGTCCCAGTCATCTCTTCAGGCTTCTCCAGCCCCATCAGCATCAGCATGGTCGGCGCCACATCCGCCAGCACGCCACCTTCACGCACTTTCAGGTCACGTTTGCCGACATAGATGAACGGCACCGGCTCGGTGGTGTGGGCGGTGTGTGCCTGGCCGGTGGACTCGTCGGACATCTGCTCGCAGTTGCCATGGTCTGCGGTGATCAGCGCTTCGCCGCCGACTTTTTCCAGCGCGTCGACAATGCGGCCAACGCACAGGTCCAGGCATTCAACGGCCTTGACCGCCGCTTCCAGGTTACCGCTATGGCCGACCATGTCGCCGTTGGCGTAGTTGACGACGATCACGTCGTAACGCTGGTTGTCGATGGCATCGACGATTTTGTCGGTCACTTCCGGCGCACTCATTTCCGGCTGCAGGTCGTAGGTGGCGACTTTTGGCGATGGGATCAGGATGCGCTCTTCGCCCGGGAACGGTTCTTCACGGCCACCGGAGAAGAAGAACGTCACGTGGGCGTACTTCTCGGTCTCGGCGATGCGCAGCTGGGTCTTGCCGTTTTTCGCCAGGTAATCACCCAGCACGTTTTCCAGGCTGCCCGGGGCGAACGCCGACGGGGCCGGGATGTTGGCGGCGTACTGGGTGAGCATGACGAACTCGACTTTCGGCTGGCGTGCGCGCTCGAAGTCCTTGAAACCTTCATCGACGAACACATGGCTCAGCTCGCGGGCACGGTCGGCGCGGAAGTTCATGAACACCACGGCATCGCCATCTTCGACCTTCACCGGTTCGCCGATGGTAGTGGCCTTGACGAACTCGTCGCTTTCGCCACGGGCGTAAGCGGCTTCCAGGCCTTCCTGGGCAGTGGCGGCATTGAATTCGGCCTGGCCGTCGACGATCAGGTTGTAGGCCTGGGACACGCGGTCCCAGCGGTTGTCGCGGTCCATGGCAAAGTAACGGCCCACCAGGCTGGCGATGCGGCCCTTGCCGAGGGCGGCGAAGGTGGTGTCGAGCAGTTCGATGGACGATTGCGCGCTTTTCGGCGGGGTGTCGCGACCGTCGAGGAAGGCGTGCAGGTAGATCTTGTCGGCGCCGCGCTTGAAGGCCAGTTCGGCCATTGCCACCAGATGGTCCTGATGGCTGTGTACGCCGCCGTCCGACAGCAGGCCCATGAAATGCACGGCCTTGCCGGCGGCCACGGCTTTATCCACCGCGGCGCAGATGGTCGGGTTCTCGAAAAACTCGCCATCGCGGATCGCTTTGGTGACGCGGGTGAAGTCCTGGTATACCACTCGTCCGGCGCCGAGGTTCATGTGGCCGACTTCCGAGTTGCCCATCTGGCCGTCCGGCAGGCCCACGTCCATGCCGGAACCGGAGATCAATCCGTTGGGGACGGTAGCGCTCAGGCGGTCCAGCACGGGCTTGTTGGCCGAGTACACGGCGTTGTCGTGTTGGCTTTCACTGTGTCCGAAGCCATCGAGAATTATCAGGACCAAAGGTTTAGGCGTGGTAGTCATAGATCCTCTCGCGGCGGTAATAAAGGAAGACAATGGAAAAGGGAGTGGCAGTTTAAAGCGAAGTTCCGAGCGCGTCACCGCTTTACGGGGGTTGGCCCTCCTTGGCGGCTGTGTATACTTACCGCCATTTTAACGCCCTGGAACCTCCTTGATGGTTGATCACCTGATTGCATTTGCCACTGCCCACTACCTGCTCGTGGGTGCCTTCGTCATCCTGCTGGCGTTGCTGATCGCACATGAACTGAGCCGCGGTGGTCGCAGCCTGAGCACGTCGGAGCTGACCGCGCTGGTCAACAAGGATGAGGCCGTTGTCGTCGATATTCGCCCGGCCAAGGATTATGCCGCCGGCCATATCGTTGGTGCCCTTAACATCCCGCAGGATAAGCTGATTGCACGCTTGGCCGAGCTGGAAAAATACAAGGCCAAGACCATCATTCTGGTCGACGCCCAAGGCCAGCACTCCGGCACCCACGCCCGCGAGATGCTCAAGACCGGCTTCACCGCCGCCAAGCTGTCGGGTGGTATCAGCAGCTGGCGTGGCGATAACCTGCCGTTGGTGAAGTGACATGAATAAGGTTGTCGTGTATTCCAGCGATTGGTGCCCTTACTGCATGCGGGCCAAGGCCCTGCTTGAGAAAAAGGGTGTTGCCTTCGAAGAGATCAAGGTCGATGGCAAGCCCCAGGTGCGTGCCGAAATGGCCCAGAAGGCCGGCCGCACGTCGGTCCCGCAGATCTGGATCGGCGCCAAGCACATCGGTGGTTGCGATGACCTGTTCGCCCTGGAGCGCGCCGGTAAACTTGATGCGCTGCTGTCCGTCTGACTGCTAACCCCTTAAGAACCCCAAGATAAAGAAGGATCTGCGATGACTGATCAACAGAACACCGAAGCAGCGCAAGACCAAGGCCCACAGTTTTCGCTGCAGCGCATCTACGTGCGTGACCTGTCGTTCGAAGCGCCGAAAAGCCCGGCGATCTTCCGTCAGGAATGGACCCCAAGCGTTGCCTTGGACTTGAACACCCGTCAGAAAGCCCTGGAAGGCGACTTCCACGAAGTGGTGCTGACTCTGTCGGTCACCGTCAAGAACGGCGAAGAAGTGGCCTTCATCGCTGAAGTGCAACAGGCCGGTATCTTCCTGATCCAGGGCCTGGACGAAGCGTCCATGAGCCACACCCTGGGCGCGTTCTGCCCGAACATCCTGTTCCCGTACGCCCGTGAGACCCTGGACAGCCTGGTCACCCGTGGCTCGTTCCCGGCACTGATGCTGGCTCCGGTGAACTTCGATGCCCTGTACGCCCAAGAGCTGCAGCGCATGCAACAGGAAGGCGCGCCGACGGTTCAGTAATCTCGAACCCGACGCAGCACTCAATGTGGGAGGGGGCTTGCTCCCGATAGCGGTGGAACAGTCACTTAGATGTCGACTGACACTCCGCCATCGGGAGCAAGCCCCCTCCCACATTTGTTATGCGGTGTTATTTAAAGCCAAGCTGGCGCCAGCCTTCATAGACGGCGACGGCTACGGTGTTGGACAGGTTCAGGCTGCGGCAGCCCTCACGCATCGGCAAACGCAGGCGATGGCCATCGGGCAGGGCGTCGAGCACCTCGGCCGGCAGGCCACGGCTTTCCGGGCCGAACAGGAAGGCATCGCCCTCGGCAAAGCTGGCATCGTGAAATGGTCGCGAACCCTTGGTGGTGAATGCGAACAGGCGCGGATGGCCCAGGCTTTCCAGGCAACTGGCCAGGTCTGCATGGCGCTTGAGGGTGGCGTACTCGTGGTAGTCCAGCCCGGCGCGGCGCAGGCGCTTGTCGTCCATGTCGAAGCCCAACGGCTCGATCAAATGCAGGTGGCAGCCACTGTTGGCGCACAGCCTGATAACGTTGCCGGTATTCGGCGGAATTTCTGGTTGAAAAAGGATGACGTGAAACATGCACGGCTCCGAAGGCAAAGATGCGCTGCATTCTACCCCTGAAGAAGACCCGAGGCCGAAGCTATTGCCGAGGGTTTTGGGCTCGTTGGCGATTGTCGGCTTGATGGTGGGTTTGATGATCGGTCGCCTGACCACGCCAGACCCAGTCCAGTTACTGGAGGTGGTGCCTGCTGTCGACGGTGTAGCGGTGTGGTTCAACCGTGAGCCCAAGCTGCACGGTGAGCATATCGACGGCACCGTGGCGTTGCTGTTTGACGCCCAGGGCAAGGCGGCCAGCGGGCAGCTCAAGGTCAATGACAAGGACGTGAACTGGCGTGTGCGCAAGACCGATGGCGGTTTGCTGCTGAACCTGGTGGCGGCGCGACCGTTGCGTGGGGAGTGGAAAGGCGAGCAGGTCGATGACCGCTGGCGGCTGGAGGTCCATCTCCAGGAGCAATAAAAGAGGGAGTTCCCGGCCTGCCTGTACCAGGGCTCCCAAAACGGGGTGAAGCCTAAGGCTTCGGTGTTAAAGAGGGGATTCTCGGCCTGCCTGTACCAAGGTCCCCGAAACTGGGTTGTACGAGGGTTATTGCAGGGCGCGTGCCAGAGTTTGCAATTTCACCCATAAAATTTTTCCAAAAAGCGCAAAGCCCCGTAATCCGGGGCTTTGGTGGTTTCAGCTTGCGAGAGTTGTCCCGCGATAACGGTCTTCCACGTATCCAGCCCGTGCCCGATGCCGGTTCATGGTGCATTGAAGCGGTGCACAGTCGTGGAATTGCAGAGATCCAAATGTGGGAGGGGGCTTGCTCCCGATAGCGGTGGGTCAGACACAGATGTGGTGACTGAACTACTGCTATCGGGAGCAAGCCCCCTCCCACATTAGACTTTCAGTGGAACTGGGAGGTGTGATCAGGCCTCATCACCCTCATCATCATCCCCACCATCTACCTTCATCCCCAATTCCTTGATCTTGCGCGTCAGGGTATTGCGCCCCCAACCCAGTAGCACGGCCGCATCGCGACGACGGCCGGCGGTATGCTTCAACGCGGTCTCGATCATGATCCGCTCGAATGCCGGCACGGCGCTGTCCAGCAGGTTCGACTGGCCGCGCGCCAGTGCCTGGTCGGCCCATTGGCGCAGCGCTTGTTCCCAGTTGGTTACCGGTGCCGAATCCTGCGGCAGGCTCAGCAGCTCAGGCGGCAGGTCGCTGATATGCACTTCACGCCCGGAGGCCATTACGGTGATCCAGCGGCACGTGTTCTCCAGCTGGCGCACGTTGCCGGGCCACGGCAGGTTCTTGAGGTATTCCTCGGTCTCGCTTTTGAGCAGCTTGGGCTCCACCGCCAGCTCCAGGGCGGCGCGGCTGAGGAAGTGGCGGGCGAGGGTGGGGATGTCTTCGCGGCGGTCCGACATGCGCGGGATATGGATGCGGATCACATTGAGGCGGTGGAACAAGTCCTCACGGAACTTGCCCGCGTGTACCAGGGTTTCGAGGTTCTGGTGGGTGGCCGCAATGATGCGCACATCAACCTTGACCGGTGTGTGCCCGCCGACACGATAGAACTCACCGTCTGCCAACACCCGTAGCAAGCGGGTCTGGGTATCGGCCGGCATGTCGCCGATCTCATCGAGAAACAGCGTGCCGCCGTCGGCCTGTTCAAAGCGCCCGCGCCGCAGGTTGGCCGCGCCGGTAAACGCGCCTTTCTCATGGCCGAACAGCTCGGACTCCATCAGGTCCTTGGGGATCGCCGCCATGTTCAGCGCGATAAACGGCGAGGCCGCACGCGGGCTGTGACGGTGCAGGGCATGGGCCACCAGCTCTTTACCGGTGCCCGACTCGCCATTGATCAGCACAGTGATGTTGGAGTGGCTCAAGCGCCCGATGGCGCGAAACACTTCCTGCATCGCTGGCGCTTCACCGATGATTTCCGGGGTGCGGGTCAGGGTTGGCGGGGCTTCCTGGTTCTGTTGTTCCTGGGCGTGCTGGTTGGCGCGCTTGACCAGCGCCACCGCCTCATCCACGTCGAATGGCTTGGGCAGGTATTCAAAGGCGCCGCCCTGGTAGGACGCGACAGCGCTGTCCAGGTCCGAGTGCGCAGTCATGATGATCACCGGCAAGCGCGGGTGCTGCTCGCGGATGCGCGCCAGCAAGTCCAGGCCGCTTGCGCCGGGCATACGAATGTCGGAGATGATCACGTCCGGCTGCTGGCGTGCCAGGCGGCTCATCACTCCGTCGGCGCTGTCGAAGCTCTGGGTGGTCATGCCTTCCTGTTGCAAGGCTTTTTCCAGGACCCAACGGATAGAACGGTCGTCATCGACGATCCAGACAGTTTCACTACGGCTCATGTCGTGGGGGCTCCTTGTTCCAATGGCAGGAAGATCGAGAACGTGGTGTGGCCGGGATGGCTCTCACATTCGATCAGGCCCTGGTGCTGGCTGATGATGTTCTGGGTAATGGCCAGGCCCAGCCCGGTACCGTCCGGGCGGCCACTGACCATGGGGAAGAAGATGGTTTCCTGCAGTTCGGCGGGGATGCCCGGGCCGTTGTCGATGATCTCGACCTTGGTTACCAGGCGATGGCGTACATGGCCGATGGTGAACTGGCGCAGGGCGCGGGTACGCAGGCTGATGCGGCCCAGGCGCAGCTCGTTCTGGCTGCTGATGGCCTGCATGGCGTTGCGCACGATATTGAGCACCGCCTGGATCATCTGCTCGCGGTCGATCAATACATCGGGAATGCTTGGGTCATAGTCGCGTACCAGGGTGATACAGCCCTGGCTTTCGGCCTCGACCAGTTGGCAGACGCGCTCCAGCACCTCATGCACGTTGGTCATCGCCAATGACGGCAACTTGTTGGAGCCGAGCATCCGGTCCACCAGGTTACGCAGGCGGTCGGCTTCTTCGATGATGACGTTGGTGTAGTCCTTGAGATGCTCCTCGGGCAGCTCGCGGGCCAGCAGCTGCGCGGCGCCGCGAATCCCGCCGAGCGGGTTCTTGATCTCGTGAGCCAGGCCGCGCACCAGCATCTTGCTGGTTTCCTGCTTGGACAGCTGCGCCTCTTCCTTGGTGATGCGCAGCAGGCGGTCGCGGGGGTGTACTTCGAGCAATAGCAGCGTGGCGCCATTGCTCAGAATGGGGGTTACGGCGTAATCGACCGTCAGGGTCTGGCCGGTGAGGGCGGTGAGCATCGCTTCGCGCTTGGTGAACGGATGTGCCTGCTCCACGGCCTGGCGCAACGAGCTCAAGGCTTCGGCCGACTCGGTGAACAGCTCGCTGATGAACTGCCCATGGCTGCGCTGGCCGCTGATGGCCAGGAGCATCTCCGCCGCCGGGTTCATGTACTCAAGGCGCAGGTCGGCATTGAGCAGGATGGTCGCGGTGGTCAGGTTGTCGAGTAACAAACGGTGCAGTGCATCACTGATGGTCATCGGGACCTCTTTT
The DNA here is from genome assembly GCF_023127835.1 of Pseudomonas sp. B329. NCBI lineage: Bacteria > Pseudomonadati > Pseudomonadota > Gammaproteobacteria > Pseudomonadales > Pseudomonadaceae > Pseudomonas > Pseudomonas sp. B329. The sequence goes on along the minus strand of NZ_SPKP01000069.1, from coordinate 181,930 downwards.
GGAGCAAGGCGCAGGCTTGAGGCACACGCTGATACAAGGAAAATGCAAAAACCAAACCAAGGCTCCGAAAAGAAGCGTTAAAGCCCTGAAATAGGGGTTTGTGGCGCGAAACTGTGGCGTTCTGCCAGCTTTTTCGGGAAGATTCGAACCAAAATGGGCTGTGGCTGGAGTAAGGGTGCAACCTATCGCACCAATATAGTGCGGTTTTGTGAAGGTTGTTCAGGAAGCTGCCAGAGATGGCCCTGAATGGATACAGTCCAAATGTGGGAGGGGGCTTGCTCCCACATTTTTACCGGGTTTGCAGTCATTAACCTTTGTAGATGCAGAGTTCGGCGGTGGCGCGGATCATTGCCAGTTGGCGCAGCGGATCATTCAGCGGCTCATGCACGGCGGTGGCCAGCCATTGGGGGCACTGTGGATCGGCACGGTGCGGGGTGAAGTCGGCCAGTTGTTGCAGCAGGCGTTTTTGCAGCTCATCCAGCTGCGGGCGAATCTGCTTGATCAGGTCCGGGCGCGGCTCGTCTGGGGCTTTGCCCTGGAACTGCCAGTCGGACAGGTGGGTGTATTGCACCAGTTTGTTCGCTTCGATCTGTGCCGAGAAAAACTGCTCGGCGGCGGCGGGGTCAAGCTTGTAGCTCGGGGCTTGGGCGACGACGCTGGCGATCACTTCCTGCTCGCGGTTTTTGTCTTCGACGGGTTTGTGGCTGTCCCATTTGCTCAAGGCCACCTGATCGGCAATCTCCAGGCGTTCGGCGATGCTGTTGAGCAGTGGCTCCAAGGTAGGTGGGGCGGCGTAAACACCGGCGCTGACGAACAGCAGGGCGAACACGAATTTATGTTTCAACGCAGATCTCCTTGTGGGAGGGGGCTTGCTCCCGATGGCGGTGTGTCAGTAACACACATATTGCCTGACACTCTGCCATCGGGAGCAAGCCCCCTCCCACCTTTTTGATTGGGTTTGCAGATTTGAAGCTGCATAACGCCCAGGCAAAAAAAAGACCTCCCGAAGGAGGTCTTTTTCATCACGCTACCTTAGCAACGCTACCGGATCAGCAGCTGTAGTACAGCTCGTATTCCAGTGGGTGTACGAAGGTGCGCACCTTGATTTCTTCTTCGCTTTTCAGGGCGATGTAAGCGTCGATGAAGTCGTCGCTGAACACGCCGCCTTTGGTCAGGAACGCACGGCCCTTGTCCAGCTCTTCCAGGGCTTCTTTCAGGCTGCCGCACACTTGTGGGATCTCTTTGGCCTCTTCAGGCGGCAGGTCGTACAAGTTCTTGTCGGCGGCGTCGCCAGGGTGGATCTTGTTCTGGATACCGTCCAGGCCGGCCATGACCAGTGCAGCGAAGGCCAGGTATGGGTTGGCAGCCGGGTCCGGGAAGCGAGCTTCGATACGGCGAGCGCGCGGGCTGGACACGTAAGGAATACGGATCGAGGCAGAGCGGTTACGCGCCGAGTAGGCCAGCATTACCGGAGCTTCGAAACCTGGGACCAGACGCTTGTAGGAGTTGGTCGACGGGTTGGTGAAGCCGTTCAGGGCCTTACCGTGCTTGATGATGCCGCCGATGAAGTACAGGGCGGTGTCGGACAGGCCGGCATAACCTTCACCTGCGAAGGTGTTCTTGCCTTCTTTGGCGATGGACAGGTGAACGTGCATGCCCGAACCGTTATCGCCGTACAGAGGCTTGGGCATGAAGGTAGCGGTACGGCCGTAAGCGACGGCAGTGTTGTGTACGCAGTACTTCAGGGTCTGAACTTCGTCAGCCTTGGCCACCAGGGTGTTGAACTTCACACCGATTTCGTTCTGGCCGGCAGTCGCCACTTCGTGGTGATGCACTTCGATGACCAGGCCCATGTCTTCCATGGCGTTGCACATGGAGGTACGGATTTCGTGGTCGTGGTCGAACGGTGGAACCGGGAAGTAGCCGCCTTTGATGCCTGGACGGTGGCCATGGTTGCCGCCTTCCACGTCCTGGTCGGACATCCACGAACCTTGTTCGGAGTAGATCTTGAACATGGAGCCGGAGATGTCGGACTTGAACTTCACCTGGTCGAAGATGAAGAACTCTGGCTCCGGGCCCACGAATACAGTGTCACCAATACCGGTGGACTTCAGGTATTCCTCGGCACGCTTGGCGATCGCACGTGGGTCGCGGTCGTAGCCTTGCATGGTCGACGGCTCGATCACGTCGCAGACCAGGATCAGGGTCGGCTCTTCGGTGAACGGGTCCAGCACGGCAGTGCTGTCGTCCGGCATCAGGATCATGTCGGAAGCTTCAATGCCTTTCCAGCCGGCGATGGAGGAACCGTCGAACATTTTGCCTTCTTCGAAGAAAGCATCATCCAGCGCGTCGCGAGCCGGCATGGTCACGTGGTGCTGAGTGCCTTTTGTGTCCGTGAAGCGCAGATCAATCCATTTAACGTCATGATCTTTGATGAGTTGAACCGACTTCGACATGGTGTCCTCCGGGTGGCTTCGGGCTTGGGTAGTGGAGTTAGCCCTTAAAATGTGGGTGATGCCGGCGCGGATACTCCGCCAAGGCAACCTGCCTCACAAGAGAGCAAATTACATGCCAGTGCGCCAACATGGTCTTTTTGCCTCAAAATGGCCCCTATAGCGGTGCAATAGGCCAAAGTGCGAGAAATAGCGCACTGCAATGTAGCGTTTATTTGTGTAAATGACCCGTTTTGGTGCGTTGCACGTTCGATGCATATTAACTGGTTAAACCTTGAGCGATTTCCGCTATAATCCGCGCCCCCCTTTTTCAGCAGGCCCGGCGCGCGCTGTTTCCATGAAATTAATCGTTAAAGTCTTCCCCGAGATCACCATCAAAAGCCGACCGGTACGGACGCGTTTCATCCGTCAGTTGGCCAAGAACATCCGTGCCGTGCTCCGTGACCTGGACCCGGCTGTGGTGGTGAACGGTGTGTGGGACAACCTCGAGCTGGAAACCCGCATTACTGACGCCAAAGCCTTGAAGGACATGACCGAGCGCCTGAGCTGCATGCCGGGCATCGCGCATTTCCTGCAGGTGGATGAGTACCCGCTGGGCGACTTCGACGACATCACCGAAAAGTGCAAGCAGCACTACGGCAGTGCACTTGAAGGGAAGATTTTTTCGGTGCGCTGCAAGCGTGCCGGCAAGCACACCTTCAGCTCCATGGATGTAGAGAAATACGTCGGCAGCAAGCTGCGTCGCGAGTGCGGCGCCGCTGGAATTTCCCTTAAAGCGCCGCAAATTGAAGTGCGCATGGAAATTCGCGACCAACGGTTGTTTGTGATCCACAGCCAGCACAACAGCATCGGCGGCTACCCGCTGGGCGCCCTGGAACAGACCCTGGTATTGATGTCCGGCGGTTTCGATTCCACGGTGGCGGCCTACCAGATCATGCGTCGCGGCCTGATGAGCCACTTCTGCTTCTTTAACCTGGGCGGGCGTGCCCATGAATTGGGCGTGATGGAAGTTGCGCACTTTATCTGGAAGAAGTACGGCAGCTCCCAGCGCGTGCTATTTGTAAGCGTGCCGTTCGAGGAAGTGCTGGGCGAAATTCTCGGCAAAGTCGATAACAGTCATATGGGCGTGGTATTGAAGCGTATGATGTTGCGCGCCGCGTCCCGAATCGCCGATCAATTGCAGATCGACGCGCTGGTGACCGGCGAGGCGATTTCCCAGGTGTCCAGCCAGACGCTGCCAAACCTGTCGATCATCGACTGCGTCACCGAGAAGCTGGTGTTGCGCCCGCTGATCGCCAGCCACAAGCAGGACATCATCGACCTGGCAGAGCAAATCGGCACCGCCGACTTTGCCAAGCACATGCCCGAGTACTGCGGGGTCATCTCGGTGAACCCCAAGACCCACGCCAAGCGTCACCGCGTGGAGCATGAAGAGAAAGAATTCGACATGGCGATTCTGGAGCGTGCGCTCGAGAACGCCAAGCTGGTCCCAATCGATCGAGTGATCGACGAGTTGGGCCAGGATGTAAAAATCGAAGAAGTCAGCGAAGCCCTGGCCGGCCAGATCGTCATCGACATCCGTCACCCGGATGCCGCTGAGGATGAGCCGCTGGAAATCGCCGGCATCGACGTGCAAACGCTGCCGTTCTACGCACTGAACGCGCGTTTCAAGGAACTGGATAACAGCCGTCAGTACCTGTTGTATTGCGACAAAGGCGTGATGAGTCGCCTGCATGCCCACCATTTGCTCAGTGAGGGGCATGCCAATGTGCGCGTTTATCGACCGAGCTAAGAGCCCGGGGCTGTTTGCCTGTGGCCTGCGTCACCGGCCCCCCGACTCTGCCGTCAAGCTGTAACGGCAAGGCCTGACTCTACTGTTAATCGCTGCCACGACCTGTCAGCACACCGAATCCTCTGATCGAGATACACAAGTGATCGAAAATCTACGTAACATCGCCATCATTGCTCACGTTGACCATGGTAAAACCACCCTGGTAGACAAACTCCTGCGTCAATCCGGCACCCTGGAGCGCAACGAGCTCAACGACGAGCGCGTGATGGACTCCAACGACCAGGAAAAAGAGCGCGGTATTACCATCCTGGCAAAAAACACCGCCATCAACTGGAACGGCTACCACATCAACATCGTGGACACCCCGGGCCACGCCGACTTCGGCGGCGAAGTAGAACGCGTAATGTCGATGGTTGACTCCGTTCTGCTGCTGGTTGACGCTCAAGACGGCCCTATGCCGCAAACCCGTTTCGTGACCAAGAAGGCCTTCGAAGCCGGCCTGCGTCCGATCGTGTGCATCAACAAGGTTGACCGTCCAGGCGCGCGTCCGGACTGGGTTCTGGACCAGATCTTCGACCTGTTCGACAACCTGGGTGCCACCGAAGAACAGCTGGACTTCCAGGTCATCTACGCCTCGGCCCTGAACGGTATTGCTGGTCTTGACCACACCGACATGGCTGAAGACATGACCCCGCTGTACCAGTCGATCGTCGACAACGTACCCGCGCCGAAAGTTGACCGTGACGGCCCGTTCCAGATGCAAATCTCGGCACTGGACTACAACAGCTTCCTGGGTGTTATCGGCGTTGGCCGTATCGCTCGTGGTAGCGTCAAGCCGAACACCCCGGTTGTCGCTATCGGCGCCGACGGCAAGAAGCGTAACGGTCGTATCCTGAAGCTGATGGGTCACCACGGTCTGCACCGTATCGACGTTGAAGAAGCTTTCGCTGGCGACATCGTATGCGTAAGCGGCATGGACTCGCTGTTCATCTCCGACACCCTGTGCCAGCCGGACAACGTTGAGGCGATGAAGCCTCTGACCGTTGACGAGCCAACCGTTTCCATGACCTTCCAGGTAAACGACTCGCCGTTCTGCGGTAAAGAAGGCAAGTTCGTGACCTCCCGTAACATCAAGGAGCGTCTGGACAAGGAGCTGCTGTACAACGTTGCTCTGCGCGTTGAAGAAGGCGACTCGGCTGACAAGTTCAAGGTCTCCGGCCGTGGTGAGCTGCACCTCTCGGTACTGATCGAAACCATGCGTCGCGAAGGTTTCGAAATGGGTGTTGGTCGTCCGGAAGTGATCATCCGTACTGTTGACGGCGTGAAGCAGGAACCGTTCGAAAACGTCACCATCGACACCCCTGAAGAATCCCAGGGCAAGGTCATGGAAGAGATGGGCCTGCGTAAGGGCGACCTGACCAACATGGTGCCGGATGGCAAAGGCCGTGTACGTCTGGAATACAACATCCCTGCTCGCGGTCTGATCGGTTTCCGTAACCAGTTCCTGACCCTGACCAACGGTGCTGGCATCCTGACCTCGATCTTCGATCGCTACGACACCATGAAGTCCGGCGACATGTCCGGCCGTCAGAACGGTGTTCTGGTATCGGTAGAAACCGGCAAGGCGCTGACCTACTCCCTGGAAACCCTCCAGGCGCGTGGCAAGCTGTTCGTTGAACACGGTCAAGAGATCTACAACGGCCAGATCGTTGGTCTGAACAGCCGTGACAACGACATGGGCGTCAACCCAACCAAAGGCAAGAAGCTCGACAACATGCGTGCTTCGGGCAAAGACGAAACCATCGCTCTGGTTCCACCTGTTCGCTTCACCCTGGAACAGGCCCTGGAATTCATCCAGGACGACGAGCTGTGCGAAGTCACGCCTAAGTCGATCCGCCTGCGTAAGAAGATCCTGGACGAAGGCGAGCGTACCCGCGCTGCCAAGAAAGCCAAGAACTGAGTTAACTCAGGCTGAATGAAAAACGCCCCCGGTCGAAAGGCCGGGGGCGTTTTTTTGTGCCCGCAGTTTGTGTGTCGTCTTTACTGGCCCCATCGCAGGCAAGCCAGCTCCCACATTTGAATGTGTTCCCAAATCAAAATGTGGGAGGGGGCTTGCCCCCGATGAGGCCCTTCAGAACACTACAAAACCCGAGTCAGAATTTATCGAGAGTCTTGAAGTTGGTCTCGCGTACCACTTCCTTGGGCTTGTAAGCGCAATACCCCGGCCGCGGCCCGATTTTCGGGTGGTTGCGGCAAGTATCCGGGCGCTTGTCATAAATAGTGCAGAAGCGCGTCTTACGATCCAGGTACAGGCAGTCGTTGTTGCTCATGCGCTGCAGGGTAAAAATCTCGGATTTGTTGTTGTAGCGCTCGACGATGCCTTCTTTCTGCAAACGCTTGGCGATGTTCTTCGGCGGGTCGCCGCGCTCGAACTCGTCGACGATGCCAATGCGGATCAGGTCCTTGATCTTCACCTCAACCGGCAGGGTGCAACAGCTGGACACGCAGCCGCCGCACATGTGGGCGGAATATTTCTGCCACGTTTCGAGACGGTCGAGTTCCGCGGCGGCGATCAGTTGAGGCTTCATCAGGGTTCCAGGGTGGGGCGGTATACGGGCGCGGGATCATACCGGGATTGGTGGTTTTTTGAACAATATTTTGCAGGTTTCAGCTCAAAGGCTTCGCCGCGGCCTGATCGGGCACGACCCCTGCATCAAATTCAGCCAATGGTGAATGAGTTAAAAAACTGCCGAACCAGCACGTCTACCGTCTGTCAGACCGACTAGGCTCTAGCAACTCCTTCAATCTCGCCCGAGGTCGCACCGATGTCTCAGGAACCGCTTGCACGAGAAGCAGAGGTAGCCGCATTCCGCGATGCTGTCTTGACCAAACTCACCTACGCGGTGGGCAAAGACCCGGATCACGCCTTCGACCATGACTGGTTCGAAGCCATTGCCCTGGCCGCCCGCGACCAGATGGTCGATCACTGGATGGACCACACGCGGCGTATTTATCGCAAAGGCCAGAAGCGCGTTTATTACCTCTCGCTGGAATTTCTCATTGGCCGTCTGTTGTACGACAGCCTGAGCAATCTGGGCGTGTTGGAGATCGCCCGTGAAGCGCTGTCGGAGTTGGGCGTCGATCTGGAGCGCATCCGCCTGCTTGAGCCCGACGCGGCGCTCGGCAATGGTGGCCTGGGCCGTCTGGCGGCGTGCTTTATGGAAAGCATGTCGACCTTGGGGATTGCCGGGCATGGCTATGGCATTCGCTATGAGCACGGCTTGTTCCGCCAGGCCATCGTTGATGGCTGGCAGCAGGAGCAGACCGAACGCTGGCTGGATTTTGGTAACCCTTGGGAGTTCGAACGCGCCGAAGTGATTTACCCGATCGGCTTTGGCGGCAGCGTCGAAACCCTGGCGGACGCCTCCGGCAAGATGATCCAGGTGTGGTCACCCAACGAAACCGTCAGGGCTGTTGCCTATGACACCCCGGTAGTCGGCTGGCGTGGCGCCAGCGTCAACACCCTGCGCCTTTGGCGTGCACGGGCAGTGGAAGACTTGCACCTGGAGCGCTTCAATGCCGGTGACCACTTGGGCGCCGTCGCCGAAGTAGCCCGTGCCGAAAGCATCTCTCGCGTGCTTTACCCGGCCGACAGCACTGAAGCGGGGCAGGAATTGCGCCTGCGCCAGGAGTACTTCTTCGTTTCGGCGTCCTTGCAGGATTTGCTGCGCCGCCACAAGAACATGCACGGTTCGGTGCTGAGCCTGGGCGAACACGCCGCGATCCAGCTCAACGACACCCATCCGTCCATCGCCGTGGCCGAGCTGATGCGCCAACTGGTCGACCTGCATGACGTGCCGTGGGAAGCCGCGTGGGATGTCACCGTCGAAACCCTGTCGTACACCAACCACACCTTGCTGCCCGAAGCGCTGGAAACCTGGCCCGTAGGTCTGATGGAGCGCATGTTGCCCCGGCACATGCAGATCATCTACCTGATCAACGCCCAACACATCGACTCGCTGCGCGCCAAGGGCATCCACGACTTCGACGTACTGCGCGCCGTCTCGCTGATCGAAGAGGACAACGGCCGCCGCGTGCGCATGGGCAACCTGGCATTCCTCGGCTCCCATAGCGTCAACGGTGTATCGGGCCTGCATACCCAGTTGATGCGCAGCACGGTGTTCTCCGAGCTGCACAAGCTGTATCCCGAGCGCATCAACAACAAAACCAACGGCATCACCTTCCGCCGCTGGTTGTACCAGGCCAACCCCAAGCTGACCGATATGCTGGTGGAAGCCCTGGGGCCGGATATTCTCGACCAGCCCGAGCAGCGTTTGATCGAATTGGAGCCGTTCGCCGAGAAGCAGGCTTTCCGCAAGTCCTTCGCTGAACAGCGCCTGCACAGCAAGCGTGCACTGGCCCAGATCATCCATGAGCGCCTGGGTATCGCGATCAACCCGGCGGCGATGTTCGATGTGCAGGTCAAGCGCATCCACGAATACAAGCGCCAACTGCTCAACCTGCTGCACACCGTGGCGCTGTACCAGGCGATCCGCGCCGAGCCGGGCACCGACTGGGTGCCGCGGGTGAAGATCTTCGCCGGCAAGGCTGCAGCCAGCTACCACCAGGCCAAGCTGATCATCAAGCTGACCAACGACATCGCCCGCACCGTCAACAACGACCCGACCGTGCGCGGTTTGCTCAAAGTGGTGTTCCTGCCCAACTACAACGTCAGCCTGGCGGAGAGCATCATTCCGGCGGCGGACTTGTCGGAGCAGATTTCCACTGCCGGCTTTGAAGCATCGGGTACCAGCAACATGAAGTTCGGCCTCAACGGCGCGCTGACCATCGGCACCATGGACGGCGCCAACGTGGAGATGCACGAGCGGGTCGGTGCCGAGCACATGTTTATCTTCGGCCTCAGTGCCCAGCAGGTGGAAGCCCGCAAGCACGCCGGTGAGTTCAACGCCGGGCCGGACATCGCCGCGTCCCATCGCTTGAACGACGTGTTGCAAGCGATCCGTGGCGGGGTGTTCTCGCCGGATGATCCGGGGCGCTATGTGGGCCTGATCGATGGGCTGATCGACTACGACCGTTTCCTGGTGTGTGCCGACTTTGATTCCTACTGGGACGCCCAGGCGCGGGTCGAAGCCCACTGGCACGATTCCAAGGAATGGTGGCGTTCGGCGGTGCTCAATACCGCGCGCATGGGCTGGTTCAGCTCGGACCGGACCATCCGCGAGTACGCCACCGAGATCTGGAAAGCCCTCGACTGACCACTGCGGTTAAAAAATGTGGGAGGGGGCAAGCCCCTTCCCACATGGGTTCTGCGATGTTGGAGAGGGTCGTGGCGCCAGGTCGTGAACTCTATTGGCGTTAAATCCTCTGATTAGAGGAAATAACCCTCGACTCGCGTTAAACTGCGCGGGTTTTCAGCCCCCCATTCTCCGGAGCCTTCCATGTCCCGCGTTACCCTGAGTCGCTATTTGATCGAGCAGACCCGCAGCAACAATACGCCTGCCGATCTGCGCTTCCTTATCGAAGTGGTGGCGCGTGCTTGCAAGGAAATCAGCCACGCCGTTTCCAAAGGCGCACTGGGCGGCGTCCTGGGCAGCATGGGCACTGAAAACGTCCAAGGTGAAGTGCAGAAGAAGCTCGACGTACTCTCCAACGAAATCCTGCTCGAAGCCAACGAATGGGGCGGTCACCTGGCCGGCATGGCGTCCGAAGAAATGGACAATGCCTACCAGATCCCTGGCAAGTACCCGAAAGGCGCTTACCTGCTGGTATTCGACCCACTGGACGGTTCGTCCAACATCGACATCAATGCACCGGTCGGCACCATCTTCTCGGTACTGCGTTGCCCGAATGAATACCTGAGCCAGAACGAAGCCCTGAACGAAAAGGCCTTCCTGCAGCCGGGCACCGAGCAGGTCGCTGCCGGTTATGCCATCTACGGTCCACAGACCATGCTGGTGCTGACCCTGGGTGATGGCGTCAAAGGCTTCACGCTGGACCGCGAAATGGGCAGCTTCGTGCTGACCCACGAAGACATTTCGATTCCTGCTTCTACCCAGGAATTCGCCATCAACATGTCTAACCAGCGTCACTGGGAAGAACCGGTGAAACGCTACGTCAACGAGTTGATGGAAGGCGAAGAAGGCCCGTTGAAGAAGAACTTCAATATGCGCTGGGTCGCTGCGATGGTTGCCGATGTGCACCGCATCCTGACCCGTGGTGGCCTGTTCATGTACCCACGCGACAGCCGCGAGCCGTCCAAGCCGGGCAAACTGCGCCTGATGTACGAAGCCAACCCGATGTCGTTCCTGGTTGAGCAGGCAGGCGGTGCGTCCACCGATGGCCACCAGCGCATCCTCGACATCCAGCCTGAAGGTTTGCACCAGCGTGTGGCGGTGTTCCTGGGTTCCAAGGAAGAAGTTGAGCGTGTGACCAGCTACCACAAGAAGTAATACACGGCGATAAGTTATCCACTGTGTTGTGAGGCCGTTCACCCTTGAAGAAGCCCCGAAACGTTTCAGCGTTTTCGGGGCTTTTTTGTTTTCGCTCGTCGGGAACCAGACACCCCTTTTCCCTTCTAAGCTTCTGGCAGATACCCCAGCTGCTTTGTCTCTCCAGGAGCTTTTCCATGTCTTTACGCCGTCTCGCCCTGCTGACTTTTTGCGTGCTGTTAGCCGCTTGCAGCAAGGTCACTCAAGAAAACTACCAGAAACTGTCGGCTGGCATGGCCAAGGCCGAGGTGGAGTCGTTGCTGGGTAAGCCGACCGATTGTTCCGGTGCGCTGGGCATGTCCAGCTGCACCTGGGGCGATAAAAACAGCTTTATCAGCGTGCAGTACGCCGGTGACAAAGTTCTGATGTTTTCCGGGCAAGGCCTGAAGTAAACCGGGGCGCGAGCCTGCGGGAGAAGAAGAATGATGCGTTTTGTTTTGTTCCTTTGCGCCAGCCTGTTTTTGGCGGGCTGCGCCAGCCATTCTGGCGATGATCTGCAACCCAAGACGGCAACCAACGTCAACCTCAAGCGTTACCAGGGCACCTGGTATGAGTTGGCCCGATTGCCGATGTACTTCCAGCGCAACTGCGCGCAGTCCGAGGCGCGTTACACCTTGCTGCCGGATGGCGACATGTCGGTGTTCAACCGCTGCCTGACGCCTGAATGGAAGTGGCAAGAAGCCAAAGGCACGGCCACGCCGCAGGTGCCTGGCAAAACCGACAAGCTCTGGGTGGAATTCAATAACTGGTTTACGTCACTGTTGCCGGGCGTTGCCAAGGGCGATTACTGGGTGCTGTATGTCAGCGATGACTACAAGACCGCCATCGTCGGCAGCCCGAGCCGGCGCTATATGTGGATCCTGTCGCGCACGCCGACGGTGAGTGCCGAGACGCGTGAAGACCTGTTGAGCAGGGCGCGACAGCAGGGGTATGACACTACGCGGTTGATCTGGCGTACTTCAGATAAACAAATGGCCAAGAGTTCGCAGTAATCAAATGTGGGAGGGGGCTTGCTCCCGATGCAGTGTGTCAGCCAGTACATCTGATACTGACACACCGCTATCGGGAGCAAGCCCCCTCCCACATTTGTTAGGTGTTGGCCGTTAGCCCAACAAAGCCTTCAAGACCTGGGTGAATGCCCGGTTGCTTTCCTCTTCGCCGGCATGATGCCCATCCCGCACCACCCACTTGCCATTGACCAGCACGTCGCGCACTTGGCGATCGCCACCTGCAAACAGCCAGCGATTGAGAATCCCATCCTCACTGGCGGTCGCCAGGTACGGGTCGCTACCGTCCAGCACAATCCAATCCGCCCGCTTGCCGACTTCCAGCCGCCCGATCGGCTGGCCAAGCGCCTGTGCGCCACCATCCAGCGCAGCATCGAACAGCGTGCGGCCAACCATTGGCTGATCACTGCGATACAGGCGATTACGCCGTTGATCGCGAAGACGCTGGCCGTATTCCAGCCAACGTAATTCCTCCACCACGCTCAGTGAAACATGGCTGTCGGAGCCGATACCCATGCGTCCGCCCTGGGCAAGGAAATCCACCGCCGGGAAAATCCCATCGCCCAGGTTGGCTTCGGTGGTCAGGCACAAACCGGCAATCGCTCGGCTGTTGGCCATGCGCGTCACTTCGTCAGCATCGGCATGAGTGGCGTGCACCAGGCACCAGCGCTCGTCCACTTCAACGTTGTCATACAGCCATTGCAGCGGGCGCTTGCCGCTCCAGGCCAGGCAATCGTCGACTTCTTTTTGCTGCTCGGCGATATGGATATGCACCGGGCAGGTCTTGTCACTGGCCGCCAGCACTTGCTGGATCTGTTCGGGGGTGACCGCACGCAGGGAGTGGAAACACAGGCCCAGTTGCTGCGCAGGTTGTGCCGCCAGGATCGGCTGCAAACGCGCTTGCAGGTCCAGGTAGTGCTCGGTGCTATTGATAAACCGGCGCTGCCCCTCATTCGGCGCCTGGCCACCGAAACCTGCGTGGGTATAGAGCACCGGCAGCAAGGTCAGGCCGATCCCGCTGCTGGCGGCTGCCAGGCTGATCTGGCGTGACAGTTCCGTACGGTCGGCATATGGCTGGCCGTTGGTATCGTGATGCACATAATGAAACTCGGCCACCGAGGTGTACCCAGCCTTGAGCATTTCGATATACAGCTGGCGGGCGATGACCTGTAACTGCTCGGGGTTGATCTTGCCGACCATGCGGTACATCAGGTCGCGCCAAGTCCAGAAACTGTCATTGGGGTTGCCGGCCACTTCGGCCAGACCTGCCATTGCGCGCTGGAAGGCATGGGAATGCAGGTTTGGCATGCCCGCCAATACTGGGCCCCTGAGCCGTTCGGCAGCGTCTGCACTGGCATTGGGCTCAACATGGGTCAGCAGGCCATCGGCGCTGACTTCAAGACGTACATCGTTGGCCCATCCATTAGGCAGCAGCGCGCGTTCGGCAAAGAAAGCGGACATGATCAAGGCACCCCGGTCGTGTGTTTATTTGTATATACATATACAGACGTTTGCCTGCTCGGTAAACTCCGGCAATCTATGCATCTTTTTCCCCTGCAAGGATTCCTCGTGCCGACTCCGCCTGCCAAGTCTTCGCTGGCTGCCCACATGGACGAAAGTCCGGCGCCCTTGTATGCCCGCGTCAAACAGATGATCAGCCAGCAGATCCTCAACGGCAACTGGCCGCCCCATTACCGCGTGCCGTCGGAAAGCGAACTGGTCAGCCAGCTGGGTTTCAGCCGCATGACCATTAACCGCGCCCTGCGTGAGCTTACCGCCGAAGGTCTGCTGGTGCGCATGCAAGGCGTGGGTACGTTCGTGGCCGAGCCGAAGAGCCAGTCGGCGCTGTTTGAAGTGCACAACATTGCCGATGAAATCGCTTCCCGCGGGCATCGGCACACGTGCCAGGTCATCACCCTGGGCGAAGAGGCCGCGGGTTCCGAACGCGCCGTCGCCCTGGAAATGCGTGAAGGTGGGCGAGTGTTCCACTCGTTGATTGTGCATTACGAGAACGATATTCCCGTGCAAATCGAAGATCGTTTCGTCAACGCCCTGGTTGCGCCGCAATATTTGCAGCAGGACTTCACCCAGCAAACCCCCTATGCCTATCTGAACCAGGTCGCGCCGTTGACCGAGGGTGAGCATGTGGTCGAAGCGATCCTTGCCGACGCAGCCGAGTGCAAGCTGTTGCAGATCGAGCCGAGCGAGCCGTGCCTGTTGATTCGCCGTCGCACCTGGTCGGGTCGCCAGCCGGTAACCGCTGCGCGATTGATCCACCCCGGTTCCCGTCACAGCCTGGAAGGACGTTTCAGCAAATGAGTACAGTGAAGGTCTGGCGCGCCGCCGACTACGTGCGCATGCCGTGGAAAAACGGTGGCGGCAGCACCGAAGAAATCAGCCGCGACGCCGGCATCGGCCTGGATGGATTTGGCTGGCGTGTGTCGATTGCCGATATCGCCGAGTCGGGTGGTTTTTCCACCTTCGCCGGTTACCAGCGCGTGATCACGGTGATCAAGGGCGCGGGCATGGTGTTGACCGTGGACGGCGAGGAGCAGCGCGGCTTGTTACCGTTGCAGCCGTTCGCGTTCCAGGGTGAAAGCCAGGTTTCCTGCCGCTTGATCACTGGGCCGATCCGCGACTTCAACCTGATCTACTCGCCCGAGCGTTACCATGCACGGTTGCAGTGGGTGGACGGTGTGCAGCAGTTTTTCAGCACGGCGCAGACGGTGTTGGTGTTCAGCGTGGCGGATGAGGTGAAGGTGTTGGGCGAGAAGCTCGGCCATCACGATTGCCTGCAAGTGGACGATAACACTGGCTTGCTGGATATCTCGGTCAGCGGCCGCAGCTGCGTAATCGAATTGACCGCACTCGGTTAAAAACTGTGGGAGCTGGCTTGCCTGCGATAGCGGTGTATCAGCCTAGGATGTGCTGACTGACACACTGCTATCGCAGGCAAGCCAGCTCCCACATTTGTTTTTGCATTGTTCACAAAATCTGTTTCCAGCCCGCGCACCAATTTGTTACCGAATGCCCCAGCGTGATGCAAAGCTTCGCTGCCGTGACAAATTTCCCTTGCTGCAAAAAACCTCCGTAAGAAATTTCATCAAGCGTTGAAGCCTTGATTTACAAGGCTCGCACGCCCCGTGCAAAAAAATCCCAACCACTCCCGGCTAAAGTTGGCCGCTCGATTGCATATGCTTGTACATACAAGTAAAGATGTGTGCGTAAGAGCTTCCTTCGCACCATCCATGTTCGCGCATCGATCGCCGAGGAGTCCTAGCAGTGACCAAGTCTACAAAATACCGTGACGTCGAAATCCGCGCCGCCCGCGGTAACAAGCTCACCGCCAAAAGCTGGCTGACCGAAGCGCCGCTGCGCATGTTGATGAACAACCTCGACCCACAAGTGGCCGAGAACCCCAAGGAACTCGTGGTTTACGGCGGTATTGGCCGTGCGGCGCGCAACTGGGAATGTTACGACCAGATTGTCGAGAGCCTCACCCATTTGAACGATGACGAAACCCTGCTGGTGCAGTCCGGCAAGCCGGTCGGCGTGTTCAAGACCCATAGCAACGCCCCGCGCGTACTGATCGCCAACTCCAACCTGGTACCACACTGGGCCAGTTGGGAGCACTTCAACGAACTGGATGCCAAGGGCCTGGCCATGTACGGCCAGATGACCGCCGGCAGCTGGATCTACATCGGTAGCCAAGGCATCGTCCAGGGCACCTATGAAACCTTCGTCGAAGCTGGCCGTCAGCACTACGATTCAAATCTTCAGGGCCGTTGGGTCCTCACCGCTGGCCTCGGCGGCATGGGCGGCGCGCAACCGTTGGCCGCGACCCTGGCCGGCGCCTGCTCGCTGAATATCGAGTGCCAACAGGTCAGCATCGACTTCCGCCTGGCCAGCCGCTATGTCGACGAACAAGCCACCGACCTCGATGACGCCCTGGCGCGCATCGCCAAGTACACCAAGGAAGGCAAGGCCATTTCCATCGCCCTGCTGGGCAACGCCGCCGAAATTCTGCCAGAGCTGGTCAAGCGTGGCGTGCGCCCGGACATGGTCACCGACCAGACCAGCGCCCACGACCCGCTCAACGGCTACCTGCCGGCCGGCTGGACCTGGGACGAATACCGCGCCCGCGCCAAAACCGAGCCGGCTGCCGTGATCAAGGCCGCCAAGCAGTCCATGGCCGTGCACGTCAAGGCCATGCTGGAATTCCAGAAGCAAGGCATCCCAACCTTCGACTACGGCAATAACATCCGCCAGATGGCCCAGGAAGAGGGCGTGGAAAATGCCTTCGACTTCCCGGGTTTCGTACCGGCCTACATTCGCCCGCTGTTCTGCCGTGGCATTGGCCCGTTCCGCTGGGCGGCGCTGTCTGGCGACCCGCAAGACATCTACAAGACCGACGCCAAAGTCAAAGAGTTGATCCCGGACGACGCCCACCTGCACAACTGGCTGGACATGGCCCGCGAGCGCATCAGCTTCCAGGGCCTGCCGGCACGTATCTGCTGGGTCGGCCTGGGCCAGCGCGCCAAGCTCGGCCTGGCCTTCAACGAAATGGTACGCAGCGGCGAGCTGTCCGCCCCTGTGGTGATCGGTCGTGACCACCTGGACTCCGGTTCCGTATCCAGCCCGAACCGCGAAACCGAGGCCATGCAGGACGGTTCCGATGCCGTGTCCGACTGGCCGCTCCTCAACGCCTTGCTCAACACCGCCAGCGGCGCGACCTGGGTCTCGCTGCACCACGGTGGTGGCGTGGGCATGGGCTTCTCTCAGCACTCAGGCATGGTGATCGTCTGCGACGGTACCGATGAAGCGGCCGAGCGGATTGCGCGGGTGCTGCATAACGACCCGGCGACCGGGGTGATGCGTCATGCCGATGCCGGTTATCAGATTGCTATCGATTGCGCCAAAGAGCAGGGCCTCAACCTGCCGATGATCAAGTGACCCATGTGGGAGGGGGCTTGCCCCCGATAGCGGCGGGTCAGTCACCTGATCTGTTGGCTGATACACCGCAATCGGGGGCAAGCCCCCTCCCACATTGGATCGGCGGCAACCCCAAGACAATCCATCAGAGGTTGAACAACATGGCTGCAAACGACACCACCCCGTTGATCGAAAGGCGTTCGATCGACTACATCCCGGAAGCGGAAAGACACGGTCGTCTATTGAGCCAGTTCACCCTATGGATGGGTGCCAACCTGCAGATCACCGCGATTGTCACCGGGGCCCTGGCCGTGGTGCTGGGTGGTGATGTGTTCTGGTCGTTGATCGGCCTGCTCATCGGTCAACTGATCGGCGGCGGCGTCATGGCGCTGCACGCGGCGCAAGGCCCCAAGCTCGGCTTGCCGCAGATGATCTCCAGCCGGGTGCAGTTCGGCGTGTATGGCGCGGCTATCCCGATCGTGCTGGTGTGCTTGATGTACGTGGGTTTCACCGCGACCGGCACCGTGCTGTCGGGTCAGGCGCTGGGCCAATTGTTCGGAGTCAGCGACAGCGTAGGTATTCTGATTTTCGCCAGTGTCATCGTGCTGGTCACCGTACTGGGTTACCGGGTGATCCACTTCATCGGCCGTGTCGCCAGCATCATCGGTGTGATTGCCTTTGTATATCTGTTCAGTCGCCTGATGAGCCAGACCGACGTTGGCGCGCTCCTGCAAATCCGCCACTTCAGCTGGAGCAGCTTTCTGTTGGCCGTGTCGCTTGCGGCCTCCTGGCAGATCGCTTTCGGCCCCTACGTGGCGGACTATTCGCGTTATCTGCCGAGCAACACGTCGTCAGTGAAAACCTTTCTCGCCGCCGGCGCGGGTTCGGTCATCGGCGCGCAGGTGGCAATGGTGCTCGGCGTGTTCGCCGCGGCCATGTCCAACGGCCAATTTGCCGGGCATGAAGTGGCCTACATCGTTGGCTTGAGCGGCACGGGGGCCACCGCTGCACTGCTGTACTTCAGCATCGCGTTCGGCAAGGTCACCATCTCCACGCTCAACTCCTACGGCAGCTTCATGTGCATCGCGACCATTATCAGCGGTTTCCGTGGCCGCCTGGAGGTTACGCGTCTGCAACGCCTGGTGTTCGTGCTCGCCATCGTCGGTACGGCAACCCTGATCGCCTTGCTCGGCCAGCACTCGTTTCTCGGTGCATTCAAGTCGTTCATCCTGTTCCTGCTGGCGTTTTTCACGCCCTGGAGCGCGATCAACCTGGTGGATTACTACTGCATCACCCGCGAGCGCTATGACGTGCCGGCACTGGCCGACCCGAACGGTCGCTATGGCCGCTGGAACCTCTTGGGTATCAGTGTCTATGTCTTCGGCGTGCTGGTGCAGTTGCCGTTCATCTCGACCAAGTTCTACACCGGCCCTTTGGTGGCCGCGCTGGGTGACGTGGATATTTCCTGGATCATCGGCCTGGTGCTGCCCGCGGCCCTCTATTACGTGTGTGCGAAAAAATGGCACGGCACGGTACCCGATCACCTGATCCTGCCAAAAGAGCAGGGCGCTTTACCCACAACAGACGGGCTGGCTGCACAAGCCTGATGGGACGTGGACAAGGCAGGACGCCTTTTGACTGCCGTAATCCATTTCATGATTGGGAGCGTCACAACAATGAAAATGCATAAGACCCTGCTGACTACGTTGCTCTCTGCGGGCTTGCTGGCGAGTGCCGGCGCCCAGGCGGCCGGCTGGTGCGAATCCGGCAAACCGGTGAAATTCGCCGGCCTGAATTGGGAAAGCGGCATGTTGCTCACCGACATCCTGCAAACCGTGCTGGAAAAAGGCTACGACTGCAAAACCGACAGCCTGCCAGGCAATTCCATCACCATGGAAAACGCCTTGAGCAGCAACGATATTCAGGTGTTCGCCGAAGAGTGGGTGGGCCGCAGCGAGGTCTGGAACAAGGCCGAAAAGGCCGGCAAAGTCGTCGGCGTAGGTGCCCCGGTGGTCGGCGCGGTGGAAGGCTGGTACGTGCCGCGTTATGTGATCGAGGGCGACGCCAAGCGCAAGCTGGAAGCCAAGGCCCCGGACCTGAAAAACATCGCCGACCTGGCCAAATACGCCTCGGTGTTCAAGGACCAGGAAGAGCCCTCCAAGGGCCGTTTCTACAACTGCCCGGCCGGCTGGACCTGTGAGCTGGACAACAGCGAAATGCTCAAGAGCTACGGCCTGGAAAGCACCTACACCAACTTCCGCCCAGGCACCGGCCCGGCGCTGGATGCGGCGGTGCTGTCGAGCTACAAGCGCGGCGAACCGATCCTGTTCTACTACTGGTCACCGACACCGCTGATGGGCCAGGTCGACCTGGTCAAGCTGGAAGAAAAGCCCGGCGTGGATAAGAGCGTAAGCATCAAGGTCGGCCTGTCCAAGACCTTCCACGAACAAGCGCCAGAACTGGTGGCCGTGCTGGAAAAGGTCAACCTGCCCATCGACCTGCTCAACCAGAACCTCGGCCGCATGGCCAAGGAGCGAATCGAGTCGCCGAAACTGGCGAAAATTTTCCTCAAGGAACATCCTGAAGTCTGGCACGCCTGGGTGAGCGACGACGCAGCCAAGAAAATCGAAGCGGCCTTGTAGGTCAAGTGTGCACGGCTACCCTCAGGGGTGGCCGGGCGGCTGGCCACAACCCACTGGATCGAGAGCACGATATGTTTCCTGAGAGTTTTACGTTTTCCATCGCCGACTGGGTCAACGGTTGGGTGGACTCGCTGGTCACCAACTACGGCGATGTGTTCCGGCACATCTCCGACACCCTGCTATGGGCCATCGTCAACCTGGAAGGCCTGCTGCGCATGGCGCCCTGGTGGCTGATGCTGGCCATTGTCGGGGGCATCGCCTGGCACGCCACGCGCAAGCTGGTGACCACGGCGGTGATCGTCGGTTTGCTGTTCCTGGTGGGTGCCGTTGGCCTGTGGGACAAGCTGATGCAAACCCTGGCACTGATGATGGTCGCCACGGTGATCTCGGTGCTGATCGGCATTCCCCTGGGCATCCTGTCGGCGCGCAGCAATCGCCTGCGTTCGGTGCTGATGCCGCTGCTGGACATCATGCAGACCATGCCCAGCTTCGTGTACCTGATCCCGGTGCTGATGTTGTTCGGCTTGGGCAAGGTGCCGGCGATTTTCGCCACGGTGATCTACGCCGCGCCGCCGCTGATTCGCCTGACGGACCTGGGCATTCGCCAGGTCGATGGCGAGGTCATGGAAGCCATCAACGCCTTTGGCGCCAACCGCTGGCAGCAACTGTTCGGCGTGCAACTGCCGCTGGCGCTGCCGAGCATCATGGCCGGGATCAACCAGACCACCATGATGGCGCTGTCGATGGTGGTAATTGCCTCGATGATCGGCGCCCGCGGCTTGGGTGAAGACGTGCTCGTCGGCATCCAGACCCTCAACGTCGGCCGTGGCCTGGAAGCCGGGCTGGCGATCGTGATTCTCGCAGTGGTCATCGACCGCATTACCCAGGCTTATGGCCGCCCACGGCATGAGGCGAGCAAATGACGACTGTCAGCAAAATCGAAGTAAAGAACGTCTTCAAGATCTTTGGCGCCCGTTCCAAGGATGCCCTGGCGATGGTCGGCCAGGGCAAGACCAAGGATCAGGTACTGGCCGAGACCGGCTGCGTGGTCGGCGTGAACGATCTGTCCCTGAGCATCGGCACGGGTGAGATCTTCGTGATCATGGGCCTGTCAGGTTCCGGCAAGTCCACCCTGGTGCGCCACTTCAACCGCCTGATCGATCCCACCAGCGGCGCGATCCTGGTGGACGGCGAAGACATCCTGCAACTGGACATGGAAGCCCTGCGCCAATTCCGTCGCCACAAGATCAGCATGGTGTTCCAGAGCTTCGGCCTGTTGCCCCACAAGAGCGTGCTCGACAACGTCGCCTACGGCCTCAAAGTGCGCGGTGAAACCAAGCAGGTATGCGCTGAGCGCGCCCTGCACTGGATCGAAACCGTGGGGCTCAAGGGCTACGAAAGCAAATACCCACACCAGCTTTCCGGCGGTATGCGCCAGCGTGTGGGCCTGGCCCGCGCCTTGGCCGCAGACACCGACATCATCCTGATGGACGAAGCCTTCAGCGCCCTCGACCCGCTGATCCGCGCCGAAATGCAGGACCAGTTGCTCGAGCTGCAAAAGACCCTGCACAAGACCATCGTGTTTATCACCCATGACCTCGACGAAGCCGTGCGCATTGGTAATCGCATTGCGATCCTCAAGGACGGCAAGTTGATCCAGGTCGGCACGCCGCGGGAGATTTTGCATTCGCCGGCGGACGAGTATGTGGACCGGTTTGTTCAGCGGCGGGCGGCGGTGGTCTGACGGACGCCATCGCAGGCAAGCCAGCTCCCACATTTGATTGGGTTCACACAGTTCAAATGTGGGAGCCGGGCTTGCCCGCGATGAGGCCGCCAAAGGTTTAGAGAATATGAAGAGGTCAACGATGTCCCAGGCAACCAAAATCATCATCGCCGACGCCCCGATGCGCTGGCAGGACGTCGCCGCCGTTGCTCGCCACGGCGCAGTGCTCGAACTCTCGGGCCACGCCTGGGCGCGCATCGACAATGCCCAGGCCATCGTGCAGCGCATCGTCGCCAGCGGCGAGCGCGCCTATGGCGTGAACACCGGCCTGGGCGCGTTGTGCAATGTGTCGCTTGAGGGCGGGCAACTGAGCCAACTGTCGCGCAATACGCTGCTCAGCCATGCCTGCGGCGTCGGCCCGGTGCTCAGCGACGAGCAGACCCGCGCGATCATGTGCGCGGCAATCATCAACTACAGCCACGGTAAATCCGGCCTGCACCCGCAGGTGGTGCACGCGTTGCTGGCGCTGCTCAATCACGGCATCACGCCGCAAGTGCCATCCCAGGGTTCGGTGGGGTATTTGACCCACATGGCCCATGTCGGTGTGGCCTTGCTCGGCATCGGCAATGTGAGTTACCGCGGCCGGATCGTCACGGCGCAATACGCGTTGCAGGCTGAAGGCTTGCAGCCGGTGGTACTCGGTGCCAAGGATGGCCTGTGCCTGGTCAACGGCACGCCGTGCATGACCGGCCTGAGTTGCCTGGCCCTGGCCGACGCGCACCACCTGTTGCAATGGGCCGACGTGATCGGCGCCATGAGTTTCGAAGCCCAGCGCGGCCAGATCGATGCCTTCGACGAAGAAATCATCGCCCTCAAGCCGCACCCGGGTATGCAGCAAGTGGGCAGCAACCTGCGTGCGTTGCTCGACGGCAGTGAGGTGATCGCCAGCAGCAAAGGTATCCGCACCCAGGACGCCTTGAGCATTCGCTCGATCCCGCAGATCCACGGCGCGGCCCGCGATCAGGTGGAGCACGCCACGCGCCAGATCGAGACCGAACTCAACAGCGCCACCGACAACCCTTTGGTGCTCGGCACGCCGGTCAGCTACCGCGTGGTGTCCCAGGCCAACCCCCACGGCCAGTCCGTGGCGCTGGCGGCCGACATGCTCGCCATCGCCATGGCCGAAATCGGCTCGGTGGCCGAGCGCCGCCTGGATCGCCTGATCAATCCGCACGTCAGCGGCTTGCCGGCCTTTCTGGTCAGCAACCCCGGGGTCAACTCCGGGATGATGATCGTGCAGTACGTCGCCGCGTCCTTGTGCGGGCAAAACCGCCAGTTGGCGCAACCGGCGGTGCTCGACAACTTCGTCACCTCGGGCCTGCAGGAAGACCACCTGAGCATGGGCACCAACGCCGCGCTCAAGCTGCACCAGGTATTGGCCAACGTCACCCAGATTCTTGCCATCGAATACTTGCTGGCGGCCCAGGCGTTCGAGTTCCTCAAGGACCAGCGCTTGGGCGCCGGTACCGACCACGCCTGGCGCTTGCTGCGCGAAGTGGTCCCCGCTTACGAGCAGGACCGCTGGCTGGCGCCGGATATTGCCGCCGCTGCCCAGTTGCTTAAAGACACTGCGTTACCGAATTTGCACTGAACACTTAAGAATAATTCACAAGGAGAACGAATGTGACTGCGCTAAACCTGATTCCAGGCCAACTGAGCCTCGCCCAACTGCGTGCCATCTACCAGCAGCCGGTAACCCTCAGCCTGGATGACAGCGCCTCGGCCCAGATCGAAGCCAGCGTTGCCTGCGTGGAGCAGATCCTCGCCGAGAACCGCACCGCCTATGGCATCAACACCGGTTTTGGCCTGCTGGCCTCGACCCGTATCGCCAGCGAAGACCTGGAAAACCTCCAGCGTTCACTGGTGCTGTCCCATGCTGCCGGCGTCGGTGAGCCGATCAGCGATGCGCTGGTGCGGCTGGTCATGGTGCTCAAGGTCAACAGCCTGAGCCGTGGTTTCTCCGGGATCCGTCGCCAGGTGATCGACGCGCTGATTGCGCTGATCAACGCCCAGGTGTACCCGCACATTCCGCTCAAGGGTTCGGTCGGTGCATCCGGTGACCTGGCGCCATTGGCGCATATGTCCCTGGTGCTGCTCGGCGAAGGCAAGGCGCGCTACAAAGGCGAATGGCTGGACGCGACCGCAGCGCTGAAAGTGGCTGGCCTCACACCGCTGACCCTGGCCGCCAAAGAGGGCCTGGCCCTGCTCAACGGTACCCAGGTGTCCACCGCTTATGCATTGCGCGGCCTGTTCGAAGGTGAAGACCTGTTCGCCGGCGCCCTTGCCTGCGGCGGCCTCACCGTAGAAGCCGTACTGGGTTCGCGCTCGCCGTTCGATGCGCGTATTCATGCGGCGCGTGGCCAGCGTGGGCAGGTCGATGCGGCTGCGGCCTATCGTGACCTGCTGGGCGAAAGCAGCCAGGTCTCGCAGTCGCACCAGAACTGCGACAAAGTGCAAGACCCTTACTCCCTGCGTTGCCAGCCACAGGTCATGGGCGCCTGCCTGACCCAGTTCCGCCAGGCTGCCGAAGTGCTGGTGGTGGAAGCCAACGCGGTGTCGGATAACCCACTGGTATTTGCCGCCGAAGGCGATGTGATTTCCGGTGGCAACTTCCACGCCGAACCGGTGGCCATGGCCGCCGATAACATGGCCCTGGCGATTGCCGAAATCGGCTCCCTGAGCGAGCGACGCATCTCGTTGATGATGGACAAGCACATGTCGCAACTGCCACCGTTTTTGGTGGGCAATGGCGGGGTGAACTCCGGCTTCATGATTGCCCAGGTGACGGCTGCTGCGCTCGCCAGCGAGAACAAGGCGCTGGCCCATCCCCATAGCGTCGACAGCCTGCCGACCTCGGCGAACCAGGAAGACCACGTGTCCATGGCCCCGGCTGCGGGCAAGCGTCTGTGGGAAATGGCCGAGAACACCCGTGGCATCCTCGCGGTGGAATGGCTGGCAGCGTGCCAGGGCCTGGATTTGCGCGACGGCCTGAAGACCTCGCCGAAACTTGAAAAAGCCCGCGGCATCCTGCGCGATAAGGTGGCGTTCTATGACAAGGATCGCTTCTTCGCCCCAGACATCAACGCCGCCAGCGAACTGCTCGCCACCCGCTGCCTGAATGAGCTGGTACCGGCCAAGTTGCTGCCGAGCCTTTAAGCTCACCGGTACCCAATGTGGGAGCTGGCTTGCCTGCGATAGCGGTGTGTCTGCGCCAGATGGGCTGGCTGGAAGTCCGCCATCGCAGGCAAGCCAGCTCCCACATTGATTTTCGCCAGATTCAGATTTTCTCGGGATAAGAATAATAGGGAAGAGAAATGCACCAGCCAGAAAAAGGTTTGAAACGCGGGCTCAACGCCCGACATATTCGCTTCATGGCACTCGGTTCCGCGATCGGCACCGGGCTGTTCTATGGTTCTGCCTCCGCTATCCAGATGGCCGGCCCCGCCGTACTGCTGGCTTACCTCATCGGCGGCGCCGCCGTGTTCATGGTGATGCGCGCCCTCGGTGAAATGGCCGTGCACAACCCGGTGTCCGGCTCGTTCGGCCACTACGCCAGCACTTACCTGGGGCCCATGGCGGGGTTTATCCTCGGCTGGACCTACGCCTTTGAAATGATCATCGTCTGCCTGGCCGACGTCACCGCGTTCGGCATCTACATGGGCTTCTGGTTTCCCGAGGTAGCCCGTTGGGTCTGGGTGCTGGGCATCGTGTTTTTGATCGGCGGCCTGAACCTGTGCAACGTCAAGGTCTTTGGCGAAATGGAGTTCTGGCTGTCGTTGCTCAAGGTCGGCGCCATCGTGGCGATGATCCTCGGCGGTTTCGGCATCATGCTGTTCGGCATTCACTCGGCGGGTGAAACCCAGGCTAGCGGCCTGAGCAACCTGTGGGCGCACGGCGGCTTCATGCCCAACGGCATTGGTGGCTTGATCGCCTCGTTTGCGGTGGTGATGTTTGCGTTCGGCGGTATCGAAATCATCGGCATCACTGCCGGTGAAGCCAAGGACCCGCAGCGAGTGATCCCCAAGGCGATCAACGCGGTACCGCTGCGTATCCTGTTGTTCTACGTGCTGACCCTGTTCGTGCTGATGGCGATCTACCCGTGGCCGCAAATTGGCAGCCAGGGCAGCCCGTTCGTGCAGATCTTCAGTAACCTGGGGATAGGCTCGGCGGCGACCATTCTCAATATCGTGGTGATCTCGGCGGCGGTCTCGGCCATCAACAGCGACATCTTCGGCGCCGGTCGCATGATGTACGGCCTGGCCCAGCAAGGTCAGGCGCCCAAGGGCTTTGCGCAGTTGTCCAAACAAGGCGTGCCGTGGATGACCGTGGTGGTGATGGGCGCCGCGTTGCTCGGCGGCGTGGTGCTCAACTACCTGATCCCGGAAAACGTCTTCCTGCTGATCGCTTCGATCGCCACCTTTGCCACCGTGTGGGTCTGGCTGATGATCCTGTTTACCCAGGTCGCCATGCGTCGCTCGATGACCAGGGAGCAGGTCGCCGAACTGAAATTCCCGGTGCCGTTCTGGCCCTATGCGCCGGCAGCGGCCATTGTGTTCATGCTGTTTGTGTTTGGTGTGCTCGGTTACTTCCCGGACACCCAGGCGGCCTTGATGGTCGGCGCTGTGTGGATCGTGCTGCTGATCGTCGCGTACCTGCTGTGGGTCAAGCCCGCTGCCGGGCAAGCGGTCAAGGTCCATTACGAACAGGCTTTGTCTCATCGATAACTTAGGGAGGCGTTGATGAAAACCCTTTGGCAACACTGCCACGTCGCAACCATGGCCCAAGGCAAATACTCGATTATCGAGGATGCCGCCATGGTGACAGCGGGCTCGCTGATCGAGTGGATCGGCCCGCGCAGCCAGGCACCTACGGCCGATTACGCCCAGGTGCATGACCTGCAAGGCGCGTGGGTCACCCCCGGGCTGATCGACTGCCACACCCATACCGTGTTTGGTGGCAATCGCAGCGGCGAATTCGAGCAGCGCCTCGAAGGCGTCAGCTACGCCGAGATCGCGGCCAAGGGCGGCGGGATTGCCAGTACCGTGCGTGCCACGCGTGCAGCCACGGAAGATCAATTGTTCCTGAGCGCTGAAAAACGTCTGCGCAGCCTTTTGCGTGACGGCGTGACTACCGTGGAGATCAAGTCCGGCTACGGCCTGGATCTACCCAACGAGCGCAAGATGCTGCGCGTGGCCCGGCGCCTGGGTGAAGCGCTGCCGGTCAGCGTGCGCGCCACGTGCCTGGCCGCTCACGCGCTGCCGCCGGAGTACAAGGACCGCGCCGATGACTACATTGAGCACATCTGCAATGAGATGCTGCCGGCGCTGGCCGCAGAGGGCCTGGTGGATGCGGTGGATGCCTTCTGTGAATACCTGGCGTTTTCCCCCGAACAGGTCGAGCGCGTGTTCAAGGTTGCCCACCAGCTTGGCTTGCCGGTAAAGCTGCACGCCGAGCAACTCTCATCGCTGCACGGTTCCAGCCTGGCGGCGCGCTATCACGCGTTGTCGGCCGACCATCTTGAGTTCATGACTGAAGAAGATGCCATCGCCATGGCCGCTGCCGGCACGGTCGGCGTGTTGCTGCCGGGCGCTTTTTACTTCCTGCGCGAAACCCAGTTGCCGCCCATGGAGGCCCTGCGCAAGCACGGCGTGAAGATCGCCATCGCCAGCGACCTCAACCCCGGCACTTCCCCTGCGTTGTCGGTGCGTCTGATGCTGAACATGGCCTGCACCCTGTTCCGCATGACTCCCGAAGAAGCCTTGGCCGGTGCCACGCAACACGCCGCCACCGCGTTGGGCATGGGCGACACCCATGGCTCCCTGGAAGCGGGCAAGGTCGCTGACTTTGTCGCCTGGCAGATTGATCGCCCCGCTGACCTGGCCTACTGGCTGGGCGGCGAGCTGGATAAACGCGTTGTGCGCCACGGCGCCGACGTCACTGTGTAAGGAGTGGTGTTGTGGATAAGGTTCTGACATTCAAACAAGGCCGCGTACCGCTGCTGATCAGCATGCCCCACGCCGGCGTGCGCCTGACGCCTGCGGTCGAGGCCGGGTTGATTCCCCAAGCGCAAAGCCTGCCGGACACCGACTGGCATATTCCGCTGCTGTATGACTTTGCCGAAGAACTGGGCGCCAGCACCCTGGCGGCGGAGTACTCGCGGTTTGTCATCGACTTGAACCGGCCTTCCGACAACAAGCCGCTCTATGCCGGCGCTACCACTGGCCTGTACCCGGAGACGCTGTTCGATGGTGTGCCCTTGTTCCGCGAGGGGCTGGAGCCGAACGAGACCGAGCGCGCCAGTTACTTGCAGAAAATTTGGGGCCCATATCACCGCACGCTGCAGGAGGAACTGGCACGGCTCAAGGCCGAATTCGGCTACGCGTTGCTGTTCGATGCGCACTCGATCCGCTCGGTGATCCCGCACCTGTTCGACGGCAAGCTGCCGGACTTCAACCTCGGCACCTTCAACGGCGCTGCCTGTGATCCCGAGTTGGCCAGCCAACTGGAAGCCATCTGCGCCGGGCATCCGCAGTACAGCCATGTGTTGAACGGGCGCTTCAAGGGCGGGCATATCACCCGTCACTACGGCAATCCCGCGCAGGATGTTCATGCGGTGCAGTTGGAGTTGGGGCAATGCACGTATATGGAAGAGGTTGAGCCGTTTCGGTATCGGGCGGATTTGGCTGAGCCGACGCGGGAGGTATTGAAGCAGTTGTTGCAAGGTTGTTTGGCCTGGGGGAAAAAGCAGTACGGCTGAAATCGCCACCGCAAGCCAGTCGCGCCTGCTGATCGTTGCCGGCCTGTGGATGACCGCTGTGATCGGTGGCTCGGCCAGGAATCGACAGCAGCGCTGAGGAGGCGGGCGGTGTTGCTAAGAGTTGCACGCGCGTTTGACCGTCACTGGACAATATCGCTTTGTTTCAGGTCGCCGTGCACCTTCACCTCCAGTGGCTGACCTTGGCCATCGAAGACCCGCAGTGTGCTGATGTTCTTGTGTGGGTCGTAGGATATGGAGGCGTCGCCTTTTTGCATCTGCGCCGATTTGCCATCGACAAATCGCAATGGGGCGTCTCCGATTTTACTGCGTATGCCCGACACATCGACCTTGTCCTTGCCGCTTTCAAAATCCATGATTTCGTCGGTTCCATCCACGCTGTTCGATTCAGTCCAACTACCATAAACATAGGTGTCGGCACCTTTTCCGCCCCACAGTTTATCCGCGCCTCTGCCACCATCAATAATGTCGTCGCCATCACCACCCTTGAGTATGTTGTCGGCGTCGTTACCGATTATCAGGTCATTGCCTTTGCCACCAATCGCGTTTTCGATGATGACGCCCCGGGCAATAGAGAGGTTTCGATCGCGGCCATTGGCATTGGTGAAGGTGCCAGGCGTCAGGTTGATCTTTTGGTTTTTCTGATAGCCGGATAAATCCAGTGTGTCGTTGCCGCCGCTATCCCAAAGGGTACCTCTGAGCTCATCCTTGTCGGACTTGAGCTTGAGGAAGTTTCGGTTGGCGTTGGAGTTGAAGCCGTAGACGGTGTCCTCTTTGCGAGTATTGTGGTTCACACCGTACCGGGTCTGTATGGCGGTGATGTCATCCTGTAGGGGGGACTTCGCAACCGAGCCATGCTGGTATTTGCTCATAATGGTGTGGGAACGGGAATCTTCCACATAACCGAGTTTTTGCTGTTCATATTTTGTTCCGTAGTTGCCTCCTGGATGCTTCAAGCCAAGCGTGTGGCCGACTTCATGGATCAGAGTCGTCATGCCGCTCGGGCCTGCACTTTCTTTTTCTGTGGTCCATACATGCGCCGTTAGCCTGTCTTTCGTCGGCGGCAAGGCGTGGGGGTTGAAAGGGGTGTACTGACCTTTGTCATTCAGTCTGGTTTTGAAGTTGCCGAAGTTGATATGACCTTCGCTTTGTTCATTTCTCGGCCCTTCTACAAATTTCACGTTTGTCACATCTTCCCAGAGCTTGAGTGCCTCGCGGGTTTTGGCTTTGTTTGCTTCGGACACATCAGTCACGCCTTGGTAACTGTCATGTTGCCCTTCAGGTTTATCGGAGCCGGGGGTAAATGAATAGGTGATGGTGATGACGCCATCGCCGTTCTTATCCTTCCAGATCGGATTCGGGCTTATCAGTCGCGCAGTGGCTTCCTCTGCGGTCTTGGACTTCAGGCCGTTGATTTCGATGTGCCCGCCACGATCATCACGACGCCTGAACTGTTCAACTTGTTGATATGTGGCACTTCCTTGCGGGGGAAGTCTGCTGATCGACATGGGATTCTCTATTCAAAGTTGGCGAGCTCTGAGCTTGGCGATGTCGAATCCAGTCGCAATTAAGAGTTTTCCGCAGTAGTGAGATGTCTTGCTCGCTGATTTGTAGGAAAGGGCAGTGACGCAATTGCAGCAACTCGACGATAACGTGCTGCATTACCTGAGCAGCGAAGGGCTGACACAGGTCTAAGCGCTCAATGACATGCTCATTGCACAATTCGGGTTTATGATGCGAGACGGCAAAATAATAGACGTCCCCCCAGGGATGAACCCGACACCCTACGGAGCGCGCAATGCAGACTTGGTACCCGCAGATCAAACCCTACGCCCGGCATGATCTGGCAGTCGATGACACCCACACGCTGTATGTCGATGAAAGTGGCTCTCCCGAGGGCTTGCCCGTCGTGTTCATCCACGGGGGGCCAGGTGCCGGTTGCGACGCCCAGAGCCGCTGCTATTTCGATCCGAACCTCTACCACATCGTCACCTTCGACCAGCGTGGCTGCGGGCGCTCCACCCCCCGCGCCAACCTTGAGAACAACACCACCTGGGATCTGGTCGCCGACCTTGAGCGCATCCGCGAGCACCTGGGCATCGACAAATGGGTGCTGTTCGGCGGCTCCTGGGGTTCAACCCTGGCCCTGGCCTACGCACAAACCCATCCAGAGCGTGTGCTTGGCCTGATTGTGCGCGGCATCTTCCTGGCCCGCCCGCAGGATATTCACTGGTTCTACCAAGAGGGCGCGAGCCGTCTTTTCCCGGACTACTGGCAGGACTACCTGGCGCCAATCCCGGTGGAAGAACGCCACGACATGATTGCCGCCTACCACAAGCGCCTCACCGGCAACGACCAGATCGCCCAGATGCATGCGGCCAAAGCCTGGTCGGGTTGGGAAGGGCGCATGCTCGGCCTGTGCCCGAGCCCGCAGCATGTGGAGCGTTTTTCCGAACCGCAACGCGCGCTGTCCATTGCGCGTATCGAGTGCCATTACTTCACCAACAACTCCTTCCTGGAGCCCAACCAGCTGATTCGCGATATGCACAAGATCGCCCATCTGCCGGGCATCATCATCCATGGTCGCTACGACATGATCTGCCCGCTGGATAACGCCTGGGAGCTGCATCAGGCCTGGCCCAACAGTGAATTGCAGGTGATTCGCGAGGCTGGCCATGCCGCGTCTGAGCCGGGCATCACCGACGCGCTGGTGCGCGCCACCGGCGAGATGGCACGGCGCCTGCTTGATCTGCCGCCTGAAGAAGCATGAAGGGCCTGTTGCAGCGGGTGCGTGGCGCCCGCGTCGAAGTAGCCGGTGAGGTCGTGGGGGCGATTGACCAAGGTTTGCTGGTGCTGGTCGCCGTCGAACCTACAGATACGCCCGAGAGCGCCGACAAACTGCTGCACAAGCTGCTTAACTACCGGGTGTTCAGTGACGCCGAGGGCAAGATGAACCTCTCGCTCAAGGATATCGGCGGCGGGTTGCTGCTGGTGTCGCAGTTCACCCTGGCGGCGGACACGAAGAGCGGGCTGCGGCCAAGCTTCTCCACCGCTGCCCCTCCGGCCTTGGGAGCGGCGCTTTTTGAGCACTTGTTGTTACAAGCGCAACAATTGCATGGCAAGGTGGCGTCAGGGCGTTTTGGCGCTGATATGCAGGTGCATTTGGTCAATGATGGCCCTGTGACCTTTCTCTTACAGACATGAATGTATGAAAAACGACTTTAATGCCTAAAAACGCAGGTTTTCGCTACAAATACTTCGCTGTCCCTGATGCGTTGTCTCGCGGGCTACTAGATAATCGCGCGCTACGGGGATCAGCGTTGTTTGGTCCATTTTTGACTTAGGTAGAGCCTTGTCCGATAGCCTTTGGGGAATCATTTTGCCTTGGGGGAGTCGGAACATTGCTCGCCAACCTGGCATATAGATAGCTGGCCGTTGGTTTTTTGATCTGTTTTCGGCGAGGGTTGCTCGTGATTGTTAGTCCCTGTAATGCACCAAAATTGTCTGCCAAACGGTTACGAAACGCACTGGTAACGGGCTCTGCCCTGTTTTGCCTGTTCGGCGCGGGTCAACTGTGGGCATTCAGTCTGGATGATGTGTCGGCCAAGGCAAAAGAGCTGGCCGGGCAGAAATACGAAGCTCCGCGCAGCAATCTGCCGAACGAATTCCGCGAAATGAAATTCGCTGACTACCAGAAGATTCGTTTCCGCAACGAAAAAGCCGAGTGGGCCGATCAGAACACCCCGTTCAAGCTGTCCTTCTATCACCAGGGTATGCATTTCGATACGCCGGTGAAAATCAATGAAGTCACCGCCGACAGCGTGCATGAAATCAAGTACGACCCGACTCGCTTCGATTTCGGTGACGTGAAATTTGATCCCAAAGCCACCGAACAGCTGGGCTATGCCGGTTTCCGTGTGCTTTTCCCGATCAACAAGGCCGACAAGCAAGACGAAATCATGACCATGCTCGGCGCGAGCTATTTCCGCGTCGTCGGCAAGGACCAGGTGTATGGCCTGTCCGCCCGTGGCATGGCTATCGATACCGCGCTGCCGTCCGGTGAAGAGTTCCCACGGTTCACCGAGTTCTGGATCGAGCGACCAAAGCCGGGCGACAAGCACCTGGTGATCTTCGCCCTGCTGGACTCGCCGCGCGCTACCGGTGCCTATCGCCTGATCCTGCGCCCCGGCACCGACACCGTGGTCGATGTGAAATCCCAGATGTTCCTGCGCGACAAGGTCAGCAAGCTGGGGGTTGCCCCGTTGACCTCGATGTTCCTGTTCGGCGCCAACCAGCCTTCCAAGGTGCTTAACTACCGTCGCGAGCTCCACGATTCCAGCGGCCTGTCGATCCACGCCGGCAATGGCGAGTGGATCTGGCGCCCGTTGAACAACCCTAAACACCTGTCGGTCAGCAACTTCAGCGTCGAGAACCCGCGTGGCTTCGGCCTGCTGCAACGTGGCCGCAACTTCAGCCACTACGAAGACCTGGACGACAACTACGACAAGCGCCCAAGCGCCTGGATCGAACCTGAAGGCGATTGGGGCAAGGGCTCCGTTGACCTGGTAGAGATCCCGACAGCCGATGAAACCAACGACAACATCGTGGCGTTCTGGAGCCCGGCCGAACTGCCGGAAGTCGGCAAGCCGCTGGACATCGCCTACCGTCTGCACTGGACCCTGGACGATGCTGCATTCCATTCGCCGGACAGCGCCTGGGTCAAGCAGACCCTGCGTTCTACCGGTGACGTGAAGCAATCCAACCTGATCCGTCAGCCCGATGGCAGCGTGGCCTACCTGGTGGACTTCGAAGGCCCGGCCTTGAAGAAACTGTTGCCGGACGCCCCGGTGCGCAGCCAGGTGAGCGTGGGCGACAACGCCGAACTGGTTGAAAACAGTGTGCGCTACAACGAACACACCAAAGGCTGGCGCCTGACCCTGCGTATGAAGATCAAGGACGCAGGCAAACCAACCGAAATGCGTGCGGCACTGGTGCAGGATGTGGTGCAACCAGCGCCTGAGCCGGTTTCCAATCACGTGTTGAAGGCTGACAAAGTCCTGGCCAAGCAGCACGAGAAACAGGCCAGGAAAGACGCAAAAGACAAGCAAGACCCGCAGCCAGAAGCTGCCCCAGCCACACCGGAGCCGGCCAAGACCGAACAAGTCCTGACCGAAACCTGGAGCTATCAGTTGCCTGCCGATGAGTAATTCAAATGTCCGGCCAGAGACTCTGAGCGAGTATCTGGCGCACCTCCCGTTGACCGCTGAGCAGCGCGCCGAGCTGGCGGGCTGCAACTCGTTCAGCGAATTGCACGAACGCTTGTCGTCGTCGACTTTCGACGCACCGACTGAGGCCGCCCAGGCTTCGGTCGGCCGTCGCTTGACCCTCAACAGCGCCGAAGAGCTGCAAGACGCCGAGATGCTGGCGCTCGACGCCAGCGGTCGCGTGTGCCTTAAAGCCACGCCGCCGATCCGCCGGACCAAAGTGGTGCCCGAGCCCTGGCGCACCAACATTCTGGTGCGCGGCTGGCGCAGGATGACGGGTCGCACCAACCCGCCCAAGCCACCCAAGGATGAGCGCGTACTGCCCGCTGCCCGCTGGCGTACCGTGGGTTCGATCCGTCGCTATATCCTGTTGGTGTTGATGCTGGGCCAGACCATTGTCGCCGGCTGGTACATGAAAGGCATCATGCCGTACCAGGGCTGGTCGCTGGTCGACTTCGATGAAATCCGCAACCAGACCCTGCTGCAAACCGCCACTCAGGTAATGCCTTACGCGCTGCAAACCAGCATCCTGATCATGTTCGGGATTCTGTTCTGCTGGGTCTCGGCCGGTTTCTGGACCGCACTCATGGGCTTCCTGGAGCTGCTGACCGGTCACGATAAATACCGCATCTCCGGTAAAAGTGCCGGTAACGAGCCAATTCCGAAGGATGCGCGCACCGCACTGGTAATGCCGATCTGCAACGAAGACGTGCCGCGGGTATTCGCAGGTTTGCGTGCCACGTTCGAATCGGTAGCCGCCACCGGTGACCTGGATCGCTTCGATTTCTTTGTGCTCAGCGACAGTAACGACGCCGACATCTGCATCGCCGAACAGCAAGCCTGGCTCGACGTGTGCCGCGAAGCTGGCGGCTTTGGCAAGATCTTCTATCGCCGCCGCCGCCGTCGTGTAAAGCGCAAGAGCGGCAACCTCGACGACTTCTGCCGTCGCTGGGGTGGCGACTACAAATACATGGTCGTTCTCGACGCGGACTCAGTGATGAGCGGCGAATGCCTGACCAGCCTGGTACGCCTGATGGAAGCCACGCCGGATGCGGGGATTATCCAGACCGCGCCGCGGGCGTCGGGCATGGACACCCTGTATGCGCGTATGCAGCAGTTCGCTACCCGCGTATACGGCCCATTGTTTACCGCCGGCCTGCACTTCTGGCAGTTGGGTGAATCCCACTATTGGGGTCACAACGCCATTATCCGCATGAAACCGTTTATCGAACACTGCGCCCTGGCGCCGTTGCCAGGTAAGGGCGCATTCGCCGGTGCAATCCTTTCCCACGACTTCGTTGAAGCCGCGCTGATGCGCCGTGCCGGCTGGGGCGTGTGGATTGCCTACGACTTGCCGGGCAGTTACGAAGAACTGCCGCCGAACCTGCTGGACGAACTCAAGCGTGACCGTCGCTGGTGCCACGGTAACCTGATGAACTTCCGCCTGTTCCTGGTTAAAGGCATGCACCCGGTGCACCGTGCGGTGTTCCTGACCGGCGTGATGTCCTACCTGTCGGCGCCGTTGTGGTTCTTCTTCCTGGTGTTGTCCACGGCGTTGCTGGCGGTGAACACCCTGATGGAGCCGCAGTACTTCATGGCGCCGCGCCAGTTGTACCCACTATGGCCACAATGGCACCCGGACAAGGCGGTGGCGCTGTTCTCCACCACCATCGTGCTGTTGTTCCTGCCCAAGCTGCTCAGCATCATCCTGATCTGGGCCAAGGGTGCCAAGGAGTTCGGCGGCAAGTTCAAGGTGACCTTGTCGATGCTGCTGGAGATGCTGTTCTCCATGCTGCTGGCGCCGGTGCGGATGATTTTCCACACCCGTTTCGTCCTCGCCGCTTTCCTCGGTTGGGCTGCCACCTGGAACTCGCCGCAGCGTGACGACGACTCCACGCCTTGGAGTGAAGCGGTCAAGCGTCACGGCCCGCAAACTATCCTCGGCTTCCTGTGGGCGCTGTTGGTGGTGTGGTTGAACCCAAGTTTCCTGTGGTGGCTGGTGCCGATTGTCGGCTCGCTGATGCTGTCGATTCCGGTGTCGGTGATTTCCAGCCGGGTCAAGCTGGGCCTCAAGTCCCGTGACGAGAGCCTGTTCCTGATCCCCGAGGAGTACAATCCGCCGCAAGCGCTGCTGTCGACCGAGAAGTACACCCACGAAAACCGTTGGCACGCCCTCAATGACGGTTTCGTGCGTTCGGTGGTCGACCCGCAGCAGAACGCCCTGGCCTGTGCCTTGGCGACCTCGCGTCACCGTGAGGCCGAGCCGATCGAGTATCTGCGCATGGAGCGCGTTCGCCATGCGTTGAAAGTCGGCCCTGCCGGCCTCAACAACAGCGAACGCCTGGCCCTGCTCAGCGACCCGGTAGCCCTGGCTCGCCTGCATGAGCAGGTCTGGAACGAAGGTCATGCCGAGTGGCTCGGTGCCTGGCGTGCTTCGATCAAGGCAGATCCGCACGCGCCATTGCTGCCTCTGCAACCGCAGTCGCCGCAGGCCCAACCGGCCTGATTCAGACGCCCCCGAGGGCTCGCCTCGGGGGCGCTGCAGACGCTGGTCCTACAGCGTTTACAGTCGCTTCCTTTTATCCCTAACTCCTTGTTATTTCGAAACAAAAGAACTTTGATCGAGGCGTATTGTCGTGCCTGTCGCTGGGTTAGCATCGCCCCCCAAAATTTGACTCGCCACGGGGGCATTCATGATCAAAAGGTATTGTTCGGTATTGCTGGTTAGCGTTTTCCTATGGGCTTACGCGGGTCTGCTGAGTGCGGGCGCCCTGGACGATGCTGTTCGTCGCGGCGTGTTGAAGGTGGGGACCACGCCCAATTACGTGCCCTTCGAGATGCTCGATAAGCAGGGGCGCATCGTCGGTTTTGAAATTGACTTGCTCCGCGCCATGAGCCGTGCACTGGGCGTGGAACTTGAGCTGATTGCGGTGCCGTATACGGATTTGGTACCGGGGTTGATGGCGAAGAAATTCGACCTGATTGGCAGTGGCATGACCGTCACCCAAGAGCGCAACCTGAAGCTCAACTTCAGCGACTCTTTCATTGTGGTGGGTCAGACCGTGCTGCTGCACCCCCGCTTGGCCGGCATCGTTTCCAGCATCGAAGAGCTGGACGACGCCAGCTACCGGGTGGTGACTATCCAGGGCACGACCGGAGAGGCAGCAGCCCAGCGTTTTCTGGGGGCTGCTCAACTGAGCACGGTGACGACCCCGGAAGACGGTGTGCGGCAGGTCGTGGAAGGCAAGTTCGATGCGTTTATCCATGATGCGCCCTACAACCTGATCGCGATGAGCCGGCCGCAGAACAGCGCCTTGTTGACACTGGAACAACCCTTCACCTTTGAGCCCCTGGCGTTTGGTTTGAAAAAGGGTGATTACGACAGCCTCAACTGGATCAATCACTTTCTCAACCAGATCGCTCAGGATGGCTCCTACGATCACCTGCATGACAAGTGGTTCAGGGACACGGCCTGGATGGCAGAGATTGAGTGATGGTCATAACTACTTACACATCAATCAATTGTCGAGGGGCTGCGTAGACGCGTCTACCCCTGCGCTTGACTGCGCCGCCGTAGGACTTTTACGACATACGCCGATAACATTTACCGCTGAAACCTTTGTGACGGACAACGAGTGGGTTAGGATCGCATCCCGAAATGGCGCAGCCCTTTTGTGCGCCGACCTTATAAGAATCGTTCAGGGGTCTTGAAGATGAAAAAGTATCTTTCGATGCTGATGCTCGGCGTCACCGCGATGGTCGCTGCCACTGCGGCCCAGGCCGGTGCCATCGACGATGCGGTCAAGCGCGGCACGTTGAAAGTCGGCATGGACCCGACCTACATGCCGTTCGAAATGACTGACAAGCGCGGTGAAATCATCGGCTTCGAAGTCGACATCCTCAAGGCCATGGCCAAGTCCATGGGGGTCAAGCTGGAGCTGGTGTCCACCGGTTATGACGGCATCATCCCGGCCTTCCTGACCGGCAAGTTCGACATGATCGGCAGCGGCATGACCCTGACCCAGGAGCGCAACCTGCGCCTGAACTTCAGCGAACCCTTCATCGTGGTCGGCCAGACCCTGCTGATCCGCAAGGACCTGGAAGGCACCATCAAGTCCTACAAAGACCTGAACGATGAGAAATACCGTCTGACCTCCAAGCTCGGCACCACCGGTGAGATGGTCGCCAAAAAGCTGATTTCCAAGGCCAAGTACCACGGCTACGACAACGAGCAGGAAGGCGTGCTGGATGTGGTCAACGGCAAGGCTGACGCCTTCGTCTATGACGCACCGTATAACGTAGTAGCCGAGAAGAAAGTCGGCAACGGCAAGCTGGTGTTCCTGGAAGAACCCTTCACCTTTGAACCCCTGGCGTTCGGTTTGAAGAAAGGCGATTACGACAGCATCAACTTCATCAATAACTTCCTGCACCAGATCCGTAACGACGGCACCTACGATCGTATCCATGACAAGTGGTTCAAGAGCTCCGAGTGGCTCAAGGACATGGAATAAGGCCTGACACCGAGTTGCCTGCATCGCAGGCAAGCCAGCTCCCACATTTGACTGTATTTACACATCAAATGTGGGAGGGGGCTTGCCCTCGATGGCGGCCTATCAGGCAACACATATCCGGAAAGTGAAATGAAACAGAAAAAAGCCCAATGGCCCTGGCACCTGCTGACGGTGGTCGTGCTGGTCGGCCTGGCTGGCGCCTTGTACTACGCCACCTCGTTGATGTCCTACGAGTGGCGCTGGAACCGCGTGCCGCAATACTTCGCCTATCAAGCCGAAACCTCCCAGCGCGCCGCGGATATTTCCACCGTGGTCGAGTTGGTGCGCAAAGGCGATGTGGCCGAAGTCACCCTGCGCAACGACGCGGGGGCCGAGCAAAAGCTCACGGTTGCCGACAACAGCCTGCAAGTGGCGCGCGGTGATGATGTGGCTGAGGGCGATGTGGTCGGCGTGACCCGCCAGTGGGCGTTGGGGCCGCTGATGTGGGGCTTGTGGACCACGCTGTGGCTGTCGGTGGTGTCCGGCATCCTGGGCTTGGCGATAGGTTTGGCGACCGGTTTGTGCCGGCTCTCCAAAAACCCGACCCTGCGGGATTTGTCGACGATCTACGTCGAACTGGTGCGCGGTACGCCGCTGCTGGTGCAGATTTTCATTTTCTATTTCTTCATCGGCACGGTGCTCAACCTCTCCCGGGAGTTTGCCGGGATCGCCGCGCTGTCGTTGTTCACCGGCGCCTACGTGGCCGAAATCGTCCGCGCCGGCGTGCAGTCTATCACCCGTGGCCAGGATGAAGCGGCGCGTTCCTTGGGCTTGAGCGCCAGCCAGTCGATGCGCCATGTGGTGTTGCCGCAAGCCTTCAAGCGCGTGCTGCCACCCCTGGCCGGGCAATTTATCAGCCTGGTCAAGGACACGTCCCTGGTGTCGGTGATCGCGATTACCGAATTGCTCAAGAGTGGCCGCGAAGTGATCACCACCTCGTTTTCGCCATTCGAGATCCTGTTCTGTGTGGCAGGCCTGTACCTGCTGATCAACCTGCCGCTGTCGAAAATGGCCAGCCGGCTTGAGCGGAGGCTCGCCCAAAGTGATTGAAGTGCGCGATCTGGTAAAAGTCTTCGACACCCGTGGGCATGTGGTACGCGCGGTTGATCACGTCACCACCCAGGTGGCCAAGGGCGAAGTGCTGGTTGTCATTGGCCCGTCCGGTTCCGGCAAGTCCACCTTCCTGCGCTGCCTCAATGGGTTGGAGGAGTTCGACTCGGGCTCGGTGAGCATTGATGGCCTGCAATTGGCCGATCCTAAAACCGATGTGAACGCCTATCGCCGTGAAGTCGGCATGGTGTTTCAGCATTTCAACCTGTTCCCCCACATGACCGTGCTGGAAAACCTGTGCCTGGCGCAAAAGGTCGTGCGCAAGCGCGGCAAGCAAGAGCGCGAGGCCAAGGCCCTGGCTCTGTTGGAAAAGGTGGGTATCGCGCAGAAGGCCCATGAGTTTCCATCGCGCCTGTCTGGCGGCCAACAGCAGCGGGTCGCGATTGCCCGAGCGCTGGCCATGGAGCCCAAGGTGATGCTGTTTGACGAGCCCACCTCGGCGCTCGACCCGGAAATGGTTGGCGAAGTCCTCGACGTCATGAAGACCCTGGCCCTGGAAGGCATGACCATGGTCTGCGTGACCCACGAGATGGGCTTTGCTCGCGAAGTGGCGGACCGGGTGCTGTTCTTCGACCATGGCAAACTGCTCGAAGATGCCGCGCCCGCAGCCTTCTTTGCAGCCCCCCAGGACCCGCGGGCTCAAGCCTTCCTGCGCCAGGTGTTGTAACTGCTCAGACCTTGAACCGGCCTACCGAGCGCGCCAGGTCTGTGCCCAGGCGCGCCAGCTCGATGCTGGCCGCCGCCGTCTGCTCACTGGCGGTCGAGGTTTGTTCCGACGCATCCTTGACCTTCAGTACGCTGCGGTTGATCTCTTCGGCCACCGCGCTTTGCTCCTCGGCTGCTGCGGCAATCTGTGGGTTCATCTCCTGAATCACCGATACCGTACGGGTGATGTTGGCAAGGGCTGCGCCTGCGCGGCGCGTCAGCTCCACGCTGTTGTCGGTCAGGCTGAGACTGTTGTCCAGGATATCGGCGGTGTGTTGCGTGCCACGCTGCAAACCCTCGATCAACATCTCGATTTCCTCGGCTGATTGCTGGGTGCGCTGGGCCAGGGTGCGTACTTCGTCGGCCACTACAGCGAAACCGCGACCGGCTTCACCCGCGCGTGCCGCTTCGATAGCGGCGTTAAGGGCCAGCAGGTTGGTTTGCTCGGACACCGATTTGATCACCTCCAGCACGCTGCCGATCTTCTGGCTTTCCTGTTGCAAACCTTGCATCGCCAGGCTCGAGCGGTTCATCTGCTCGGCCAGATGTTCGATATGGGTAATCGCTTCGGCCACCACCTGGTCGCCCACACCTGCTTGTTGATCAGCCTCAGTGGCGGCAATCGAGGCTTGCTCTGCATGACGAGCGACCTCTTGGGAGGTCGCGAGCATTTCGTTCATGGCGGTGGCGACTTGCTCGGTTTCCAGTTTCTGGCCATTGACCCCGGCGCGGGTTTGCTCGGTGACGGCGGACAGTTGCTCGGCGGCGCTTGCGATCTGGCGGGCGCTGTCGTTGATACCGCCGATCAGGGCGCGCAGGTTGAGCGTCATCTGGCCGATGCTGCGTTGCAATTGGCCCAGTTCGTCGCGCCGCGAGGTAGTGATATCGTGGCTCAGGTCGCCCTCGGCGATGCGGTTGGCTGTCAGCAGCGCCTGGCGCAACGGCCGCACGATCTGGCCGGCGATCAGCCAGGCAGCGAGGGCCCCGAGCAGCAGCGCTGCGCCTGTCACGTAGAGCAACATCAGGCGAGCCAAGTCTGCTTCTTTATCGCGTTGCAGGGTCTGTTCCTCGCTCAGGCGGTCGCTTTGCGAGAGTAACTGGTCCAGCCACTGCTCCAGTTGATTCTGGGTGTTTTCAACAGTGACCTGCGCGTCCTTGACGCGGTTGAGTTGGGCGCGATAGTCGAGCAGGGCGCTATTCAGAGCGGTGCTGTCGACCGGTAAAGCCGTCACGGCAGACTGAGCACCGTCGAGGGCCTTGAGCGCGTCGTCCACGCCTTGGGTGTAAATCTGCAGTGTGTCTGCGGCCCATGCCGGTGCCTTGGCGCGGTCTTCGGCTTTTTCCAACGCCAGGCGCAGGTTTTCCACGCTATCCAAGGCTTTCTCATCGTTCTGGTCGGGCAAGTCACTGGAAAATTGTCCAAGGGTGTCGCTGGCCGCCACAGAACTGCTGGTGAGCCCCTTCTGCGCTTGCTCACGTTGTTGCATCAAGGTGGGTAGCCCGCCCAGTGCGGTCTTGAAGCGCGCGCTGAGGCGACTGGAGTCTTGGACTTGCTGCAGATGTGCCTGGATTTTCAGGCGATCCGCCAACTCGACCAGGTAACCGTCGATTTTTTCCATGTGCCGGCCGATCTTGTCGAAGTTCGTCGGTTCATTGAGGGTGCGGTACACAATCCGTTCGGCGCGTAGCTCTTCACCGGCCACGGCCAATCGAGAAAGGGTGGTCAAGGTTTGTGC
The DNA here is from genome assembly GCF_023127835.1 of Pseudomonas sp. B329. Classification (NCBI taxonomy): domain Bacteria; kingdom Pseudomonadati; phylum Pseudomonadota; class Gammaproteobacteria; order Pseudomonadales; family Pseudomonadaceae; genus Pseudomonas; species Pseudomonas sp. B329. Next base: position 140,672 of record NZ_SPKP01000069.1, on the reverse strand, counting down.
ACGAAAGAGCGAGTCGTTCAGTGCCTGCCATCCCGTCAGGGCGACAGCCATGCACAGTGCCAGCACCAGGCCGAAGCCAAGGATAAGCTTGAGGGTGACGCTGGTATTGCCCAATACGCGGGTCAGTGGTCGAAACATGATGCACCTCCATCAGCAAAGAGAAAGCGTCTCGCAGTCCGACTGACGCAGGTCAGGAGGAGTGGGAACGCTAAATCTTTTCGGCAAGGGGCGCGTAAGAATTGACCTGAAAGACGTGTAGGAAATTTCACAAGTTGCAGAGAGGGCCCCGCACGGGCCACTCCCTGGTGTGAGCGTGTCAGACCCTGAAGCGGCCGACCAATGCTTGCAGATGAATGCCCAGGCGCGCCAGTTCTGCACTCGACGCAGCGGTTTCTTCGCTGGCCGAGGACGTCTGTTCGGATACGTCACGCACATTCAACACGCTGCGGTTGATCTCTTCGGCTACGGCGCTCTGTTGCTCGGCGGCGGTGGCGATTTGTGAGTTCATCGCCTGGATGGTTGAAACCGTGCGGGTGATATTCGCCAATGCGCTGCCGGCGCGACGCGTCAGTTCAACGCTGCTGTCGGTCAGCCCACGGCTGTTGTCCATGATGGAGGCCACCTGCTGGGTACCGTTTTGCAGGCCGACGATCAGCTCTTCAATCTCTTCGGTGGACTTCTGTGTGCGCTGGGCCAGGCTGCGCACTTCATCGGCCACCACCGCGAAGCCACGCCCGGCCTCCCCGGCACGCGCCGCTTCAATGGCCGCATTCAGCGCCAGCAGGTTGGTTTGCTGGGCGACGGATTTGATCACGTCAAGCACGCTGCCGATCTTGTCGCTTTCGCGCTTCAGGTCGCCCATGGCGAGGGTGGAGTTGCCGACTTCGGTCGCCAGGCGTTCGATCTGGGCGATGGCTTCGCCGACCACCTTGTCACCTTCACGGGCCTGTTGGTCTGCGGCTACAGCAGCTTCCGAGGCTTGCTCGGCATTGCGTGCAACTTCCTGCACGGTGGCGGCCATTTCGTTCATGGCGGTGGCGACCTGATCGGTCTCGACCTTTTGGCTGTTGACCCCCGCGCTGGTCTGTTCAGTCACGGCCGACAACTGCTCGGCCGCGCTGGCGATCTGGGTGACGCCGTCGCTGATACCACCGATCAACGCGCGCAGGCCCACGGTCATGCTCTGCATGGCGCGTTGCAACTGGCCCAGTTCGTCCTGGCGGCCAGAGTCCAGGTTGTGGCTCAGGTCGCCGGAGGCCACGCGCTCGGCGACCTTGAGGGTCTGGTTTAGCGGGATGACGATCTGGCGGGTGATGGCCCAGGCTGCGAACAGGCCGAAGACCATCGCCAGTACGGTGGCGAGCAGCAACAGATACTTGGCCTGGGCCACATCGTGGTCGCGCACTGCGGTTTGCGACGTGGTGAGTTTCTCGCTATGGCCCAGCAGAATATCGCCCTGGGCGCTCATGATTTTAAGGGCGGCGGCACTGGCCACTTGGGAGTCGCGATATTGGCTGACGGCGGCGCGATAGGCTTGCAGTGAGACACCAGCCTCTTGCAGGTTGGCCTGGTAGGGCGCTGGCAGTTGGCTTTGCAGTTCGGTGATTTTTTTCAGGGCATTGTCGATGGCATCAAGGGCCGGTTGCTCGGCCTCGACTTTGCCGCTGTAGGTGTAGCCGCGTACCTGGAAGCGCGCTTGCTGGATCAGCTTGCTCAGGTCAACCACGCTGTTGAACTGGGTGACGCTGTCGCCTTGCAGGAGGCTTTTTTCAATCTCGTTGGTTTTGGCCACGGCATTGTCGGCGGTGTCGCCGAGCTTGCTGCGCGCGCCCTCACGCTTGAGGCCCGCCTGGACCATGGCCGCGAAGGCTTTTTTGTATTGGCTCAACGCTTCCTGTTGTTGTTCGACGAGGGCCTTGTCATTGGGCTGTTCGATTAACTGCGCGGCGGTTTCAAGGCCATTGTCCAACTGAGTAATCAGGCCGGTGACCGCGTCGGTGCCTTGTTCGCCGCGGCGCATATCAAAGTCCAGGCGCGCCAGGCGCAGGTCTTTGGTCAGGCCATTGAGGCTGGAGATAAAACCCAGCTTATCGCCGCGATTGATTACGTCGCCCAGGCCGGTCCAGCCGGTAAAGGTGATCAACAGCGTCAGGATCAACACCAGGCCAAAGCCGACGCTCAGCTTGCGGTTGACGCTTACATTCCCCAGTTTCTCGGCTAACCAACGATACATGCTGCGAACTCCCCTGGAACAAGGCTTGGACTTATTCAGAGGCTATCGGCATGGGCATAGGATTCTGTAGCGCCACAGATCCAATGTGAGAGGGGGCTTGCCCCCGATGGCAGAGTGTCAGCCACCACATTCAGTGATTGATACACCGCTATCGCGGGCAAGCCCCCTCCCACATCTGGGCTGTAGTGTTTTTGGATTTGATATCAGAACAGTCGGGCGAGCAGGGCCGTCACGGCGGTTTCAACCCGCAGGATGCGCGCACCTAGCTGCACCGGCTGTAGACCGGCCTTGGTCAGCAGGTCCACCTCATAGGGAATCCAACCACCTTCTGGGCCAATCGCCAGCGTCACCGGCTCATCCAGCCCATGGGGGCAGGCCGGGTAATCGCCGGGATGGCCGATCAGGCCCAGGGTGCCTTCAACCATGGCCGGCAGGCGATCTTCGACAAACGGTTTGAAGCGCTTTTCGATAATGATCTCGGGCAGCACCGTGTCCCGCGCCTGTTCCAGACCGAGGATCAGTTGCTCGCGAACCGCTGCAGGTTCCAGGAATGGGGTCTGCCAGAAGCTTTTTTCCACGCGGTAGCTGTTGACCAGCACGACCTTGGGCACGCCCATGGCCGCCACGGTTTGCAGCACCCGGCGCAGCATCTTCGGGCGGGGCAGGGCCAGCAGCAGTGTCAGGGGCAGCTTTGGCGGCGGCGGTTGGTCGAAGCTGACTTGCAGCTCGGCTTCGCCTGCGTCCAGGCGCAGCAGTTGGGCATTGCCCATCAGCCCACCAATGCGGCCCACACGCAGGTTGTCGCCTACGGCGGCGCGGTGGACTTCCTGCATATGCACCAGGCGCCGATCACGCAGCACCACGCGGTCGGCCGCGATGAAGTCGGCGTCTTCCAGCAGCAGCAGGTTCACGGCTGGGTCGCTGGCGGCTGGTCGTCGTCGGCAGGCTGGTCGTCCGGGTGTTCGCCGCGCTTGCTGATCAAGCCGCTGAACAGGATGCCCACTTCGAACAGCATCCACATCGGCACGGCCAGCAAGGTCTGGGAGAAGATGTCCGGCGGCGTGAGGATCATGCCGACCACAAAGCAGCCGATGATCACGTACGGGCGGATCTTCTTCAGATATTTGACGTCGACCACTCCGATCCACACCAGCAACACCACCGCCACCGGGATTTCGAAGGCCACGCCAAAGGCGAAGAACAGCGTCATCACGAAGTCGAGGTAGCTGGTGATATCGGTCATCATCTCCACGCCGGCCGGGGTGGCGGCGGCGAAGAACTTGAAGATCAGCGGGAACACCAGGAAGTAGGCGAAGGCCATGCCGGTATAGAACAGCAGGATGCTCGACACCAGCAACGGCACTGCGATGCGCTTCTCGTGCTTGTACAGGCCCGGCGCAATAAAGCCCCAGATCTGATGCAGGATCACCGGGATCGCCAGAAACAGCGAAACCATCATGGTCAGCTTCAATGGCGTCAGGAACGGCGACGACACGTCGGTGGCAATCATCGTCGCACCGACAGGCAGGTACTGGCGCAACGGTGTGGAAACGAAAGTGTAGATCTGCTGGGTGAAGGCAAACAGCCCGGCAAAGATGATGAAGATGGCCGCTACGCAACGCAGCAGGCGGGTACGCAACTCGGTGAGGTGCGAGACCAGCGGCATGTGCTGGTCGTTTTCCGGTTTATCAGCGCTCATGGGGCTCGCGGCGGCAGTGTAGGGTCATGGGGCGCGGGCGACGCGACGGGCGTCGGCGCAGGCGTTATCGGGGCGGGAACGGCTTCGGCAGGGGACACCGGCGCGATGCTCTGCTCGGCCACCGGAGTGACCGGCTTGGCCGGCTCCTGCACCGGGGAAAGAATCTTGCGCGCCTCCTGCTCCAACGACAGGATATGTTCGTTGTGCAATTGCCGGCGGATCTCGTCGGCACCGATTTCACGTTCAACTTCCTGTTTGATCGCGTTGAAACTGCGTTTCAGGCGCCCGATCCACAGGCCGGCGGTGCGTGCGGCACCGGGCAGGCGTTCCGGCCCCAGTACCAGCAGGGCTACCAGGCCGACGAGCAGCAGTTCAGAGAAGCTGATACCAAACATTAGTCAGTGCTCACGAGTCTTTGCGGGTCGGCTCTTGGACTTTTTCAGCCTGCACGTCGAAGGTACGACGCTCGGTGATCGGCTGAGCGGCCTGCGGGTGCACAGGCTGTGCCGGTGGCACCGGGTTTGCGCTTGGCTCGGCGGGTTTCTCGTCGTCGTTCATGGCTTTACGAAAGCCCTTGATCGACTCGCCGACGTCGGTGCCGAGGTTTTTCAGTTTTTTGGTGCCGAACACCAGAACAACCACCACCAGAATGACGATCCAGTGTTTCCAGTCAAAAATGCCCATGCTGCAAATCCTCAAGTCTTGGTTAATCAGGCGGACGGGCGCGAGGCCTTTTCGGCGTGCCCGGACAAGCCGAAGCGACGGTCCAGTTCATCCAGCACGGCCTGTGGATGCTGCCCCAGTTGGGCAAGCATGACCAGGCTATGGAACCACAAGTCGGCGGTCTCATAGATTACATCGCTGTAATCACCGCTGATTTGCGCGTCCTTGGCCGCAATGATGGTCTCGACGGATTCTTCGCCGAGTTTTTCCAGAATCTTGTTCAGACCCTTGTGGTAAAGGCTAGCGACATAGGAGCTGTCGGCATCCGCGCCTTTGCGGTCTTCCAGCACCTGGGCCACACGGTTCAGGGTATCGCTCATGTTCAGTGTCCTGCCGAATAAATGGCGTGCGGGTCTTTAAGCACTGGGTCCACTGTCTTCCATTCGCCGTCTTCGAAGACGCGATAGAAACAGCTGTGGCGCCCGGTATGGCAGGCGATGTCGCCGATCTGATCGACCATCAGGATCACCACGTCAGCGTCGCAGTCCAGGCGCATTTCATGCAGAACCTGCACGTGCCCGGATTCTTCGCCCTTGCGCCACAGTCTGCCACGCGAACGTGACCAGTAGATGGCGCGCTGCTCAGTGGCGGTGAGGCTCAGCGCCTCACGGTTCATCCAGGCCATCATCAATACGCGCCCGGTCTTGTAGTCCTGGGCAATGGCCGGCACCAGGCCGTCACTGTCCCACTTGATCTCGTCCAGCCAGTTTTTCATGTTCGGCTCCGGCAATTTGCGACAGTGTATAACCGGATTGGCTATCGACGCACGATCAGATAAACACCCACCGCCACCATGATTCCGGCTGGCCAGTGACCCAGTTGATTCAGCGGCCCGCCGATCACCAGCATCACACCGCCCACCAGGTGCGCGGCGCCGAGCAGGCGCAGGAACCAGTCGTCCTTGCGCTTGCGCCAAGGCGGCTCGGGGTCTTTGGCGTGGGGCTGGGACATGCGCTCCAGTAGATCGCGGGTCATGTTGGCCAGGTGCGGCAGTTGTTCGAACTGGCTGTGCAGGTTGCCCAACATGGTCTTCGGGCTCATCCGCTCACGCATCCAGCGCTCCAGGAACGGTTGCGCGGTGTTCCACAGATCGAGGTCCGGATACAACTGGCGGCCCAGGCCTTCGATGTTGAGCAGGGTTTTTTGCAGCAGCACCAACTGCGGTTGTACTTCCATATTGAAGCGCCGCGCAGTCTGGAACAGGCGCATCAGCACCTGACCGAAGGAAATATCTTTTAACGGTTTTTCAAAGATCGGTTCGCATACGGTACGGATCGCCGCTTCGAATTCGTTGAGCTTGGTTTCCGCCGGCACCCAACCTGAATCAATGTGCAACTGCGCCACGCGGCGGTAGTCGCGCTTGAAGAAAGCAAACAGGTTGCGCGCCAGGTAGTCCTGGTCTTCCGGGGTCAGGCTGCCGACGATGCCACAGTCGATCGCGATGTACTGCGGGCTCCACGGATTGACGGTGCTGACGAAGATGTTGCCGGGGTGCATGTCGGCGTGGAAGAAACTGTCGCGAAATACTTGGGTAAAGAAGATCTCCACCCCGCGTTCGGCGAGCATCTTCATGTCGGTGCGCTGGTCGGCGAGGGTGGCCAGGTCGGTGACCTGCACGCCGTAGATGCGCTCCATCACCAGCACTTTCGGCCGGCACCAGTCCCAATACACTTGTGGCACGTACAGCAGTTGCGAGCCTTCGAAGTTGCGTCGCAATTGGCTGGCGTTGGCCGCTTCGCGCAGCAGGTCGAGCTCGTCGTAGATGGTTTTTTCGTAGTCGGCGACCACATCCACCGGGTGCAGCAGACGCGCGTCGGCAGAAAAACGTTCGGCCGCCCGAGCCAGGATAAACAGCCACGCCAGGTCCTGGCCGATGATCGGCTTGAGGCCCGGGCGAATGACTTTTACCACCACCTCTTCGCCGGTCTTGAGCTGTGCGGCGTGGACCTGCGCGACCGAGGCCGAGGCCAGGGGCTCGACATCGAAGCGGCTGAACACCTCGCTGATCTTCTGGCCCAGTTGTTCTTCGATCAACGCCATCGACTGCTGTGAATCGAAAGGCGGCACACGGTCCTGCAACAGCATCAGTTCGTCGGCGATGTCTTCAGGCAGCAAGTCGCGGCGGGTGGAGAGGATCTGCCCGAACTTGATAAAGATCGGCCCCAGATCCTGCAACGCCAGGCGCAGGCACGCGCCTCGGCTGAGCTCCAGCTGTTTGCGCGGGAACCAGCGCCACGGCAGCACATAACGCACCGCCAGCAGGAACCAGGGCAGGGGCAGGGCAAACAGCAGGTCATCGAGGCGGTAACGGATTACGACGCGCTGGATACGAAACAAACGGCGGACGGCGAGCAGCTTCATGCGTTATCGCTTGGATCAAGGGAGCGGCTCAGGCGTTCGAAGCGGGCCTCGAGGCGTTCCAGGTCGATTTTGGCCTTGTCGAGATCACGAAAGCGCGCTTGCGCTTCCCGTTGCCCGACCAGGGTGCGCGATTCTTCGCTCAGGTATTCGGCGAGGTTCTGGTTCAGGCTGGCGAACCCTTGCTGGTACCAGCGCGAGCGGCTGCGCAGGTGCCCGCTGAGCAACTGGGTGGCGACCGGGCCGATCCAGCGCGAGAGTTCGTATTCCCAATCCAGCTCCAGGTCCTGCAGCACGGCGGCCAGATCCATCAGCACCGCACTGTCGCCTTCCAGCTCCACCTCGGGGCTGTGGAGGATGGCGGTCTTGTTGCGGCTCAGGGCCAGGTGCAACAGGCTGGAGGCCGGCGCACGCAAGGTGCAGTCGGCGTCGGCGGCCCATTGAGTGGCGAGCAGCAAGCCTTCATCGCTGGGCAGGATAAACAGCTGCACAGCGGGGCTGCGGCAGTCGACGGCAATGACTTTGCCGTTCAAGTGCGCGAGCCGTGCCAGGGCGGTGCTGTCCAGGCGCAGAACACGGTTGAGGCCATGTTCGACGCTTGCGAGAAGGCCTGCGAGCAGCATCAGGGTTTGATACCTCGGTGCAAGGCAACGATGCCGGAGGTCATGTTGTGATAGGTCACGCGGTCGAAACCGGCCTCCACCATCATTGACTTCAGGGTTTCCTGGTCGGGGTGCATGCGGATGGATTCGGCCAGGTAGCGGTAGCTCTCGGCGTCATTGGTGATCAACTTGCCCATCAGCGGCATGAAGGCGAACGAGTAAGTGTCGTAGACCTTGGACATCAGCGCGTTGGTCGGCTTGGAGAACTCCAGCACCAGCAGGCGGCCACCCGGCTTGAGGACACGCAGCATCGAGCGGATCGCGTCCTCCTTGTGAGTGACGTTGCGCAGGCCGAAGGCGATGGTCACGCAGTCGAAATGGTTGTCGGGGAACGGCAGCTTCTCAGCGTCGGCCTGGACGAACTCGATATTGCCGGCCACACCTTTGTCGAGCAGGCGATCGCGGCCGACCTTGAGCATCGAACCGTTGATATCGGCCAAAACCACCTGACCGGTGGGGCCGACCAGTTTGGAGAACTTGGCGGCCAGGTCGCCCGTGCCGCCGGCGATATCCAGTACCCGGTTGCCGGTGCGTACGCCCGACAACTCGATGGTGAAGCGCTTCCACAGACGGTGCATGCCGCCGGAAAGCACGTCATTCATCAGGTCGTACTTGGCCGCCACGGAGTGAAACACCTCAGCGACTTTTTCCGCTTTCTGGCTTTCCGGGACGTTCTTGAAACCGAAGTGAGTGGTGGGTTCGGCATCGCTGCCTTTGCGCTGATCAGTCATATCGCTGTCACCAAAAGAGAATGCGGGACATGATAATCCCCAAGGCCTACTTTGTCTTGGCAAGGCTGCAGGTAAGATAGATGCTCACCGAGGCCATTTGCCGCATGGCGGGTGTTCCGAGTCGTTATAAAGAGGAGTCATTGCAATGGCCCGTATTACCGTTGAGCGTGAACATACCCTGGGGAAAGAACAGGCGCGGGCCAAGGCTGAGCAATTGGCGCGCAAACTCGAGGATAAATATGGTGTGGAGTCTTCATGGGCCGGCGATACCCTGAAGCTGAAACGTTCCGGGGTTAAGGGCACCGTCGCGGTGGCCGATGACACGCTGCGCATCGAGGTAGAACTCGGCCTGTTGATGTCGGCCATGAGTGGCACGATCAAGTCCGAAATCGAAAAAGCCTTGGATAAGGCGTTGGCCTGACTTAGGGTGCCGATTCTAATTTTAACCCCTACTTTGTGCCCAAGCCCTCAACTCCTGCGGGCCGTCCTCCACCCTTTTTGCGTGAGGTGCACCATGGCCAAAGTTATTTTGAAGAAAAAAATCGACGTTCAAACCACCCCCCTGAGTGAGGTTAAAAGCTATGCCCGCAAGATCTGGCTGGCGGGCCTTGGTGCCTATGCAAAGGTCGGCAGCGAGGGCGGCGAATACTTCAAAGAGCTGGTCAAGAGCGGCCAACGCGTTGAAAGTAAAGGTAAAAAAGTTGTAGTTGAACAACTTGATGCCGCCAACAGTCAGATTGATCAAGTAAAGAGTAACGTCTCCGGCGTCAGGGGCTTGGTTGAAGTTCAGCTGGATAAAGTTGAAAAAGCTTTTGACACGCGTGTTGCAAGTGCCTTGAATCGAATCGGCATTGCGTCTAAACATGACGTGGAGACACTCTCTGCTAAGCTCGAAGAGCTGACGGCATTGCTCGAACGTGTCGCGCGTAAACACTAAGGAGACATCGGGATGGCTGTTAAAAAGACTACTCAGAAAGAAGGCAGCTCGTGGGTCGGGGAAGTTGAAAAATATTCCCGCAAAATCTGGCTTGCTGGTTTAGGCGTGTACTCGAAGGTTAGCAGTGACGGCGGTAAATACTTCGAGACTCTGGTCAAGGACGGCGAGAAGGCCGAGAAGTTGACCAAGAGCACAGTCGGTAAAAAAGTGGACGCGGCCAAGGCAACTGCCGGTTCGGCCAAGTCGAGCATTTCTGACACTTGGGGCAAGTTGGAAGAAACCTTCGACAAGCGCCTCAATAGTGCAATTTCGCGACTGGGCGTACCCAGCAAGGCTGAATTGAAGACGCTGCACAGCAAGGTCGATACCTTGACCAAGCAAATTGAAAAACTGACCGGCGCCAAAGCGGCTCCTGCCAAGACCGCCGCGGCCAAGCCTGCAGCAAAACCGGCTGCCAGACCTGCGGCTAAAACAGCCGCTGCAAAACCCGCCGCGAAAACTGCCGCCAAGCCTCTGGTTAAAGCCGCCGCCAAGCCGGCTGCAAAACCCGCTGCCAAAGCACCAGCCAAAGCCGCTACGAAACCTGCGGCCAAGCCCGCGGCTAAAACCGCTGCCGCCAAACCGGCCACCAAGCCTGCCGCTAAGCCAGTGGCCGCTAAAGCCGCCGCGAAACCTGCGGCTAAACCGGCTGCCAAACCTGCGGCTAAAACCGCTGCTGCCAAACCTGCTGCCAAGCCCGCTGCTGCGAAACCAGCAGCCAAGCCTGCGGCCAAACCTGCAGCGGCCAAAAAGCCTGCGGTAGCGAAAAAACCGGCAGCAGCAAAGCCTGCCGCAGCGGCCAAGCCGGCAGCGGCGCCAGCACCGGCCGCTTCTACCGCCAACTCGGTGTCCGCACCGACGCATACGGCTGCTACCCCGACTGCAACGCCGGTCACCCCGACGCCATCCAGTCAGTCCTGATTTTTCCGGGACACAAAAAAACGCCCGGTCTGCGAAGACCGGGCGTTTTTTTATGCAAGCCTAAAAAACGCTGCATTTCCAATGTGGGAGCGGGCTTGCCCGCGATGGCGGAGTGTCAGTCATACAGGCATTGGCTGATCCAACGCTATCGCGGGCAAGCCCGCTCCCACATGTTTAATCAGTGTCATCCAGATATTTCAAGGCGAACTTCTCAGTCGCCTTCCGCGCCGTCGGTAACAGATGGGGGGCCACCAGCATCATGATCTGGTACACCACCACTCGCACCTCACCCTCACGGTCCAGAATCCGTTGGTAATCCAGGGAAAACAGCAGGGTTAGGGTGATCTGTTCCACCAGCTGTCCCAGCGCCTGGGTGTCACTGACCAGTTGCCCCGCGGCTTTCAACCGCGCTAACAATGAGGCCAGGGTGCGCTTGAGCGCCGTGAGCAGGTTGCGAATGCCCTTGGCCAGCTTCGGCAGGCGCCCGGCCAGGTTCGACAGGTCCTGGAACAGGAAGCGATAGTGGGCCATGCGTTCGACAATCAGGTGCAGGAACAGCCAGTAATCCTCGGCCTCCAGTTGCGCATCGGCGGGAGGATCGAGCAATGGCGCCAACTCGCATTGAAAGCGCTCGAACAGCCCCAGCACCAACGGCTCTTTGCCGTGGAAGTGGTAGTAGAGGTTGCCGGGGCTGATCCCCATTTCATTGGCCACCTCCATGGTCGATACGTTCGGTTCGCCCTTGTGGTTGAACAACTGCAAGGCACATTCAAGGATACGGTCGCGGGTCTTCATCCAGTCTTCTTAATGTGATCGTTGAGCTCAACGCACCCGCACATAAGTGCCTGGCGCTGCTTCCATCGGTGGGTAGTTCTGGTTGCCCAGGGCGGTAAGCGTTTCGCGTTGTACCCCGGAGCGTTGTTGTACCCATTCCAGCCACTGCGGCCACCAGCTGCCTTCGACATGCCGGGCGTCGTAGTACCAGGCACGCGGGTCACTGCTCAGCTTGAGGTTCTCGACGTAGTTGGCCTTGGGGTTGCCCGGCGGGTTGAGGATGCTCTGGATATGCCCGCTGTTGGACAGCACAAAGCGCCGCTCGCCGCCCAGCAGTTGGGTGGAGCGATACACCGCGTCCCACGGTGTGATGTGGTCGTTGATCCCGGCCACGCTGAAGCTGTCCACCGTGACCTTGCGCAAGTCGATGGGCGTGCCGCACACCTCCAGGCCACCGGGATGGCTCAGGGGGTTGTGCTTGAAGAAGTCCAGCAGGTCGCCGTGCAAGGCGGCGGGCAGGCGCGTGTTGTCGTTGTTCCAGTACAGGATGTCGAAGGCCGGCGGCTCCTTGCCCAGCAGGTAATTGTTGATCCAGTAGTTCCAGATCAGGTCGTTGGGGCGCATCCAGGCAAACACCTTGGCCATGTCACGGCCGTCCAGTACGCCCTCCTGGTAGGAGCGGCGCTTGGCGGCTTCCAGGGTTTGTTCGTCAGCGAACAAGGTTGCGGGGCTGTCGATCTGGCTGTCGAGCAGGCTCACCAGGTAACTGGCGCTGGAGATGCGCCGCAGCTGGCGCTTGGCTTGCAGGTGGCCTTGCAGGGCGGCGATGGTCAGGCCACCGGCGCAGGCGCCCATCAGGTTGACCTCGCGGGCGCCGGTGATGGCCCGGCAGACATTCAGTGCCTCCTCCAACGCCGCCACGTAGGTGGACAGGCCCCATTCGCGATGCCGCACGTCCGGGTTGCGCCAACTGATCATGAAGGTTTGCAGGCCATTTTTAAGGGCATATTGCACAAAGCTGTTGGCCGGGCTGAGGTCGAAGATGTAGTACTTGTTGATTTGCGGCGGCACCACCAGCAGCGGCTTGGCGTACTGTTTTTCGCTCATGGGCTTGTACTGGATCAGCTCCAGCAGTTCGTTGCGAAACACTACCGAACCGGGCGTGGTCGCCACCGTCTTGCCGACTTCGAAGGCGTGTTTGCTGACCTGGCGGGGCAAACCGTTGTTGTGCAGCAGGTCTTCGAACAGGTTACTCACGCCGCGCACCACGCTGTTGCCGCCGGAGTTGAGCAACTCCTTGATCGCCAGCGGGTTGAGCAGGGTGTTGGAAGGGGAGACGGCGTCGTTGAGCAGGGCGAAGGCGAACTGCGCACGCGCGCGATCATCGTCACTGAGGGTGCTGTCATCGATCCACTGCCGCGTCTGTTTCTGCCAGCTCAGATAGGCTTGCAAGCTGCGCCGGTACAGCGGGTTGAGCTTCCAGGTGGGGTCGCTGAAGCGATTGTCCCTGGGGTTGGGCTCGTGCACGGTCTCACCCAGCAGCACACGGCCCAGTTGGCCGCCCAGGGCCAGGGCGTGGCGGGCGGTGTACACCGGGTTGCGCAGCCCGTGCGCGGCGACGGTGCGCAGGGTTGACAGCAGGTCGCGGCCGCGCAGGCCGGTGATCGCATTTTGTGCGTTGATGAACGCAGCGGGGGTGGGCGCCGGGTTCGTCACGGGTCTTTCTCGCATGAGCCAACACTCCTTCGTCAAGACATCAAGCAGGCACGCCAATCCAGAACCATAGTCGGTTCCTGGCAACTTGCGCGGTGGTGTGGTCCTTCACACCGCCGGTCGCGGATGTATCACTGCGCGCAAGCGCTCCTCTTCGAGAAACTTCATGATGATCGGCGCCACGGCTTCAGCCCGGGTGATCAGGAACAGGTGCCCGTCATCGATGATGTGCAACTGCGCATTGGGGATGCGCCAGGCGAGCATGCGCATGTTGACCAGCGGGATCAGCGGGTCATCGTCCCCGGCCAATACCAGGGTGGGCTGGCGGATTTTGTGCAGCCAATGAATGCTGGTCCAGCCCAGCCCGGCGAACAATTGCCAGTAGTAACCCAGCTTGCCAGCCGAGCGCACTTTGCTCGCATGTTCGGCGGCCAGGTTCGAATCGCGGCGGAACGAGCCGCCATAAATCATCGGCGCGATGCGCACCACATGGGAGGGTTGGATATAACGCCGGGGGCTGGCCATCAGCCACAGCACTTTGGGTTTGCCCGGCACCATAAAGGCCCCGGCAGCTGTGGCCGCCAGGATCAGCTTCTTGCAGCGTTCCGGGTAGTCATAGGCGAACTGCTGCGCCAGTGCCCCGCCCCAGGACACACCCACGGCGTTCACCTGGCCGTAGTCGAGGTAATCGAGCATACGCGCGGTGAGCCTGGCCAGGCCGGGGAAGCGATAGGGCCGCTTCGGCGTCGAGGAACCGCCAACGCCGGGCACATCGAACGCAATCACTTCCAGGTCCGGGTCCAGGGCCTGGACGAACGGGAACACCAGCTCAAGGTTGGCGCCGATGCCGTTGAAGATCAGCAGCGGGGTCAAGTGCGGCTTGCCCGGGCGTACCGCCGTGCGGATGGTCTGGCCATCCAGGTCGATGGTACGGAAGATGAACGGTTGCGCCATGCTCAAGCCCTGTGAAGTGTTACAGGAGGAATACAGTCAAAATGTGGGAGGGGCGGTGCGACGATTCGACTTGCTCCCGATGGCGGTGTGTCATTGAGCACACCTGACACTGATCCATCCCTATCGGGAGCAAGTCGAATCGTCGCACCGCCCCTCCCACATTTGGATCTCATTCCAATCTACCGCTCATGTACATAGGTACCCGGCGCCGCTTCGGCGGCGGCATAGGTTTTATTGCCTAATATTGTCGGGGCTTTTTTCAACTTCCCCGCCCGCTCCGCCTGCCACGCCTGCCAGTGCAGCCACCACGAATCGGTGTGCTTGGTGGCGTTCTCCTGCCACTGCAACGCACTGCCCGACAAGCCCTCGCTGGTCTGGTAGCGCGCCTTGGGGTTGCCTGGCGGGTTGAGGATGCTCTGGATGTGCCCACTGCTGGACAGCACGAACTCGACCTTGCCGCCAAACAACTGCGCCGACTTGTAGCACGACTGCCACGGCGTGATGTGGTCGTTGGTGCCGGCCAGGGAGTAGATGTCGGCAGTGACCTGCTTGAGGTCGATGGGCGTGCCGCACACTTCCAGGGCGTTGGCGCGTACCAGTGGGTTGTTCTTGAACAGTTCGATCAGGTCGCCATGGAAAGCGGCCGGCAAGCGGGTGGTGTCGTTGTTCCAGAACAGGATGTCGAACACCGGCGGTTCGTTGCCCAGCAGGTAGTTATTGACCCAGTAGTTCCAGATCAGGTCGTTGGGGCGCATCCATGCAAACACCTTGGCCATGTCGCGGCCTTCCAGCACGCCGGCCTGATAGGAATGGCGCTTGGCTGCTTCCAGGGTCTGCTCGTCGACAAACAGTGCCACCTGGGTGTCCAGGGTGGTGTCCAGCACGCTCACCAACAGGGTCAGGGCGTTGACCTTCTTCTCGCCCAGCGCCGCGTAGTGGCCCAGCAGTGCGGTGCAGGTGATGCCACCGGAGCAGGCGCCGAGCATATTCACGTCCTTGCTGCCGGTAATTGCCGTGACCACATCGACTGCTTCCTTGAGCGCCTCGATATAAGTAGAGAGCCCCCACTCGCGCTGGGCCTTGGTGGGGTTGCGCCAACTGACGATAAAGGTCTGTTGCCCATTGCGCAGGCAGAAACGCGCCAGGCTCTTTTCCGGGCACAGGTCGAATACGTAGAATTTGTTGATCTGCGGCGGCACCACCAGCAGTGGGCGCTCGTGTACCTGCTCGGTGATGGGCTTGTACTGGATCAGCTCCAGCACATCGTTGCGAAACACCACCGCACCTTCGCTGGTGCCCAGGGTCTTGCCGACCTCAAAGGCGCCCATGTTGACCTGGCTCGGCATACCGCCGTTGTGCACCATGTCCTTGGCCAGGTGGGACAAACCGTCGAGCAGGCTTTTGCCGCCGGTTTCAAAGAAGCGCTTGACCGCCGCCGGGTTGGCCGCACTGTTGGTGGGGGCCATGGCTTCGGTCATCAGGTTGATCACGAAGTGGCCACGGCTGATGTCTTGTGCCGGCAGGTTGCTGTCGTCGATCCAGTCGTGGAGTTCCTTGCGCCACGCCAGGTAAGTCTGCAAATAACGTTTGTACAGCGGGTTCTGGCTCCAGGCCGGGTCGTTGAAGCGACGGTCATCGCCTTCAGGTACCAGTTGGGATTTGCCGAACATCACATTCTTCAACTCGACGCCAAAGTGGGCGACGTGCTTGACGCTGTGCAACGGCTGCTTGATGGCTTGGGTCAGCACCATCTTGGCCGAGGCCAATAAATCCTTTTTGCGTAACGCGATGATCGGGTTCAGCCCCAGGGTGTTTTCCGAGGCCTGGCGTTTCAAGTCATCGTTATTCTTGTTACTCATCTACGACGCTCCATTGTCCGAAAGACGAGTACCGGCGATTGCTGCGCACCCAATTTCGATACACGACACCAGCCTGGTACTGCGACCCGGGTGACCGTTGATACCGCATCGTCAAATGCAGGGAACTTGCCAGCTCCATTGGTTACCCGAGTTTATTTTTTTTCGCAAGCGGGCCGATCATTGGCCACGCGACAGGGCATTCAAGCAGATGAAATTAGAAAATGCGCTCTAAAGACCAAGATGCCTGTGCTAGAGCATCAGCCGCACGACCGACTCACTCGGGTCGCGGGTTTTTCCGGCCGCTTTGAGCTCGGCCAGGTAGTCGGCCCATAGCGCGTCCTGACGTACGGCCAACTGATAGAGGTAGTCCCAAGTGAACAGTCCGCTGTCATGGCCGTCATCGAAGGTCAATTTCAGTGCGTACTGGCCGGCCGGTTCGACCTGGGTCAACCTGACATTGAGCTTGCCGAATTGCAGGATGGGCTTGCCGTGGCCCTGAACCTCGGCCGAAGGCGAGTGAACCCGCAGGAATTCGGCGGGCAGTTGGTAGGTTTCATCCGGCCCGTAAGTCAGGCCAAGGGTATTGGAGGTTTTGTGCAGGTTTACTGCAGTAGGAAACTTGACCATATGGGATGCTCCTGAATAAACCGGCTTGAAAATGTGGGAGGGGGCTTGCTCCCGATGGTGGTGTGTCAGTCAGCTCATCTGATACTGATACACCGCCATCGGGAGCAAGCCCCCTCCCACATTTGAAGCAAAGCAGTTCTGTGTGAGGCTTACAGGATATAACGAGACAAGTCTTCGTTCTGCGCCAATTCGCCCAAGTGGCTGTTGACGTAGTCAGCATCGATCTTGATCGCTTCACCATTCTGCGCACCCGCCATGTCGCCGGCACTGAACGACACTTCCTCAAGCAAGCGCTCAAGCAAGGTATGCAGGCGTCGGGCACCGATGTTCTCGGTCTTCTCGTTGACCTGCCAGGCGATTTCCGCCAAACGCTTGATACCGTCCGCCTGGAACTCGATACCCAGGCCCTCGGTTTTCAGCAACTCACGGTACTGCTCGGTGAGCGAGGCGTGGGGTTCGCTGAGGATGCGCTCGAAGTCGCCAGGGGTCAGCGCCTTGAGTTCCACGCGAATCGGCAGGCGGCCTTGCAGCTCGGGCACCAGGTCGCTTGGCTTGCTCAGGTGGAACGCACCGGAAGCGATAAACAGAATGTGGTCAGTCTTGACCATGCCCAGCTTGGTGTTGACTGTGCAGCCTTCGATCAGCGGCAACAGGTCACGCTGCACACCTTCGCGGGATACATCGACGCCACCGGAGTTGCCACGCTTGGCCACTTTGTCGATCTCATCGATAAACACGATGCCGTGCTGCTCGACCGCTTCCAGGGCCTTGGCCTTGAGTTCTTCCTCATTGACCAGGCGCCCGGCTTCTTCGTCGCGCACCAGCTTCAGCGCTTCTTTCACCTTGAGCTTGCGGCTTTTCTTCTTGCCCTTGCCCATGTTGGCGAACAGGTTCTGCAACTGGCTGGTCATTTCTTCCATGCCAGGCGGGGCAGAAATATCCACGCCGGACACTTCAGCCACTTCGATCTCGATTTCCTTGTCATCCAGCTGGCCTTCACGCAGGCGCTTGCGGAACAGCTGGCGAGTATTGGAATCCGACGACGGTGCGGCGTCTTCGTTGAAACCCATGCGGGCCGGTGGCAGCAGGGCGTCGAGGATGCGCTCTTCCGCTGCGTCTTCAGCACGGTGGCTGACCTTGGTCACTTCCTGTTCGCGCAGCATCTTCAGGGCGGCATCGGCCAGGTCACGGATGATCGACTCGACATCACGGCCCACATAGCCGACTTCGGTGAATTTGGTCGCTTCGACCTTGATGAACGGTGCATTGGCCAGTTTGGCCAGGCGCCGGGCGATCTCGGTTTTACCGACGCCGGTGGGGCCGATCATCAGGATGTTCTTGGGCGTTACTTCAACGCGCAGCTCTTCCGGCAGTTGCATCCGGCGCCAGCGGTTACGCAGCGCAATGGCAACGGCGCGCTTGGCATCGTCCTGGCCGATGATATGGCGATTGAGTTCATGGACGATTTCGCGGGGGGTCATGGACATAGTGTCTGGCGGCCTCAAGCGGGAATAAGCCTACGGCTTACTCGGCGAGGTCCTGCTCCTCAATGGTCTGGTTGTGGTTGGTGAACACGCAGATATCGCCGGCGATACCCAGAGCGGTCTCGACGATCTCACGGGCCGACAGGTCGGTTTTCTTCAGCAGCGCGCTGGCTGCCGCTTGGGCATAGCCACCGCCGGAACCCATGGCGATCAGGCCATGTTCGGGTTCAACCACGTCGCCGTTACCGGTGATGATCAGCGAAGCATCTTTGTTCGCGACAGCGAGCATGGCCTCCAGGCGGCTGAGGGAGCGGTCGGTGCGCCATTCTTTGGCAAGTTCGACAGCGGCGCGCACCAGGTGGCCCTGATGTTTCTCAAGCTGGCCTTCGAAGCGTTCGAAGAGGGTAAAGGCGTCGGCGGTAGCGCCTGCGAAACCGGCAAGTACCTGGCCGTGGTACAGGCGACGCACTTTTTTCGCGTTGCCTTTCATCACGGTGTTGCCCAGGGAAACCTGGCCGTCGCCGCCCATGACGACTTTGCCGTGGCGACGTACTGAAACGATGGTGGTCAAGGGGAGAGTCTCCACGCAGCGGGGCGAAAATGCCCTGATGAGAACTCATATGGGGGTGGCGAGGGGGATTTCAACCGTAGGACGGGTGCGCGGACGAGTGGTGTTTATTGATCCGACACCTATTCAAGAACACCGCAAAACCAAATGTGGGAGGGGGCTTGCTCCCGATCGCGGTGTGTCAGTCGCTGAATATATTGACTGATATACCGCCATCGGGGGCAAGCCCCCTCCCACATTAGCCCTGCTATGTCTTCGAAATCAGCGGCTCTGGCGCTGTTGTAACAACAGATTGCTAAACCCGGCCCCGGCCAATTGTTTCTGCGCCACGGTCAGTTGCTCACGGTTGCTGAACGGCCCCACCAATACGCGATACCAGGTCGCGTCCTTCACCGTGCCGGACTCAACCGAGACCGATTGGCCCAACAGAATGATCTGTGCACGCACACGATCGGCATCCGCCTGTTTCGGGAACGAGCCGGCTTGCAGGAAGAACTTGGTCACAGGCGCGGCCTTGGTCGCTGCCACTGGCGGTGCTGGCGGCGGAGTGATGCCGGCCAGTGCAGCCTGGGCGCGAGCCGTATCGATTTTCGCCGCTTCCGCTGGGGTTACGGGCGTGGTCGGCACTTGCGGGGTCGGCAGGGTTTTCTCCGGCACGGCGTCGGGCGGCACGATCACTTCCGATTCCGGCAGCAGCGTGTAGAAGTCGTATTTCGGCTTCACCGGTGCGGTCGGGCTTGGCGCAGTCTTGTTGGCCTCGGCAATTTTCGTGGCCTTCTGCTGCTCCTGTTTGACGCGCTTGACGTCATCGCCCTGGCCAGGCTCCAGCTTCATCAGAAACACAACGAAGGCACCGACCGTCAGGCCGATGGCCATCCACAGCCAGCCCGGGATCGGCTGCTTCGCCGGGGCCTGATAACGGCTGGCGCCGCGTTTGGGTGCAGGTTTTTTCTTGGCAGCCAACTTACATACGCTCCAGAGTTTCCAGGCCCAAGAGTTCCAGGCCTTGCTTGAGGGTGCGTCCAGCCAATGCGGCAAGGCGCAGGCGACTTTGTTTCTGGGCTTCGTCGTCGGCGGTCAGGATCGGGCAGTTCTCGTAGAAACTGGAGAACAGGCCGGCCACTTCGTACAAATAGGTGCACAGGATGTGCGGCGTGCCTTTTTCGCCAACGCTGTTGAGCACTTCGCCAAATTGCGCGAGCTTGGCCGCCAGTTCCTGTTCGTGGGCGGCGTCCAGCGCGATCTGGCCTTCGACTTCGCTGAAGTCCTTGCCCAGCTTGCGGAATACGCCGGCCACGCGGGTGTAGGCGTACAGCAGGTACGGCGCGGTGTTGCCTTCGAAGTTGAGCATCAGGTCGAAGTTGAAGCTGTAGTCGCTGGTGCGGTGCTTGGACAGGTCGGCGTATTTCACTGCGCCAATGCCCACCACGCGGGCGATATTGCGCAGGTCGGCCTCGGCCAGCTCCGGGTTCTTTTCCTTCACCAGGCTGTAGGCGCGTTCCTGGGCTTCGGTCAGCAGGTCGATCAGCTTTACGGTACCGCCGTCGCGGGTCTTGAACGGGCGGCCATCGGCGCCGTTCATGGTGCCGAAACCCATGTGTTCCATGTGCATCGGGTGGGTGACGAAGCCGGCACGACGGGCCACTTCAAACACTTGCTGGAAGTGCAGGGCCTGGCGTTGGTCGACGAAGTACAGCGCCCGGTCGGCCTTGAGCACGCCGCTGCGATAGCGCACGGCAGCCAGGTCGGTGGTGGCGTAGAGATAGCCGCCATCGGCCTTGACGATGATCACCGGCAGCGGCTCGCCGTCGGCGGTCTTGAATTCTTCGAGGAACACGCACTGCGCGCCGTTGCTCTCGACCAGCAGGCCCTTGGCCTTGAGGTCGTTGACCACGTTGATCAGGTCGTCGTTGTAGGCGCTTTCGCCCATCACGTCGGCCATGGTCAGTTTCACGTTGAGCAGTTCGTAGATTTCCTGGCAGTGGGACAGGGAAATTTCCCGGAAGCGGTTCCACAGCGCCAGGCATTCCTGGTCGCCAGCTTGCAGTTTGACCACCAGGCCACGGGCGCGGTCGGCAAACTCTTCGGATTCGTCGAAGCGCTTCTTGGCGGCGCGGTAGAAGTTCTCCAGGTCGGCCAGCTCGTTGCTGGTGATCGGGTTTTCCTGCAGGTAGGCCATCAACATACCGAACTGGGTACCCCAGTCGCCGACGTGGTTCTGGCGGATCACGGTGTCGCCGAGGAACTCCAGCACCCGCGCCACACCGTCGCCGATGATGGTGGAGCGCAGGTGACCGACATGCATCTCTTTGGCCAGGTTCGGCGCCGACAGGTCGATGACCACGCGTTGGGTGTCGCCAGCCTTGTGTGCGCCGATTTTGGCATCGGCCAGGGCTGCGTCCAGGCGCGAAGCCAAGGCCTGGGTGTTCTGGAAGAAGTTGATAAAGCCCGGGCCGGCGATTTCGGCTTTGGTCACACTGGCGTCAGCCGGCAGCGCGGCAATGATTTTTTCCGCCAGGTCGCGGGGTTTCATACCGGCCGGCTTGGACAGCATCATCGCGATGTTGCTGGCGAAGTCGCCGTGGGTCTTGTCGCGGGTGTTCTCCACCTGGATCGCCGGCGACAGGCCTTCAGGCAACACACCTTCGTTGACGAGTTGGGTGAGGGCTTGTTGGATCAGCTGGCGAATGGTGTCTTTCATGGTGTTCTCTTTCGACCGCAAGCGGCGGCGCGCGATGCGCAGGTGGAAAAACTGGGCATTATCCGTGGCGAGGGCGGGCTTGCCAACCTTCGTCGGGTCTCTATAGACGATTAACCTGTGGCGAGGGAGCAAGCTCCCTCGCCACAGGGAAATTCAATACAGGTCTACCGGATCTACATCCAGAGACCATCGCACTTGCCGGCCGCTAGGCATTTGCTCCAGCTCAAGCATCCAGCTACTTAGCAGGCGATGCAGCGGTGCGCGAGAGGTTGCCTGCAAGAGTAGCTGAGCCCGGTAACGTCCGGCACGCCGCTCCATGGGCGCAGGCACGGGGCCGAGCAACTCGATACCGCTCAGGCCCAGCTCGCCGAGCAAACGTTCGGCCACGCTGCAGGCTTGATCGAGGAAACCTTCGGCCTGGCCGGGTTTGTGGGCTTCGGCACGCAGCAACGCCAAGTGCGCAAAGGGTGGCAAGCCGGCAGCGCGGCGTTCACTCAAGGCCTGCTCGGCGAAGGCAAAATAGCCTTGTTCCGTCAGTTGAATCAGCAGCGGGTGGTCGGCCAGGTGCGTCTGGATAATCACCTTGCCCGGCTCTTCGGCGCGTCCGGCGCGCCCTGCCACCTGCACGATCAACTGCGCCATGCGTTCGCTGGCGCGGAAATCCCCGGAGAACAACCCGCCGTCGGCATCCAGGATCGACACCAGGGTCACCCGTGGGAAGTGGTGCCCTTTGGCGAGCATCTGCGTGCCGATCAGAATGCACGGTTGGCCTTTCTGAATGGTGGCAAACAACTGGTTCATTGCATCTTTGCGCGACGTGCTGTCGCGGTCGACCCGTAGCACCGGGTAATCCGGGAACAGAATGCCCAGGCGCTCTTCGGCGCGCTCGGTGCCGGCCCCTACCGGGCGCAGGTCGACCTTGCCGCACTGCGGGCAATGGCGTGGCACCCGCTCTACATGACCGCAGTGATGGCAACGCAATTCGCCGTGGCGCTGGTGCACGGTCATGCGCGCATCGCAGCGCTCGCACTCGGACATCCAGCCGCAGTCATGGCACAGCAGTGTCGGGGCAAAGCCGCGACGGTTGAGAAACACCAATACTTGCTGGCCCGCGGCGAGGGTCTGGCCGATGGCCTGTTGCATCGGACCGGAAATACCGCTGTCCAGCGGGCGGCTTTTCACGTCCAGGCGCAGGAAGCGCGGTTGTTTGGCGCCGCCGGCGCGCTCGTTCATGCGTAGCAGGCCATAGCGGCCGGTGTAGGCGTTATGCAGGCTTTCCAGGGACGGCGTGGCCGAACCCAGCACAATCGGGATGTCTTCCTGACGTGCGCGTACCAGCGCCAGGTCGCGGGCGTGGTAACGCAGGCCTTCCTGCTGTTTATAGGAGCCGTCGTGCTCCTCGTCGATGATGATCAGCCCGGGGTTTTTCATTGGGGTGAACAGCGCCGAACGGGTGCCGATAATGATGTCTGCCTCGCCGTCCCGCGCTGCCAGCCACGACTCCAGGCGCTCACGGTCATTGACCGCTGAGTGCACCAGGGCGATGCGCGCGTTGAAGCGCTGCTCGAAACGCGCCAGGGTCTGTGGGCCCAGGTTGATCTCCGGGATCAGCACCAGTGCCTGCTTGCCGGCCTGCAGGGTTTCGCGGATCAGTTGCAAATACACTTCGGTCTTGCCGCTGCCGGTGACGCCAGCCAGAAGGAAGGCGTGGAAGCTGTCGAAACCGGCGCGAATCGCCTCATAGGCAGCGCGTTGCTCGGGGTTCAGCGGCAGCTCCGGCTGGGCCAGCCAATGTTCGTGGCGTGGGTCTGGGGCGTGCTTGCGGATTTCCACCTGCACCAGTCCCTTGGCCAGCAGCAGGTCGAGGCTGTCCTTGCTCAGCATCAGCTTGCTCAACAACTGGTGGGCCACGCCATGGGGGTGCTGGGCCAATGTGGCCAGGGCTTCGCGCTGGCGCGGGGCGCGGGCGATGCGCGGGTCGTCGAGGCGCGCGCCGGGCACCATCGACCAGAAACGCTCCTGGCGCGCTTCGGCCAGTTCGCCCTGGCGCAGCAGCACCGGCAGCGCCCAGCTCAAGGTATCGCCCAAGCTGTGCTGGTAATACTGCGCAGTCCACAGGCACAGCTTGAACAGTGCCGGCGGCAGTGGCGGTGTGGCGTCGAGGATGGCCAGGGCCGGCTTGAGCTTTTCCGCCGGGACCTCGCTGTGGTCCGTGACCTCCACCAGAATGCCGATCATTTCCCTGCGCCCAAACGGCACACGCACGCGCATCCCCGGCTGCAACTGCGTCCGCAGCACTCCAGCCGGGGCCCGGTAATCGAACAGGCGGCGCAGGGGGGAGGGCAGGGCTAGGCGCAAAATGGCGTCGGGCACGCGGGGCATCTCATATAAAGGCAGGCAGTGGTGCAGGGGCGCGAGCCTAGCAGAGCGGGGAGGGCTTGGGTATGCCATGGTTTTCTGATGAAAGGAGGTTTTTGGTCAGTAGCGCCGCTTGCGCGTTTAAAAAGGTCTGGTAGAATCCGCGGCCTAATTACGTGCGGTATTCGACAATAGTGTCGAGTGGCGGCACGCTAGCCCGAGGAAGTGCCATGAAAGCCGATATCCATCCAGCGTACGAAACCATCGAAGTTACCTGCAGCTGCGGCAACAAGTTCGAAACTCGTTCGAACCTGTGCAAGCCACTGGGTACTGACGTATGCAACGAGTGCCACCCGTTCTACACCGGTAAGCAGAAAACTCTGGACACCGGCGGCCGTGTACAGCGCTTCGCAGATCGCTTTGGTGCTTTCGGCAAGAAGCCTGCTGCTACTCCAGCAGAGTAAGGCTCAAAAGCCTTATGGGCTTTTGCCAGCTGTTGAAAAAGGCGTCCCTTGCGGGCGCCTTTTTTGTGCCCGGGATTTGGCTGGCAACCGCCCAGGCCGCGGTATTCTGCCCGGCACCCGCTTCCGTGGCGCGGGTAGAAGTGCAGCGCGTGGTGGACGGCGACACCGTACGCCTCAAGGATGGCCGCAGCGTGCGGATGATCGGCCTCAATGCGCCGGAAACCGGCAAGAAGGGTCGTACTGACGAGCCGTTTGCCGTCGCCGCCCGCCAGCGTCTACAAGCGTTGGTGCAGGCCAGTGATGGGCGTGTCGGTTTGGTGCCTGGCCGCGAGGGCAAGGATCATTACGGCCGCACCCTGGCCCACCTCTACGGCGCCAATGGCGAGAACCTGGAAGCGCAATTGCTCGCCGAGGGCTTGGGCTTCCAGGTGGGGGTGGCGCCGAATGTAGACCTCGCCACCTGCCAGCAGGCGGCGGAAAACAGCGCCCGCCAGGCGCGCCTGGGGCTGTGGCGCCAATCGCCGGTGCAAACGGTGGCACAACTCAAGCGCTCCGGGTTTGCGCTGGTAACTGGCCGGGTCAGCAAGATCGAGCGCAATCGCGGTGGCATCTGGATTGAAATCCAGGGTTCACTGGTATTACGTATTGCCCCCGAACTGATCAGTCAGTTCGATCCGGCCATGCTCAACGGTCTGCAAGGTCGCACTATTGAAGCGCGCGGCTGGGTGCAGGATCGCTCCCGCCGTGGGGGTTTGAAAAGAGGTCAATCACGCTGGCTCCTGCCAATAACCGATCCCGGCATGCTGAAATCGACGCTTTGAATAAAAAATTGTAGACATTTTTTATTTGGATTGTGAACAGTTGAGCCCTTGTATCCCGTGGCTCTTGGCCAAAAGTCGTAGCCCAGGGCCCTTGACACCTGTGACTGCCCAGTCTTGTAGGGACTTTGCGACACGCGTATCCTCGGCGGTCCGTCGACCAACAGTAAAAGCGGAATGCCGATATGTCTGATTTGAAAACTGCCGCTCTCGAATACCATGCCCATCCTCGTCCAGGAAAGCTGAGTGTAGAGCTCACCAAAGCCACTGCCACTGCTCGCGACCTGTCGCTGGCCTACAGCCCTGGTGTTGCCGAGCCCGTACGTGAAATCGCCCGTGACCCAGAACTGGCGTACAAGTACACCGGCAAGGGCAACCTGGTTGCAGTGATTTCCGATGGCACCGCGATCCTTGGCCTGGGTAACCTCGGCCCATTGGCTTCCAAGCCAGTCATGGAAGGTAAAGGCGTGCTGTTCAAGCGCTTCGCCGGCATCGACGTTTTCGACATCGAAGTCGATTCCGAGAGCCCGCAGGCTTTCATCGACACGGTCAAGCGCATTTCCATCACCTTCGGTGGCATCAACCTGGAAGACATCAAGGCACCTGAGTGCTTCGAGATCGAAAAGGCCCTGATCGAACAGTGCGACATCCCGGTATTCCACGATGACCAGCACGGCACCGCGATCGTTACCGCGGCCGGCATGATCAACGCCCTGGAAATCGCCGGCAAAACCCTGGGTGAGGCGAAGATCGTCTGCCTGGGCGCCGGTGCTGCGGCCATTTCCTGCATGAAGCTGATCATCAGCATGGGCGCCAAGCTGGAAAACATCTACATGGTCGACAGCAAGGGCGTGATCCAGTCCGAGCGTACCGACCTGAACCAGTACAAGGCGATGTTCGCCCACCCGTCCTCCAAGCGCACCCTGGCTGATGCCCTCGACGGTGCCGACGTGTTTGTCGGCCTGTCCGGCCCGAACCTGCTGAGCGCCGAAGGCCTGAAATCCATGGCGCCGAACCCGATCGTGTTCGCCTGCTCCAACCCGGATCCGGAAATCTCGCCTGAGCTGGCTCACGCCACCCGTAGCGACGTGATCATGGCTACCGGCCGTTCGGACTACCCGAACCAGGTCAACAACGTACTGGGCTTCCCGTTCATCTTCCGTGGTGCCCTGGACGTTCGCGCCAAGCGCATCAACGAAGAAATGAAAGTAGCGGCTGCCAACGCCCTGCGTGAACTGGCCAAGCTGCCGGTGCCTCAGGATGTGTGCGACGCCTACGGTGGTGCCAAGCTGGAATTCGGTCGTGAGTACATCATTCCAAAACCAATGGATAAGCGCCTGATCACCCTGATCTCCGATGCCGTGGCCAAGGCCGCGATCGAGACCGGTGTAGCAACCCTGCCGTATCCAAAGAACTACCCGCTGCAAAGCGTGGATGATGTGTTCAACGGCTAAGCCGTTATAGCGCACCAACAAAAAGCCCCGGCTCGAATGAGTCGGGGCTTTTTTTATGGCAATTCTCTTGAAGCCTATAGAGGTCAAATGTGGGAGGGAGCAAGCCCCCTCCCACATTTGGATCTATGTTGCGTCTTGGATCGGGTCAGAACAAATCGATCGGCGCGCCTTCATCCGCCGGTAGCGGGCTGCCCGGCACCACGCCATTGCCCAACTCGTTAACTGACGGCGGCGTGTCTTCGCTCTTGAACAGCTCGAAGTAAGCATTCGGCGTACTCGGCGACGCCGCACGTCCACTCACCGGGTCGATGCGCAGGCTCAGGATGCCTTCCGGTTCAGGCTGGGTGTGCAGCGGCTTGTCCTTGAGCGCGGCGCCCATGTAGCTCATCCAGATCGGCAGGGCGACGGTGCCGCCAAACTCACGGCGGCCCAGGCTTTCCGGCTGGTCGTAGCCAGTCCATACCGTGGTCACGTAGTCGCCGTTGTAGCCGGAGAACCAGGCATCCTTGGACTCGTTGGTGGTACCGGTTTTACCCGCGATATCCGCACGGCCCAGGGCCAGTGCGCGGCGGCCGGTGCCCTTCTTGATCACGTCCTGCAGGATGCTGTTGAGGATATAGGTGGTGCGGCCATCCACGATGCGCTCGGCAACCGCTGGCGCTTGCGGCTCGGTCGTTGCGGGAGCGTTTGCGGCCGGCGCTGTGCCTGGCGTGGGCTCGATGGTAATGCCGCCGTTACCCGGTGCTGCGAGACCATCGGTTGCCGCCACACCATTGACCACATCACCGGGCACCCGTGGTGGGTTGGCGGTGAACAGGGTGTCGCCATTGCGGCTTTCGATCTTGTCGATCAGGTACGGCGCGATCTTGTAGCCGCCGTTGGCAAAGGTGCTCCAGCCGGTGGCGATTTCCATCGGCGTAAGGGTTGCGGTACCCAGCGCCAGGGACAGGTTGGGCGGCAAGTCCGACTTGGCGAAGCCGAAGCGCGTCATGTAGTCGATGGTCTTGCCTACGCCCATGGCCTGCAGCAGGCGGATCGATACCAGGTTGCGAGACTTGTACAACGCCTCGCGAATGCGGATCGGGCCGAGGAAGGTGTTGGTGTCGTTCTTCGGCCGCCAGACCTTGTCCAGGTATTCATCGACAAACACGATCGGTGCGTCGTTGACCAGGCTGGCGGCGGTGTAGCCGTTGTCCAGTGCGGCGCTGTAGACGAATGGCTTGAAACTTGAACCCGGCTGGCGCTTGGCCTGTATCGCACGGTTGTAGTTGCTCTGCTCAAAGGCGAAACCGCCGACCAGTGCGCGGATTGCGCCGTTCTGCGGATCGAGGGATACCAGGGCGCCTTGGGCGACCGGCACCTGGCTGAACTTGAGGCTGTCATCCTTCTGGCGTTGCACGCGGATCAAATCACCCACCTTGGCCACGTCGGACGGCTGCTTGGGCATCGGCCCCATGCTGTTGGTGTTCAGGAACGGGCGCGCCCATTTCATGCTGTCCCACGCCACGTGGGCTTCACCGGCGCGGGTCAGCACTTGAATGCCGTCTTTGGTCACCTCGGTGACGATGGCCGGCTCCAGGCCGCTGATCGAGCGCTGTTTGCCCAGTTCGGTGGTCCAGGCACTCAGGGTCTTGCCCGGCAGGCGCGACTCGGGGCCGCGGTAGCCGTGACGTTGATCATAGGTGATCAAGCCTTCGTGTACGGAGTGGTTGGCGATTTCCTGCAAGTTGCTCGGAACCGTCGTGGTCACGCGAAAGCCTTCGGTGTAGGCATCGCTGCCATAACGGCCAACCATTTCGGCGCGGGCCATTTCGGCGATGTACGGTGCATTCACTTCCGGCGTCGGCACGTGATAGCTGGCGTTCAGCGGCTCGGCCACGGCGCTTTCATAAGCGGCCTGATCGATCTTGCCCAGCTTGTACATGCGCCCCAGGATCCAGTCGCGACGTTCTTTACTGCGCGCCGGGTTGGCCAGCGGGTTGAAGCGCGACGGCGCCTTGGGCAGGCCGGCGATCATGGCCATCTGCGCCAGGCTGGCGTCACGAATCGATTTGCCATAGTAGACCTGGGAGGCGGCCTCAATGCCGTAGGCGCGGTTGCCCAGGTAGATCTTGTTGACGTACAGCTCGAGGATTTCGTCCTTGGTCAGTTGGCGTTCAATCTGTAGCGCCAGCAGGATCTCGGTGGCTTTACGCGAAAAACTGCGCTCGCTGGTGAGGAAGAAGTTCTTCGCCACCTGCATGGTGATGGTGCTGCCGCCGGATTGAATGTGTCCGCTCTTTACCAACTGCGTGGCCGCACGCACCAGGCTGCTGGGGTCGACGCCGTAGTGGTTGGCAAAATTGTCGTCTTCTGCCGACAGCAATGCACTGATGAAATTGGGTGGAATGTCGGCGAAACGGATCGGTGTGCGGCGCATTTCGCCGAACTCCGCGATCAGTTTTTCGTCGCTGCTGTAGACCCGCAAAGGAATCTGCAACTGGATACTTCTGAGGGCCTCTACGGAGGGCAAACCCGGACTAAGGTAGAGGTAGGCCCCGCTGAGTACGAGCAGCAGCCCGCAGACGATCGCGACAATGGAGTACCCGAAAAACTTCAGCAGACGAATCAAGGCTTTTGGATTTCCAGAGAAAAGAATGAGTTACGCGTCGGGGATGCATGGCAAACGATGGATCGACCCGGGCAGCAGATAAAAAAGCGGGAAAAAACGCTGGGCATTAAAGCATTTTTCAGCTTGGGGCGTCATTCGCGTGCCTCGAACAAGCCGACCGAATGCAGGGTGCCTGGCAGCAATCAAGCGAGATGACAGCCGGTATGACAGGGAAAGTTTTGGGGAGTTTTATGGGAAAGGGATTTTTCAGGCGAAAAGCCGACATCGTCTTGGGTGTCGACATCAATGACAGCGGTATCAAGTTGATCGAGCTGAGCCGTTCATCGGGTGGTTTCAGTGTCCAGGGCTATGCCACCCAGGCGCTGCCCGCCCATGCGGTCGTCGATGGCGCCTTGCTGGACGTCGAGGGCGTGGGGCGAGCTTTGCAACAAGCGTTATCCTGCCTGCGAACTTCGGCTCGACACGCCGCTGTGGCAGTGGCGGGCCCTTCGGTGATCACGCGGTTGATCGAGATGGATGCGGGCCTGCGCGACGAAGAAATGGCCTGGAAGATCCAGATGGAAGCCGACCAGTTCATTCCTTATCCATTGGATGAGGTGGCGATCGACTTTCAGGTCCAGGGCCCATCGGCCCAAGGGCCGCAGTGGGTTGAAGTCATGTTGGCGGCCTGTCTGCGCGAGCAGGTCCAGGCGCGAGTGGCGGTTTTAGCCCGGGCGGGGCTGGTGCCGCGGGTGGTCGATGTCGAAGGGTTTGCATTGGAGCGCGCTTGCCGTCAGGATTTTGCCAGCTTCACGCCGGGTCATCGAGTCGATGGTGCACAATGGGCCGTGGATGCCCAAGGGATGGGAGTGGCTTGCGGGTTGGCCCTGAGGAGTTTCGCTGGATGACACGAATCAATCTTTTGCCTTGGCGTCAGGCGCTGGCAGAGCGCAAGCGCAGGTATTTCATGGTGCTATTGCTGGCATTTGCCTGCCTGGCGCTGGCGGCTGTGTGGCTGGCTGACCAGGTGATTGACCAGGCGATAGATCGGCAAGTGAGCCGCAATAGCCGCTTGGGTGAGGAGGTGGCTACCCAGGATTCGCGGATCAGGACCATCGACGACCTGCAGGAACGAAGCCAGCAACTGGCCGAACGCATGAAGGTGGTGCAGGACCTGCACGACGCCCGCTCTTCCGGCGCCCGACTGTTCGAGCAATTGGCTCGTGCAATGCCTGAAGGTGTCCATCTGCATGAGGTGGTCGCAAACGGTGACACCATCAGCATTCGCGGCACGGCTGAAAGCAACCAGGACATTGCCCGGTTGATGCAGCAGCTCAAGCAGTCATCCCAGGGCTCCAGTTCGACTCGTCTGCAGCGCGTGCAGGCTGATGGAGCGCGCGGCGAAAGTGAGTTTCAACTGATGGTGCGCCAGGGGGAATCCAGCGAGGCGCAACCATGAGCCTGCCCAGGCTCGATTTTCCCACGCTCTTCTACAACGCTGCTAAATGGCCCTTGCCTGGCAAGGTCCTGCTTGGCTGTGGGCTGGCCGGCCTGGTGCTGCTGATAGGAGAGGCTGCGTACCTGAGCTCGTCACGTGAGCGATTGCATGGGTTTGAGGCGCGGGAGCAAACGCTACAGCAGCAGTTGGCGGAAAAAGCTGAACTGGCCTCCAGCCTTGAGGCGCGCACCGATCAGTTCAGGGCAATGGAGGACAAGGTCACAGGCCTTCTACGTCAATTGCCCGGCCAGTCAGAGGTGCCGGCCTTGCTTGAAGATATCGCCCGATTGGCGATTGCCAATGGAGTATGGGTCGAGGGCATCACGGTGTTGGATGAAGAGCCTCGTCAGCTCTATATCGAGCAACCCATGCAAATCGGCGTCACCGGGGGCTACCACGACTTGGCAGCATTCGTCGGCGCCCTGGGTGGGTTACCGCGCGTCGTCACCGTGCAGGATGTTGCACTGGGGCATGACGGCGCCTTGCTGCGTCTGAACATGCTGGCAAAGACCTATCGGCGTACCACGCAAAGCGCCAAGGCCCGCGAAGCGTTCGACCCGGCCCAGCCATTGGTCTACACCCCATCGTTTGTGCGCGACCCGTTTCAGCCGCCCGGTTTGCAAGTAACTCGCGTGCCGGGGCGACCGGCCCTTGCGCCGGATCTCGCTCGGCCACGGGGGCTGCTGGAAGGCATGAACATCGATCAGTTCAAAATGGTCGGCACGCTGTCGTTGGGGGCGCAGGCTTTTGCCCTGCTGCGTGCCGGATCCAGGGTGCACCGGCTGACGATTGGTGATTACCTGGGGCCGGATCATGGCCAGGTCACGGCCATTCAAGAGGGGTCTATCCACTTGGTCGAACGGTTTCCCGATGAACAGGGCGGCTGGCTCGAACGCCCGCGAACCCTTGTGTTGAACGTCAACTCATAACGGAATCAAACAATGAAAAGGACTTTCTCGTCCTTCGGTGTGGCGCTATGGATAGCGTTCACGGCACCGATGGCTGCTGCTGTGCCCAATCGCCTGGACCTGATCCACCTGCCGCCGCCCGACAGTGCAGCGTCGGTCAGCTATACAGGCACCCGGCTGAACCTGAATTTCCAGGACATCGACCTGCGGGCGGTCTTGCAGCAAATCGCCGATGTCGCCGGGCTCAACCTGGTGACCAGTGATGAAGTGCAGGGCTCAATTACCCTGCGGCTCAAGGATGTGCCTTGGGATCAGGCGCTGGATCTGGTGCTGCAAACCAAAGGTCTGGATAAGCGCGTGAAAGCCGGTGTGTTGCTGGTGGCACCTGCGGATGAGTTGGCCGCTCGCGAACTGCTGGCGCTGGAGTCGCGCAAGCAGATGGCGGAACTGGCACCGCTGCGTCGGGAGCTGCTGCAGGTCAACTATGCCAAGGCGGCGGACCTGGCCAAGCTGTTTCAGTCGGTCACAGGTTTTGAAGGCGCCACGGATGAGCGCGGCTCGGTGGCGGTGGATGATCGCACCAACAACATCATCGCCTACCAGACCGGCGAACGGCTCGAAGAGCTGCGGCGTATCGTGGCGCAACTGGATATTCCCGTCCGCCAAGTGATGATCGAGGCGCGAATTGTCGAGGCCAATGTCGACTACGACAAAAGCCTGGGCGTGCGCTGGGGTGGGCGGCTCAGTCATGGCAGGGGAAGTGTCGGAGGTATTTCCAAGCCCGTGGCAGACGGCG
Source organism: Pseudomonas sp. B329 (assembly GCF_023127835.1). Classification (NCBI taxonomy): domain Bacteria; kingdom Pseudomonadati; phylum Pseudomonadota; class Gammaproteobacteria; order Pseudomonadales; family Pseudomonadaceae; genus Pseudomonas; species Pseudomonas sp. B329. The sequence goes on along the minus strand of NZ_SPKP01000069.1, from coordinate 108,803 downwards.
CCGAACCGCCGCAAAACCCGCCCAGCTCCCCGTTTGTCGACTTGGGTTCGCTGACCGGCACCTCGGGTCTGGGCGTGGCCTACATCACCGACAATCTACTGCTGGACCTTGAGCTGACAGCCATGGAGAAAACCGGCAACGGCGAAATCGTCTCGCAGCCCAAGGTGGTCACGTCCGACAAGGAGACGGCACGAATCCTCAAGGGCACCGAAATTCCCTATCAAGAGTCCACCTCCCAGGGCGCTACCTCGGTGTCGTTCAAGGAGGCTTCGCTTTCGCTGGAGGTCACGCCGCAAATCACCCCCGACGACCACGTGATCATGGCGGTCAAGGTCACCAAGGATGAGCCCGATTACTTGAACAGGCTCAATGATGTACCGCCGATCAAGAAAAACGAGGTCAACGCCAAGGTGCTGGTCAGGGATGGCGAGACCATCGTCATCGGTGGGGTTTTCTCCAATACCCAAAGCAAAGTGGTAGATAAAGTGCCATTTTTGGGCGATGTGCCGTATCTTGGCCGCCTTTTCCGGCGCGATGTGCTGGCGGAGAAAAAATCCGAGCTGCTGGTATTCCTGACTCCGCGTATCATGAATAACCAGGCGATTGCTGTGAGTCGTTGATTCTGTGCGAAATTTGATTCTTGTAGGGCCGATGGGGGCTGGAAAGAGCACCATCGGCCGTTTGCTGGCCAAAGAGCTGCGCCTGCCGTTCAAAGATTCCGACAAGGAAATTGAATTGCGCACGGGTGCCAATATCCCATGGATCTTCGATAAAGAAGGCGAGCTGGGCTTTCGTGACCGCGAGCAGGCGATGATTGCCGAGCTGTGTGGCTGCGATGGCGTGGTATTGGCGACCGGCGGTGGCGCCGTCATGCGCGACGAAAACCGTCGAGCGCTGTATGCCGGTGGTCGGGTAGTGTATTTGCATGCCTCGGTCGAGCAGCAGGTGGGCCGCACCGCCCGCGATCGCAATCGCCCGTTGCTGCGCACCGCCAACCCGGAAAAAACCCTGCGGGACCTGCTGGCGCTGCGCGATCCGCTGTATCGGGAAATCGCCGATCTGGTGGTGGAAACCGATGAGCGACCCCCTCGGATGGTGGTGCTCGATATTCTGGAGCGCCTGCAGCGGTTGCCACCCCGTTAAAGCCTGGCCCGAAATGCGCTATTCTCGGCGGCGCGCCATAACCTTGTGAGGTGTGGCGTAGAGCCATCAGGTGATGTCGGATTGCGACATTGCCGGTCGTCAATACATCTTCAACGCGGGGAAACATGCAGACACTTAAGGTCGATCTAGGCGAGCGCAGCTACCCGATCCACATTGGCGAAGGTCTGTTGGACCAGCCCGAACTGCTCGCGCCGCATATTGCCGGTCGGCAGGTGGCGATCATCTCCAACGAAACGGTTGCGCCCCTGTATCTTGAGCGTTTGAGCCGCAGCCTTGCGGCGTATTCGGTGATTTCCGTGGTGTTGCCCGACGGCGAAGCCCACAAGAACTGGGAAACCCTGCAACTGATCTTTGATGGCCTGCTGACTGCGCGCCATGACCGTCGAACCACCGTGGTTGCCCTGGGCGGCGGTGTGATCGGCGACATGGCCGGTTTTGCTGCAGCCTGCTACCAGCGTGGCGTGGACTTTATCCAGGTGCCGACCACCCTGTTGTCCCAGGTCGATTCTTCGGTGGGCGGCAAAACCGGTATCAATCACCCGCTGGGCAAGAACATGGTCGGTGCGTTCTACCAGCCACAGGCCGTGCTGATCGACACCGCTACCCTCAACACACTGCCACCGCGTGAGTTGTCGGCGGGCCTGGCGGAAGTCATCAAGTACGGGCTGATCTGTGACGAGCCCTTCCTGAGCTGGCTTGAAGAACATGTAGATGCCTTGCGCGCACTCGACCAGGTGGCCTTGACCGAAGCGATTTCCCGCTCCTGCGCCGCCAAGGCGCTGGTGGTCAATGCCGACGAACGGGAGTCCGGCGTGCGCGCTACCCTGAACCTGGGCCACACCTTCGGCCATGCGATCGAAACGCACATGGGCTATGGTGTGTGGCTGCATGGGGAAGCCGTAGCGGCTGGCACGGTGATGGCGTTGGAGATGTCGCAACGCCTGGGCTGGATCACCGCCCAGGAGCGTGATCGCGGTATCCGCCTGTTCCAGCGCGCCGGCTTACCGGTCATCCCTCCCACAGAGATGACCGAGGCAGATTTTCTCGAACATATGGCAATAGACAAGAAAGTGATCGACGGTCGACTGCGACTGGTACTGCTGCGCCACATGGGCGAGGCGGTGGTGACCGACGATTATCCGAAAGAGATTTTACAGGCCACGCTGGGAGCGGATTACCGCGCCCTGGCCCAGCTTAAAGGTTAATAAGATCCCGATGACTAGTTTGCATGCCGACGAGGCGTTCCTCGGCCATTATCACTTGAGCCATGACCCTTTTGCTCCACGGGTGCCTGGTTTCAAATTCTTCCCTGCGCAGCGCAAGCCGGTATTGGGGCAACTGCATCATCTGGCGCGCTACAGCCAGTTGCTGCTGGTGGTCACGGGACCGTTGGGCAGTGGCAAGACCTTGCTGCGCCAGGCGCTGGTCGCCAGCACCAACAAGCAATCGGTGCAGAGCGTGGTGGTATCGGCCCGTGGCGCCGGTGACGCAGCGGGCGTACTGCGCCAGGTTGCACAGGCCCTGGACGTATCCAACGCCGAGCCGAACGCGATTCTCAAACAGGTGGTGCAACTGGGCCTGACCGGCCAGGAAGTCTACCTGCTGGTCGACGACGCCGAGCAGCTTGACGAATCCGCGCTGGAAGCGCTGTTGGCGCTGGCCGCGGGCACGCCGGAAGGCCGCCCGCATGTGTTCCTGTTTGGCGAGTCGTCGTTGATCGCCGATCTGGAGCAGATCAGCGGTGAGCAAGAGTTGTTCCACGTCATCGAATTGCAGCCGTACGAAGAGGAAGAAACCCGCGAATACCTGGCTCAGCGCCTCGAGGGTGCAGGGGCCGGTATCGAACTTTTCTCCGCTGCGCAGATCTCTGATATTCACGAAAGCTCCGATGGCTGGCCTGGAAACATCAACCAGGTTGCCCGCGATGCAATGATCGAAGCCATGATTGCCAGCCGCTCTGCGGTCAAGCGTCCAAAGATGGGGTTCACTATGCCTAAGAAGCACGTATTGGCTATTTCCGCCGTTGTCGTGGTCGCTGTAGCCGCCGCCTGGTTGATCCCGGGTCGCAACAAGGCACCGACAACAACCGGCGCGCCAACTGAGCAGGCGCAGTTGCCACTGGGCAAGCCCACGCCAAATGTCGAATTCGCCAACTCCGGCCAACCAACCAATCTGCCTATGGTCGGCCAGCCTGTAATGCGCGGCCCGCTGGCTGAAGAAGCCGGTGGCATCTCCGAAGGCGACGACGGCGTGCCGGTGGAAGGCTCCAGCGCCACGCCGCCGACCGTGACCACCACCGCGCCACCAGCGGGCGTACCGGCCGGCACGCCAGCAACCCCAGTAGCGCCTGCCGCACCGGTTGCGCCAGTTGCCAAGCCGACCCCGGCGCCGACAGTAGCGACTGCCAAGCCCGCAGCACCAGTTGCCAAGCCGGCACCCGCGGCCAAGCCTGCTGAAAAACCTGCCGCTACCGTGGCCAAGGCCGGCGCCGCTGGCAGCAGCTGGTACAGCAGCCAGCCTACCGGCAATTTCGTGGTGCAGATCCTCGGCACCAGCTCTGAGGCCAACGCCCAGGCGTTCGTCAAGGAGCAGGGCGGCCAGTACCGTTATTTCAAGAAAGTGCTCAACGGCAAGCCTCTCTACGTGATCACCTACGGCAGCTTCCCAAGCCGCGCCGCAGCCGATTCTGCCATCAAGGCCTTGCCAGCGAAGGTTCAGGCTGGTAAACCTTGGCCTCGCACTGTTGCCAGCGTTCAACAAGAACTGGCAGCAACTCGCTGAAGATCCGGCGGCCTTACCCAGGCCGCCCTCCCGGCACCTCAAAAAACAATCGCAAGGCGTGCAGTCCCCCGCAAGGACCGTGCGCTTTGTGGTGTCTGCGCCACAGTAGCTTTTGAGTCGTAGCGGTCAGAATTAAAAAAGTTTTGACTAGCACAGCATATCGCTTTAAACCTTTCATAAATGCGACATAGATTTGCGACATTTCGTCGCTAAATTTGTGAGCGTCTGTGTCGGTGTGTACAATGACCTCCCTTTTGCCCCCGCTAAGCCGGCGTACGTTCGGCGTGGAAGGTAACCGGTTGAATTGAAAAGAAATTTGCCTCGATGTAAGAGGCAGCCTGGTGAGAAAGTGTCTATGAAAGCAGGTCTGTACCAACCCGATGAATTCAAGGATAACTGCGGTTTCGGCCTGATAGCCCACATGCAGGGCGAGCCCAGTCATACCCTTTTGCAAACGGCCATCGAGGCCCTGACCTGCATGACCCACCGCGGTGGGATCAACGCCGACGGCAAGACCGGTGACGGTTGCGGCTTGCTGATTCAAAAGCCCGACCAGTTCCTGCGCGCTGTCGCCAAAGAGCATTTTGCGGCCGACCTGCCCAAGCAGTACGCCGTGGGCATGGTGTTTTTCAACCAGGACCCGGTAAAAGCCGAAGCCGCTCGCGAAAACATGAACCGCGAGATCGTTGCTGCCGGCCTGCAACTGGTCGGCTGGCGCAAAGTGCCAATCGACACCAGCGTACTCGGCCGCCTGGCCCTGGAGCGCCTGCCGCAGATCGAACAAGTGTTCATCGCGGGTGACGGCCTGAGCGACCAGGACATGGCGATCAAGCTGTTCACGTCCCGTCGTCGTTCGTCGGTGCTCAACGCCGCCGACACTGACCATTACATCTGCAGCTTTTCCCACAAGACCATCATTTATAAAGGCCTGATGATGCCGGCGGATCTCACCGCCTTTTATCCAGACCTGAGCGACGAGCGCCTGCAAACCGCGATCTGCGTGTTCCACCAGCGCTTCTCCACCAACACCCTGCCGAAATGGCCGCTGGCCCAGCCATTCCGCTTCCTCGCCCACAACGGCGAGATCAATACCATCACCGGCAACCGCAACTGGGCCGTGGCCCGTCGCACCAAGTTCGCCAACGATTTGATGGACCTCGAAGAGCTCGGCCCGCTGGTCAACCGCGTGGGTTCCGACTCCTCCAGCATGGACAACATGCTTGAGCTGATGGTCACCGGTGGCATCGACCTGTTCCGTGGCGTGCGCATGATCATTCCGCCTGCGTGGCAGAACGTCGAGACCATGGACCCGGACCTGCGGGCGTTCTACGAATACAACTCGATGCACATGGAACCGTGGGACGGCCCGGCCGGCGTGGTCATGACCGACGGCCGCTACGCGGTGTGCCTGCTCGACCGTAACGGCTTGCGCCCGGCGCGCTGGGTCACCACCACCAACGGCTTTATCACCCTGGCGTCGGAAATCGGCGTGTGGGACTACAAGCCTGAAGACGTGATCGCCAAAGGCCGTGTCGGTCCTGGCCAGATCCTGGCCGTGGACACCGAAACCGGACAGATCCTCGACACCGACGCCATCGACAACCGTCTGAAGTCGCGTCACCCGTACAAGCAATGGCTGCGCAAAAACGCCCTGCGCATCCAGGCGACCATGGAAGACAATGACCACGGTTCGGCTTTCTACGACATCGACCAGCTCAAGCAATACATGAAGATGTATCAGGTCACGTTCGAAGAACGTGATCAGGTGCTGCGCCCGCTCGGCGAGCAAGGCTACGAAGCCGTAGGCTCCATGGGCGACGATACGCCGATGGCTGTGCTGTCACAGCGCGTGCGCACGCCGTACGACTACTTCCGCCAGCAGTTCGCCCAGGTGACCAACCCACCGATCGACCCGCTGCGCGAAGCCATCGTGATGTCCCTGGAAGTGTGCCTCGGTGCCGAGCGCAATATCTTCCAGGAATCGCCTGAGCACGCCTCCCGTGTGATCCTCAGCTCGCCGGTCGTTTCCCCGGCCAAGTGGCGCTCGCTGATGACCCTGGAGCGTCCAGGCTTCGACCGCCAGATCATCGACCTGAACTACGACGAGAGCCTCGGCCTTGAAGCCGCTGTGCGCAACGTCGCCGACCAGGCTGAAGAAGCTGTGCGCGCCGGCCGCACTCAGATCGTACTGACCGACCGCCATATCGCGCCGGGCAAGTTGCCGATCCACGCGTCCCTGGCGACCGGCGCGGTGCACCACCGGCTGACCGAAAAAGGCCTGCGCTGCGACTCCAACATTCTGGTGGAAACCGCCACTGCCCGTGACCCGCACCACTTCGCGGTGCTGATCGGCTTCGGCGCCTCGGCGGTGTACCCGTTCCTGGCGTATGAAGTACTCGGCGACCTGATCCGTACCGGTGAAGTGTTGGGCGACCTCTACGAGGTGTTCAAGAACTACCGCAAGGGCATCACCAAGGGCCTGCTGAAGATCCTGTCGAAGATGGGCATCTCCACCGTCACCTCCTACCGCGGTGCGCAATTGTTCGAAGCCATCGGCCTGTCCGAAGAAGTCTGCGAGCTGAGCTTCCGTGGCGTGCCGAGCCGTATCAAGGGCGCACGTTTCGTCGATATCGAAGCCGAGCAGAAAGCCCTGGCTGCCGAAGCCTGGAGCGCGCGCAAGCCGATCCAGCAAGGCGGCCTGCTCAAGTTCGTGCACGGTGGCGAATACCACGCCTACAACCCGGACGTGGTCAGTACCCTGCAAGCCGCCGTGCAGCAGGGCGACTACGCCAAGTTCAAGGAATACACGAGCCTGGTGGATAACCGCCCGGTGTCGATGATCCGCGATCTGTTCAAGGTGAAGACCCTGGACACGCCGATGGATATCGCCGAAGTCGAGCCGCTGGAATCGATCCTCAAGCGCTTCGACTCCGCCGGTATTTCCTTGGGCGCCTTGTCACCTGAGGCTCACGAAGCCCTGGCCGAAGCCATGAACCGCCTGGGTGCGCGTTCCAACTCCGGCGAAGGCGGCGAAGACCCGGCGCGTTATGGCACGCTCAAAAGCTCGAAAATCAAGCAGGTGGCAACCGGCCGTTTCGGTGTGACCCCGGAGTACCTGGTCAACGCCGAAGTGCTGCAGATCAAGGTTGCCCAAGGCGCCAAACCGGGTGAGGGCGGGCAATTGCCAGGCGGCAAGGTCAACGGCCTGATCGCCAAGCTGCGTTATGCAGTGCCGGGCGTGACCCTGATCTCGCCGCCGCCGCACCACGACATCTACTCGATTGAAGATTTGTCGCAGCTGATTTTCGACCTCAAACAAGTCAACCCGCAGGCCCTGGTCTCGGTAAAACTGGTCGCAGAAGCGGGCGTCGGCACCATCGCCGCTGGCGTCGCCAAGGCCTATGCCGACCTGATCACCATCTCCGGCTACGACGGCGGCACCGGCGCTTCGCCGCTGACCTCGATCAAGTACGCAGGTGCGCCGTGGGAGCTCGGCCTGGCCGAAACCCACCAGACCCTGCGCGGCAACGACCTGCGCGGCAAGGTGCGGGTACAGACCGACGGTGGCCTGAAAACCGGCCTCGACGTGATCAAGGCCGCGATCCTCGGCGCCGAGAGTTTCGGCTTCGGCACTGCGCCCATGATCGCGCTGGGCTGCAAATACCTGCGTATCTGCCACCTGAACAACTGCGCTACTGGCGTGGCGACTCAGAACGAAAAACTGCGCAAGGACCACTACATCGGCACCGTCGACATGGTGGTGAATTTCTTCACCTACGTCGCCGAAGAAACCCGTGAGTGGCTGGCCAAGCTGGGCGTGCGTTCGCTGGAAGAGCTGATCGGTCGCACCGACCTGTTGGACATCCTCGAAGGCCAGACCGCCAAGCAACAGCATTTGGACCTGACACCGCTGTTGGGCAGCGATCACATCCCCGCAGACAAGCCACAATTCTGCCAAGTGGACCGCAACCCGCCGTTCGACAAAGGCCTGCTGGCCGAGAAAATGGTCGAAATGGCCGGCTCCTCGATCAGCGATGCCAGCGGTGGCGAATTCGCCCTGGATATCTGCAACTGCGACCGTTCCATCGGTGCTCGCATCTCCGGTGAAATCGCGCGCAAGCACGGCAACCAGGGCATGGCGAAAGCGCCGATCACCTTCCGCTTCAAGGGCACTGCGGGCCAGAGTTTCGGTGTGTGGAACGCCGGTGGCCTGCACATGTATCTGGAAGGCGATGCCAACGACTACGTGGGCAAAGGCATGACCGGCGGCAAGCTGGTTATCGTCCCGCCAGCCGGTAGCGTGTACAAGACCCAGGACAGTGCCATCATCGGCAACACCTGCTTGTACGGCGCCACGGGTGGCAAGCTGTTTGCCGCGGGTACTGCCGGTGAGCGCTTCGCCGTGCGTAACTCCGGTGCCCACACCGTGGTGGAAGGCACTGGCGATCACTGCTGCGAGTACATGACCGGGGGCTTTGTCGCGGTACTGGGCAAGACCGGTTACAACTTCGGTTCGGGCATGACCGGCGGTTTCGCCTACGTGCTCGACCAGGACAACACCTTCGTCGACAAGGTCAACCACGAGTTGGTCGAGATCCAGCGGATCAGCGGTGAAGCCATGGAATCCTACCGGAACCACTTGCAGCACGTGCTGGACGAGTATGTCGAGGAGACCGGCAGTGAATGGGGTCGCAACCTCGCCGAAAACCTCGATGATTACCTGCGTCGTTTCTGGCTGGTCAAGCCCAAGGCTGCCAACCTGAAATCGTTGCTTTCCAGCATCCGTGCCAACCCGCAGTGATATGCGCCTGAACAGTTTGATGAGGTTTTAACATGGCTGAACGTCTGAATAACGACTTCCAGTTCATCGATGTCGGGCGCAAAGATCCGAAGAAGAAACTGTTGCGTCAACGCAAGAAAGAGTTCGTGGAAATCTACGAACCCTTCAAGCCCCAGCACTCGGCCGATCAGGCCCACCGCTGCCTGGGGTGCGGTAACCCGTATTGCGAATGGAAGTGCCCGGTGCACAACTTCATTCCCAACTGGCTCAAACTGGTGGCCGAGGGCAACATTCTCGCCGCCGCCGAGCTGTCGCACCAGACCAACACCCTGCCGGAAGTCTGCGGCCGGGTGTGCCCGCAAGACCGTCTATGTGAAGGTGCCTGCACCCTCAACGACGGCTTCGGCGCAGTGACCATCGGTTCGGTGGAGAAGTACATCACCGACACCGCGTTCGCCATGGGCTGGCGCCCGGATATGTCCAAGGTCAAACCGACCGGCAAGCGCGTCGCGATCATCGGCGCGGGCCCGGCGGGCCTGGGGTGTGCCGACGTGTTGGTGCGTGGTGGCGTGACCCCGGTGGTGTTCGACAAGAACCCGGAGATCGGTGGTCTGCTGACTTTCGGTATTCCCGAGTTCAAGCTGGAAAAAACCGTACTGAGTCACCGTCGTGAAGTGTTCACCGGCATGGGTATCGAGTTCCGCCTCAATACCGAGATCGGCAAAGACATCACCATGGAGCAACTGCTCGCCGAATACGATGCGGTGTTCATGGGCATGGGCACCTACACCTATATGAAGGGCGGCTTTGCCGGTGAGGACTTGCCGGGCGTGTATGACGCGCTCGACTTCCTGATCGCCAACGTCAACCGCAACCTGGGCTTTGAAAAGTCGCCGGAAGATTTCGTCGACATGAAAGGCAAGAAGGTCGTGGTGCTGGGCGGTGGCGACACCGCGATGGACTGCAACCGTACCTCGATCCGCCAGGGCGCCAAGTCGGTCACCTGTGCGTATCGTCGCGACGAAGCCAACATGCCCGGCTCGCGCAAAGAGGTGAAGAACGCCAAGGAAGAAGGCGTGAAATTCCTCTACAACCGCCAGCCGATTGCGATCGTCGGTGAAGACCGCGTCGAAGGCGTGAAGGTGGTCGAGACCCGTCTCGGCGAACCGGATGCCCGAGGCCGTCGCAGCCCCGAGCCGATCCCGGGTTCCGAAGAAATCATCCCGGCTGACGCCGTGGTCATCGCTTTCGGTTTCCGTCCAAGCCCGGCGCCCTGGTTCGAGCAGTTCGAAATCCAGACCGACAGCCAGGGCCGCGTGGTAGCCCCGGAACAAGGCCAGTACAAGCACCAGACCAGCAACCCGAAAATCTTCGCCGGTGGCGATATGGTGCGCGGCTCTGACCTGGTAGTGACGGCGATCTTCGAAGGCCGCAATGCCGCCGAAGGGATCCTGGACTACCTGCAGGTCTGATCAAATTTCAGTCTGAAATGCGATCAAATGTGGGAGCTGGCTTGCCTGCGATGCAGGCAACTCGGTCTGTCAGCCAGACCCAGTTGATGCTATCGCAGGCAAGCCAGCTCCCACACAAACCTCATTTCACATTGAGGTTTGTGTTGCCAGTCATTGCGACAAATTGACCCGATAGACAAAAGGCTCCGCTCTTGCCGTGCCTTTTGCGTCGCGCTCTGAGAAAATGCCCGCACTTTTTTTGCGGATGCCGACATGACTGCCCTCAAGAACGACCGTTTCCTTCGTGCCCTGCTCAAGCAACCTGTAGACGTCACGCCCGTGTGGATGATGCGTCAAGCCGGTCGCTACCTGCCGGAATACCGCGCCAGTCGCGCCCACGCCGGTGACTTCATGAGCCTGTGCATGAATCCTGCGTTCGCCTGCGAAGTCACGATGCAGCCGCTGGACCGCTACCCACAACTGGATGCGGCCATTCTCTTCTCCGATATCCTCACCATCCCCGACGCCATGGGCCAGGGCCTGTACTTCGAGACCGGCGAAGGCCCGCGCTTCAGGAAAGTCGTCAGTACCCTGGCCGATATCGAAGCCTTGCCGATCCCTGATCCGCACAAAGACCTCGGTTATGTGATGGATGCGGTCAGCACCATCCGCCGCGAGCTCAACGGTCGCGTGCCGCTGATTGGCTTCTCTGGCAGCCCGTGGACGCTGGCCACCTATATGGTCGAAGGCGGTTCGTCGAAAGACTTCCGCAAGACCAAGGCCATGCTCTACGACAACCCGCAAGCCATGCACCTGTTGCTGGACAAGCTGGCACAGTCGGTGACCTCCTACCTCAACGGCCAGATCATGGCCGGTGCGCAAGCGGTGCAGATCTTCGATACCTGGGGCGGCAACCTGTCGGCGGCGGCGTACCAGGAATTCTCCCTGGCCTACATGCGCAAGATCGTCAGCGGCCTGATCCGCGAACACGAAGGTCGCAAGGTTCCGGTCATCCTGTTCACCAAGGGCGGCGGCCTGTGGCTGGAAAGCATCGCCGATGCTGGCGCCGATGCATTGGGCCTGGACTGGACCTGCGATATCGGCGAAGCCCGCCGTCGCGTTGGAAACCAGGTTGCGCTGCAAGGCAACATGGACCCCACTGTGCTGTACGCCAAGCCGGAAGCGATCCGTGCCGAAGTCGGACGCATCCTCGCCAGCTATGGCAAGGGCACCGGCCATGTGTTCAACCTCGGCCATGGCATCACGCCGGAAGTGAATCCGGAACATGCGGGTGCGTTCCTACGCGCAGTCCACGAACTCTCGGCGCAATACCACGAATAAAGCACAGAGCAAAAATGTGGGAGGGGGCTTGCTCCCGATAGCAGAGTGTCAGTCAACAGATTTATTGACTGAACCAGCGCTATCGGGAGCAAGCCCCCTCCCACATTAAAAGCCGGAAACCTTCAGACCTGCCCCAACGGCGGCAACTTCGCCAGCCTCAATGCCACCAGCAACGCGCCGATCAGTAGCGCGATAATGAATCCGCCAATCCCGTTCCACCCGGCAAAATGCCAGAAGAACCCGCCTGCCGTCCCGGCAATACTCGATCCCACGTAATAGCAGAACAGGTAAAGCGACGACGCCTGCCCCTTGGCTTTCACCGCACGGCGGCCGATCCAGCTGCTGGCCACCGAGTGGGCGCCGAAGAAGCCGAAAGTGAAGATCAACATGCCCGGCACCACCAGCCACAGCGGGGTGAACAGCGTCAGGGCCATGCCGGCGAGCATCAGCACGATGGTGGCCCACAGCACGCGGCGGCGGCCAAGGCGGTCGGCCAGAGAGCCGATCTTGGCCGAACTGTAGATGCCCGAGAGGTACACCAGCGACAGCAGGCCGACCACGGCCTGGCTCAGCTCATAGGGTGAGGCCAGCAGGCGATAACCGATGTAGTTGAACATCGTTACGAACGCGCCCATCAGCAGGAAGGCTTCCAGGAACAGCCACGGCAAGCCCGCATCCTTGAAATGCATGACGAAGCCATCCACCAGGCTGCGCGGCTTGAGGCTGCTGGCGCGGAAGTTGCGCGATGGTGGGAGGATCTTCCAGAACACAGTGGCCGCGATCAGGGCCAGGGCGCCGATGATCAACATTGCGGTGTGCCAGCTGACGAAGTCGATCAACACGCCGATGATCAGGCGCCCGCTCATGCCGCCAATCGCATTGCCGCCGATGTACAGGCCCATGGCCAGGCCTATGTGCTGCGGGTGGATCTCTTCGCTGAGGTAGGTCATCGCCACGGCAGCCAGGCCGCTCAGGGACAGGCCCACCAGCGCCCGCATCAGCAGAATCCCCTCCCAGGTCGGCATCAGACCGCTGGCGATGGTGGCCAGCGCCGCACAGAACAACGCGGCGACCATCACCGGCTTGCGCCCCAGCCGGTCGGAAATCGGCCCGGTGATTAGCAGGCCGCAGGCAAGCATCGCGGTCGCGACCGAAAGAATCAGGCTGCTTTGCGCCGCATTGATGGAAAATTCATGGGACAGCGCCGGCATCATCGGCTGTACGCAATACAACAGGGCAAAGGTGGCAAACCCGCCGGAAAATAGCGCCAACACCGTGCGCATGAACATCGGCGTGCCTTTTTCGATGTACTCGTCATTGAGCTGCACCACCACGTCATCAAGGGCTGAGGGCGGGGTGTGTTGGGCAAGTGGAGCAACAGCAGGATTCACGGGGGACCTCGGGGAGGAAAGTCTGCCAGGACTGACAATACGAAAAAGAATATAGCTGGCTAATGATTCTTTCCAATATATTGTTCGACCTGTTTGATAGGTTCTACGACCTAATGAGGTGTGCATGGAATTACGTCACCTGCGGTACTTCATCGCCGTCGCTGAAGAACTGCACTTTGGCCGCGCCGCGCAGGTGCTGGGCATATCGCAACCGCCCTTGAGCCAGCAGATCCAGGCACTGGAGCAAGAGGTGGGGGCGCGGTTATTTGAGCGTACCAATCGTCGGGTCGAGCTGAGCGAGGCCGGGCGCCTGTTCCTGCAAGAGGCGCGGCTGGTGCTGGCCCAGGTCGACAAGGCGGCAGACGTGGCGCGCAGAGCGCAATTAGGAGAGCTCGGGGAGTTGAAGATCGGCTTCACATCTTCCGCGCCGTTCAATTCCAGTATTCCCCAGGCGATCTTTGCGTTTCGCCAGGCTTTCCCGGCAGTGCACCTCAATCTGCAGGAGATGAGCAGCACGGAGGTGGCCGAGTCATTGGTGGATGAGTCGATCCAGGTCGGGCTGATGCGGCCTTTGCCGTTGCCTGATTCGCTGAGCGTGGTCGAGTTGATGCGCGAGCCGCTGGTTGCCGTATTGAGCGCCGGCCATCCGTTGGTGGAAGGCAGCGAGCGCGGCCTGCACCTGGCGCAGTTGGCGCAGGAACCCTTTGTATTTTTCCCACGCACCTACGGCAGCGGCCTGTATGCCCAACTGCTCAACCTGGCCCGCGACGCCGGGTTCAGCCCGCATTTTGCCCAGGAAGCGGGGGAGGCGATGACCATCATCGGCCTGGTGGCGGCGGGGTTGGGCGTGTCGGTGTTGCCGGCGTCTTACCAGCGTATCCGCATTGATGGCGTGGTCTACCGCACACTGCTCGACCCGGAGGCGATGACGGCGGTGTGGCTGGTGCAGCGCAAGGGCGTGCAAACACCGATGGCTAAGGGGTTTGTGGAGTTGTTGACGCACAGGGCATCTGAATAACGCCCTTGAGAACATGGCATATCTCATGTGGGAGGGGGCTTGCTCCCGATAGCGGTGGTTCAGTTAGAGAGACTGAGACTGACACACTGCTATCGGGAGCAAGCCCCCTCCCACATTTGGCCTTACTGCATCCCGGCCGAGCGTATCCCCGCCAGAATATCCCGGTCCAGCATGCTCACCCAGCGGTTGTAGTTGCGATGGATCTTGCCGTCCTTGTAGCCCAGGTCGCGGCTGTCGCGGTAGGTGATGGCGTAGCTGTTGCGGGTGTAGCGGATATCGATTGCTGCATAGAACTGGCCGCGCACGGTGATCTCGGCCTGCACCAGTTGCGGGCTCAGGCGTTGTACTGTCCACTCACGTTTTTGCAGGGCGGCGACGATCACCTGTTTCATTTTTTCTTCGCTGACCTGGGTCGTGGCCGGCAGTTCGTGCTGGGTGTTGAGCACTGGTTTGCTGGTGCAGCCGGCAGTGGTCAACAGGGCCAGGGTGATCAGGGTAGCGCGTAGCAGGGAAGACATTCCGTTTTCTCCAATCGATTAAAAAGTCAGGCCCAGCGGCGGAAGATCAGCGAGGTGTTGACGCCGCCGAAGGCAAAATTGTTGTTCATCACGTAGTCGTTGTGCATCTGGCGAAAGCCCCCTTGCAGGTAATCGAGCTCGCCGCATTGCGGGTCGACCGAATCCAGGTTGAAGGTGTGCACGTAGTGGTCGCGGTTCATCATCTCGATGCTGAACCACGACTCCAGCGCGCCGCAGGCACCCAGGGTGTGGCCGAGGAAACTCTTCTGCGAGCTGATCGGCATACGGCTGCCGAACAGGCTGCTGGTGGCCAGGGTTTCGGCGATGTCACCTTGGTCGGTGGCGGTGCCGTGACCGTTCACATAGCCGATGGCAGAAGGTGCAAGCCCAGCGTCTTCCAGTGCCAGTTCCATGGCACGGCGCATGGTTTTCTGTTCCGGGCGGGTGGTGTGCTGGCCGTCGGCATTGCTGCCAAAGCCAACCAGCTCAGCGTGAATATGCGCGCCCCGCGCCAACGCGTGTTCCAACTCTTCCAGTACCAGGATGCCGGCGCCTTCACCAATCACCAGGCCATCACGGCCGCTGTCGTAGGGGCGCGGACTGGTTTGCGGCGCATCGTTTTTCAGGCTGGTGGCGTAGAGTGCATCGAACACCATGGCTTCGGTGGGGCACAGTTCTTCGGCGCCACCGGCGAGCATCAAGGGCAGGCGCCCGAACTTGATCGCTTCATAGGCATAGCCGATGCCCTGGCTACCGCTGGTGCAGGCGCTGGACGTGGGGATCAAGCGCCCGGTGAGGCCAAAGAAAATGCTGATATTCGCCGCGGTGGTGTGCGGCATCATCCGCACATAGGAGTTGGCGTTTAGCCCCTCGGCCACGGAATTGAGCAGCATATTGCCGAACGCCTTGATCTCATCGGTGCTGCCGGTGGACGAGCCACAGGCCACGCCCATGCGCCCGTCCTTGATCGACGGGTCACCGAGCAAGCCGGCATCCTGCAGTGCCTGCTCCGCTGCCCACACCGCCAGGCGCGAGACGCGCCCCATGCTGCGCAATTGCTTGCGGGTCCAGTGCGCAGGCACCACAAAATCATCAATCGGCCCGGCCAGGCGCGTGTTCAATTCGGTAAAGCGGTCCCATTCATCCATGCGCCGGATACCGCTGCGGTTGGCGCGAAAGTTGGCGGCGATGGTGTCCCAATCGCTGCCCAGGGAGGTCATGCCGGCCATGCCGGTGACGACGACGCGCTTCATCAGCACAAGCCTCCGTTCACGGCCAGCACCTGGCGTGTGATATAGCCCGCTTCGGCCGACATCAGGAAATTCACCGCGCCGGCGACTTCTTCCGGGGTGCCCATGCGTTGCGCGGGGATCATTTTCATCAGCTCTTCGACGGGGACGTTTTCATCCAGCATCGCCGTGTCGATCAACCCCGGCGCCACGCAGTTGACGGTGATCTTGCGTTTGCCCAGTTCGATCGCCAGCGCCTTGGCTGCGCCGATCAGGCCGGCTTTTGAAGCACTGTAGTTGACCTGGCCGCGGTTGCCGATCAACCCGGACACCGAGGTGATGCACACGACACGCCCGGCGGCGCGACGTCGAATCATCGGCATCATCACTGGGTGCAGCACGTTGTAGAAACCATCGAGATTGGTGCGCATCACCACGTCCCAGTCGTCTTCCGACAGGGCAGGGAAGGCGCCGTCGCGGGTCAGGCCGGCATTGAGCACCACGCCGTAGTAGGCGCCATGTTGCTCCACGTCGGCTTCAAGGATGGCCTTGCAACTGGCGCGGTCGGACACGTCGAATTGCAGCACCCGCGCCTTGCGACCCAGGGCCTCGATCTCGACCTGCACGGTGTCGGCTTCGGCGCGGCCACTGCGGCAATGCAGCACGATGTCATGGCCGGCCTGGGCCAGGCGCAGGGCAATGGCGCGGCCGATGCCACGGCTTGAGCCGGTGACCAGTACGGATTCAGTCATGACGTTGGGTCCTTCGATTCATCTAAATAGTTGGCCGCCTGGGGCGGTCGAAATACGTTCAGGCGCGCACTGGCCTGGATACCCTTACCGGTGAGGTGGCATTCGAACACACCCATGCCGTTGTCGTCTTCCAGGGAGCGCAGGCCGTGGATATTCAGCTCGGCGCCTGCCGGGAAGTACTCGACATTGCACTCGAACTTGCGTGTACCCAACAGGAAGCCCAGTTCCACCGCGCGGCCTTGCTGGCGTGCATGGCAGCCGGCATAAGCGGCGACGCTTTGCGCCATCAATTCCAGGCCGACCCAGGCCGGCAGGCTACCGTCAGGGCGGTTGAACAGGCCGTCGGGCTTGACGGTGACGCGGGTGCGGATCTGCTCATCATCGAACGACAGCACCTGGTCGATCAGGATCATGTCGCCCGCGTGGGGTAGCAGCTCGGCAAGTGGCCAATCGATCATGGGGCCTCTGCGATTATCAGGCTGACGTTATTACCGCCGAAGGCAAACGAGTTGCTCATCAGGCAGGTTTTTTTCAAGGTGTCGCCGCTGTGCGTCCATTGCAAGGGCGGCAGCGCCGGGTCGGCGTGGCCATCCCACACGTGAGGCGGCAGCTGGCCCTGAGCCAGGCTCAGCCAGCAGAACGCCGCTTCCAGCGCTCCGGCGGCGCCAAGGGTGTGGCCGGTCATGGGCTTGGTCGACGAACAGGCCACACCGCCGGGGAACAGGCTGGCGACCGCATGGCTTTCCATGGCGTCGTTGTGTTGGGTGGCGGTGCCGTGCAGGTTCAGGTAGCCGATCTGCTCGGGAGCCAGCTTTGCGTTGGCCAGGGCCTTGCGCATCGCTTGCAACGCGCCCTTGCCGCTGGGTTCCGGCGCGGAGATATGGTGAGCGTCGCAACTGGCACCGCTGCCCAGCAAGGCGATCGGTGCCGGCTCGCGGCTCATCAGGAACAGTACCGCCGCCTCACCGATATTGATGCCGTTGCGGTTCACCGAGAACGGGTTGCAGCGCTCGCTGGATACCGCTTCCAGCGAGGTAAATCCGTTCAGGGTCAGCTTGCACAGGCTGTCCACGCCACCACAGATTACCGCATCGCATACCCCCAGGTTCAGCAGGCGCTGGGCGCTCATCAAGGCACGGGCGCTGGAGGTGCACGCGGTGGAAATCACATAGGCCGGGCCGCTCACTTGCAGCCAGTCGGCGAGGAAGTTTGCCGGGGCGCTGAGTTCCTGTTGCTGGTAGTCGTAGTCGGCAGGGAACTGCTTGTCGCGCAGGTAATGGGCAATGCCACGGCTGGCTTCGTCGATGCCCGAGGTGCTGGTGCCAAGCACCACGCCGACTCGCCCTCGGCCATAGGTTTGAATGGCCTGACGGATCTCATCTTCAATCTGCAACGCCGCTTCCAGCAACAACTGGTTATTGCGGCTGCTTTGTTGAGCCAGTTCCACCGGCAAAGGCACCAGTTCGCCCTGGACGGCAGCCACCGGCACCACGCGCTCCGGCACCCAGCCGCTTTCGGCGCGCATGCCTGAGCAGTCACCGGCAAACAGGTTGCGGCTGACTTCGGCCTGGCCTCGGCCAAGGGCGCAGATCACACCGAGGGCATTGAGGTAAGCGGTCATCGGCTGATACCCAGCGGGGTGATGCGATAACTCAACGGCTGGCCGGCCATGTTCACGCTGAACACCTCGGAAGACTGATAGATGATTTGCCAATGGCCCGGCAGCGTGCGCGTCAGGTCCATGGCCTGGGCGTGCGGATACAGCGCCGGCACATCACCGGCCTGGGTCAGGGCAAACAGCAGCGCGGCAAACAGCTCCCGCGCCTGGGGATTGGGTGGCAGCAAGCCGTCGGCCTGCCACTGCCCATCGAGCAGTTTTTGCCGGGCCAGGGGAATGCCCAAGGGGTCCATCATCGACCAGCGAATCGCGTGGCCTTCGCGCTGGATCACCAGCAGCCAGTCCTGGCGCTGCCCGTCCGCCAGGCGCTGCACATGCAGTTGCATCGGCAAGGCCAGCGCCGGGATTTTTTCCGGCAGCGGTGCCTGGCTGGCGCAGGCACTGAGCAGCAACAGGCAACCCATTAACAGCAGGCGCATCATGAGGCGGCGTTCTCCAAAGGTTTGCGCGCTACGCAGTTGACCAGGGTTTCCTCGCGCTGGCCCACCGGCGGCGCCTTGCGCAGGCCCCAGCGCTCCAGCAGGCCGAAGTCGCTGGAGCGGCTCCACCAAAGGTAGGGGTACGAGACATTCTGCGAGTCGAATTCAAAGCCTTGCTCGCGCAGCATCTCCAAGTACTCTTCGGCGCTTTTTTGCACATGCATCGGGTGGCGGAACAACCAGCGAATCACCCAGGTGTCGATATAGGCTTCGGTGGATTCGGCAAACAGCAGATAGCCGCCCGGTTTGAGTACCCGATAGAACTCCTTGAGTGCGCGATGTTGCTCGACCAAGTGGTGAAAGGTCTGGTGGCAAAACACGATATCGACGCTGGCGTCCGGTACATCGAGGGTGGCGCAGTCACTGCCGATCAGCTCGACAGCCAGGCCCTGGCGCGCAGCCTCTTCACGGCTCAGCTCCAGACTGTGGGGGTCGGCATCCAGGCCGATCAGGCGTGAAGGCGCAAACACCTGCTGCAGCAACCGGAAGGACTTACCCTGACCACAACCGGCGTCCAGCAACACCGGGGCCACCGGCAGCGGCTCGCTGAACAGGCTGCGCAGGTCGTTGATCGCCACACGCAATACGTGATGCTGCCAGGTGTGGCTGCGCAGGAACCAGAAGCCGAACCTGGTTTCCTCGACATAATTTTTGCTCAGGTAGTTTTTTTCAACGGCAGGACTGCTCATACCGCTTCACTCGCACAAATATCCGACAACATCCGCAATCGCCGTTTAGGCTCGCTGACAAACGGGTTGCGCTCATCCCAGGCGTAACCGGCCAGGATCGAACTGATCATGCGGCGAATCTCCGGCGAGCTGCCAGGATGGAAAATCACATCCTGGAACGTACCGGCATACCAGCCTTCGACGTAGCAGCGGAAGGTATCGACACCGCGCTTCAAGGGTTCGGCGAATTCGCTTTGCCAGTCCACGGTCTCGCCGTTGAGCTGACGGTGCAGCACAGCGGCGGCCATGCTGGCCGACCGCATGGCGATGGTCACGCCGGACGAGAACACCGGGTCGAGAAATTCCGCCGCATTGCCCAGTAGCGCAAAGCCTGGGCCGTGCAGGCTTTTGACGTTGGCCGAATAGCCGCCGATGCTGCGTGCCGGGGTGTCCCAGACGGCGTTTTGCAGCACGGCGGCCAGGCTTGGCGTTTCATCGACAAAGCTGCGCAGGCAGGCATCAAGGTCGCTGTCGCGGCCATCGAAATGCTCTTTGGCCGCGACCACGCCCACCGAGCAACGGCCGTTGCTGAACGGGATGGTCCAGAACCAGATGTCGCGCTGGGTCGGGTGGGTGGTGACCAGAATTTTGCTGCGATCAAAGCCTGGGTGTTCGATGCGGTCTTCGATGTGAGTGAACACGGCCTGGCGCAGCGGGAAGTTCGAGGGCGCCTCAAGGTCCAGCAGGCGCGGCAGCACGCGGCCATAGCCGCTGGCGTCGAGCACGAACTTGGCCTTGATGTGGTACGCGCTGCCGTTCTGTCGGCGCACATGCAGGTAGCGGCACTCGCCGGAGAAATCCACACCGACAATGCTTTGGCCATAGCGGATTTCCACACCTTGCAGCGCCGCCTGATCGGCCAGCAACTTGTCGAACTCGCCGCGCTGCACCTGGAAGGTGGTGGGCTTGCCGTTGCTGAAGGTGTCGCCAAAGTCAAACGCACTGTAGCGCTCGCCCCAGGCGAACGCGGCGCCGGTTTTTACCTGGAAGCCCGCCGCTTGCACAGCGTCGAGCATCCCGGCTTCTTCGATGAAGTCGATGCAGTGCGACAGCAGGCTTTCGCCAATCGAAAAGCGCGGGAAATGCTCGCGTTCGATGATCAATACATCATGCCCTTTGCGCTTTAGCAGCGCAGCCGCAATGGCACCGGATGGCCCGGCACCGATCACCACCACCTGGCGACGTTCCATTTCAACTGTGGGCACGAGGGCTCCTTGCCGCATGGGCGATAATCGCATTCATAAGGTGTGTTTCTGCTGGGCTGCCCAGGGCGCCAGCATAAAGCTGAATGCCAGGCCCAGGCTGACCGATAAACCGAAATTACTCACGGCCGGTGTACTCGACACCGCCAGCAGGCCGAACGACAACCAGGTTGTCAACGCCGCCAGCAGTGTTCCCAAGAGGCTGACGGCCGGGCCGCCGATCTGCTCGCGCATCAAGATCGCGTAGTCAACGCTGATGGCCGTGACCAGCAACAGGCCAAACAGGCTGAACAAGGTCAGCGGCTGGCCCAGCCAGCCGAGGCTGGCCA
Organism: Pseudomonas sp. B329; assembly: GCF_023127835.1. Classification (NCBI taxonomy): domain Bacteria; kingdom Pseudomonadati; phylum Pseudomonadota; class Gammaproteobacteria; order Pseudomonadales; family Pseudomonadaceae; genus Pseudomonas; species Pseudomonas sp. B329. Next base: position 87,962 of record NZ_SPKP01000069.1, on the reverse strand, counting down.
GGCTGCACAGCGCGGCCAGCAGGGGCAGGGCGACGATACGCAAGGCGCCGCCAAAACCGAAGGGCGCAATCAGCAACAGCACGATCAGTACGCACGACAGCAACTTCAATTCGGCTGCGCTGATTTGCGTGTCGGCAAACACGCGGTTCAAGTCGCCCAGGCGATCGACTAGTTGCACGCCGGGCAAATCCAGCGCCTGCACCCGCAGCAACGCCGGGTTGTTCAAGCCTTGCAAGCTGACCATGGCCGCCACGCCGCCGTCGACCGGGCCGAGCCAGAGCGTGCGCCAGGGTTCGGCCAGCGGGCCTTGCAGCGCTGCGTCAATGTCTTGAGTGGGCAGCGCCTGCAACTGCGCGACTTCAGCCTGCAGGGCACTGACGGGCACGCCGAGGCCCAGCAGCGGTTGCCAGTGTTGCGCCAGAGTGTTCAGCGCATCGCGCAGTTGTTGCTGCTCCTCGGGCAGGTTCACCAGTTGACTGAGCGCCAGGTAGCCCTGGAGCTTGTCCATGTTCACCAACTGATCCAGGCGTTTGCCCAGGGCGGCCTGGCGTTCCAGCAACTGTTGCTGATTATCTGCGCGCACCAGGAAAAACTGGCTGGTGGGCTGGAACCCGGTGATGCGCGCTACGGCCTGGGCCTCCTGGAGCAATTGCGGCGGCGCGCCGATCCACTGGCGAATATCGTTCTTGCTGTTGAGCTGCCACAGGCCGGCGGCGCAGAACACCAGCACCGCCACCAGCAGCACAGAACCGGGCACGCGTTTGATCAAGGCGGTACGCAGTTGCCATAGGGCCTGGGCGACACGCAGCGGCCATTGCGCCGGGCGCAGCTCCACGCCCTTGAGCAGCGCAGGCAGCAGGCACACCGCACACAAATAAGCCCCCACCAGCCCGGCGGCGGAGAACACCGCGATTTGCGTCAGCGCCGGGAAGGGTGTCCAGGCCAGCGCCAGGTAGCCGATGCAACTGGTGGCCAGGCTCAGGCTCAGCCCCGGCAGGGTCAGGCGCAACGCCGGCCAACTGCGCCAGGGTTGCAGGCTCCAGCTTTTGGACAGGTAGTGCAGTGGGTAATCCACCGCCACGCCGATCAGGCTGGAGCCCAGCACCAGGGTCATCACATGCATATGCCCAAACAGTGCCACACAAGCGACTGCGCCAAACAGCATGCCCACCAGCACCGGCACAAATGCCAGCAACACCCTCCAGCGTCGGAAAGCCAGCAACAGCAACAACAGGATGCCGATGGTTGCGCCACCGCCGACCCAGGTGATTTCCCGCGTGGCTTGCTGCTGCCCATTGGCCGCGTAGAGCAAGCCGCTGGCGGCGAGCAATTGCGCGCCGTGCTCACCAGCCTGCTCGCGGCTGGCCTGGAGTAAATCCGCCACTTGCAACGGCAATTTCATATCGAAGGCATTGCCGTGGGTGCGTGCCCGCACCAGCACCCAGCTTTGGCCGTCGGCTTCGGCGATCAAGGCGCCGCTGCCGATGTCCAGCTGAACCGCGCCGTGTTGTGGCTGGCTGTTCTGGATACGCCCGGTCAGGCCGAGCCAGTCGTCCTGGCTCGGCACCAGGCTGAAGCCGGTGAACGGGTCGAACAGCGCTTGCACCCGTTGCTGGATAAAGGCGTCGGGGCGTTCGATCAGTTGCTCACGGTCGTTGGCCGAGAGCATCGACAAACGCCCGCGCAGCAGTTGCTCGCGCAACGCCGGCAAGTCGGCTTGCAGGTTCCATTGCACCTGTTCAAACAGACCGCTGGCCTGCCAACGCTCGCCCATTTGCTGCGCCGCGGCCAGTGCTTGCTGGCGGTCGGCATGGCCCACCAGTACCAGCATCTCGCGGTTCAGCGGTTCTTGCATACGCTGTTCGGCCTGCTGTTCCAGGGCGTCCGGCGTACTGCCCGGCACCAGTTCCATCAGGTTGGCCGACAACGGCGCGCCATCGCGCCACTGCCAGCCGGCCAGGGCCAGCACGGCCACCAGCAGGATCAGGAACAGGCGCGGCAGCAGGCGCTCACTGGGCAAAGTCGTGTTGCTCCGCATCGCTCAAGGGTTGGTCGGCCGTGCTGTCCTGCATACGCAATACAGTGCTGTCGCCCTGGGTTTCCAGCAGCTCGATGGTTTGCACCAGTTCGCCGCCGTCGATATTGATCCGGGTGAACACTTGCTTGAGCAGCAATGAGCGCGGGGTCAGCGTGAGCTTCCAGTTGTGGGGCTGGCCTTGCAGTTGCAGTTCGAAGTCACGCTGCAAGCCGCTGCTGTCGCCCTGGAGTACGGCGAGAAACAGGCGATTCTGTTCGGCCCCGGCGCTCTTGTTCGGCAGCGGTTGCCAGCCGTTGGCGTCACGCCGGGCGATGCCTTGGCCTGTGATGCGGTAGTCCTGTTGCAGCGGGGTCTTGAGCAGCCATAACAGGCCGTGGTCCTTGGCGAGCACGAAGGTGCCTTTGCTGACCAGCGGCTGGGGCAGGGCGCGCAGGTGTTTTTCCTGAGTGAAGCTGCCGTGGATGACAGAGGGTTTTGCAAGCTGATCGCTCAACTGCTGCAAGTCGAACGCCTGGGCCAAGCCTGGAACGCCCAACAGCAGGATAAGCACAATCCCTGTGGGAGCGGGCTTGCCCGCGAAGAACCTGAGGACGCTGCGTAGTGTCAGGCGTCGTGCGTTATCGTTAACGACCATCGCGGGCAAGCCCGCTCCCACAGGGGTCAGCATTTCAGGGCCCTTTCTACGGCATCGGTGAATATCTTGGGCGAGGCAAGTTGCATCTCGCGGTTGGCGATTTGCACCGCCACTTGCACGGTGCTGGCGCGGGTCAAGCGCTCGCCGCTCGCCAGGTCAGTGATCAGGTAGTTGACCTTCAAACGGTTCTCCCACTCCACCAGGCTGGCACGCACATTGAGCGTCTGGCCGAAGGTCGCGCCACGTACATAGCGTAGCTGCATGTCGATCACCGGCCAGGCGTAGCCGGACTCGAGCATCGCCGTGTAGTTATGGCCGATCTTGTCCAGCAGCGCACAGCGCGCCACTTCCAGGTACTTCACGTAGTGCCCGTGCCACACCACGTTCATGGTGTCGATATCGAAAAACGGCACGAGGATTTGCGTGTCGCAGTGCAATACGCCGGGGCTACGCATGCAGCCTCCAGTGTTGCGCGGCGATGCGTTGCAGGCACAGGCGCAGTTCGCCTTCCAGGGCACGGTCTTCGATGACTGGCGGGAAGTCCATGGCCAATTCTGCGTGCATTGCGGCCAGTGCCGGTGGCAGCGCTCGGGCATCTTCTGCTTGGGCTCGCAGCCACACGCCCTGGTTGGCGGCGAGCAGGGCGGCGGCGGCTACTTGTTCGGTCAGCTCCAGTACGCGGATTGCATCGCGGGCAGCGATGGTGCCCATGCTCACCTTGTCCTGGTTGTGGCACTCGGTGGAGCGTGAGAACACACTGGCCGGCATGGTGTTCTTCAATGCTTCGGCGGTCCAGGCGCTGGTGCCGATCTGCACGGCCTTGAAACCGTGATTGATCATCGCGCGGTCGGCGGGGGCGCCCGAGAGGTTGCTTGGCAGGCCATGGTTGTAACGCACGTCCACCAGCAGCGCGAGCTGGCGGTCGAGCAGGTCGGCGACGTTGGCCACCAGGGTCTTGAGGCTGTCCATGGCGAAGGCGATATGCCCGCCGTAGAAGTGCCCGCCGTGCAGCACGCGTTCTGCTTCGGCGTCGATGATTGGGTTGTCGTTGGCGCTGTTGAGCTCGATCTCGATAAATGAGCGCAGCCAGTTCAGGCTGTCGGCCAGCACGCCGAGGACATGAGGGGCGCAGCGCAAGGAGTAGCGATCCTGCAAGCGATGCAGCGGCGCCGTTGGCGCATCAATCGCCAGGTCGTTGCGCAGCCACGCGGCCACTTGCATCTGCCCAGGGTGCGGCTTGGCGGCGAACAGGCGCTCGTCGAAGTGTTCCGGGTTGCCTTGCAGCGCCACCACATTGAGCGCGGTGATGCGCGTCGCCAGGTGCAGCAGGTAGTCGGCGCGGGCGAAAGCCAGGCAGGCCAGGCCAGTCATCACGGCGGTGCCGTTCATCAAGGCCAGGGCTTCCTTGGGGCGCAGCACCAAAGGCTCCCAGCCCAGTTCGCGGTGCACGTCGACCGCCGGGCGGCGTTCGCCACGAAACAGCACTTCACGTTCGCCGGACAAGGTCGCTGCCACGTAGGACAGCGGCGTCAGATCACCGCTGGCGCCCACCGAGCCTTCTTCCGGGATCAGTGGCAGCACATCGTGTTCGAGGAAGGCGTGCAGGCGTTCCAGCAGTTCCACGCGTACGCCCGACACGCCATGGCACAGCGACTGCAAACGCGCCGCCAACACGCCGCGGGTGGCTTGGGCGTCGAGCAGCTTGCCCAGGCCGCAACCGTGAAAGGTGTACAGGTGACGCGGCAAGGCTTCGACGTGTTCCAGCGGCACCGCCACCACGCAGGAGTCGCCGTAGCCGGTGGTCACGCCGTAGATCACGCCTTCCTTGTCCAGCAGCGAGTCGAGAAACTGCGCGCCCTTGGCGATGCGCTGACGATAGGCAGCATCACCCTGCAATTGCGTGGGCGCCTGACGGTTGGCCAGGGCCAGCACGTCTTCGATGCGCAAGGGGCGTTCGCCAAAGGTTACCGGCTCAAGATGCGTCGTCATCGGTCTTCCAGAAAGGGTAAAAGTTGAACCATTGTTGGGGCGCTTGCAGGCAGAACTGGCCCAGGCGTGCGGCGTAGCGGGCGGTCCACTCGGCAATCACCTGCTCGCGGGTGCTGCGCTTCCATTCGATCAACGGTGCGAAAGGCTCGATGGTCAGGCGATAGCGGCCTTGGTGTTTGAGGCACATCAGCAGGTTCACCGGGCATTTGAGCAGCCCGGCCAGCAGCCACGGGCCTTGGGGGAACGCAGCCGGGTGGCCGAGGAAATCCACGCGCACCGTGCGCCCACCGTGCAACGGTATGCGGTCACCGGCAATCGCCAGCCATTCGCCGTCGTCCAGGCGCTGGCTGAGCAGCAGCATGGTGGCCGGGTCCAGCTCGCTGACCTGGATCAGGCGCAAATGGCTGGCCCCGGCTTCACCCAACAGGCGGTTGAAACGCTCGGCGTGCTTGGTGTGCACCAACACGTTCATGGTGACCTGTTCACCGATCTCCGCCAGTGCACGGCACACTTCCAGGTTGCCCAGGTGCGCGCCCACCAGCATCTGCCCGCGCTCGCCACGCAGTTGCCCGCGCAATTGCGCCGGGTCGTTGATTTCGATCTGTTCCAGGCCCAGCCTGCCGTTCCATACGTCGAGCTTGTCGAGCAGGGAATCGGCGAAGGCCATGAACTGGCCGAAGACTTTCCGGTGGCTGGGCAGCAGTTCATCGCGCCCACTCCATTGGGCCAGGCGCTGTTGATATTGCCAGGCGCTGTGGCGCGCCGTGCGGCCAAACAGAAAGAAGTAGAAAACGATGCTGTAGAGCAAAGGGCTCAACAGGCGACGACCCAGGATTTTTGCGGCGAGCGCCGTGAGCTTCATCAGCCAGAAGCTGCCGCGTTCCTCGCGGTCGGCCCAGTGCTTGGTGCTGTCGCTCATGCCTGCCACCGTCGCCACAGGATCATCGGCGCACGCACCAACATGCCGAAAAACAGCCGCGTGTGCATGGCGCTGATGCGAACGTTGTCGCGGAACAAGCGAAAGTGCGACAGGCCGTCGGCCGGGTAGTGCACCTGGGTCGGCAGCCAGCGCATCGGTTGGTTGCGCCAGGCCAGGCGCACCAGGATGTCCGAGTCGAAATCCATGTGCGTGCCGATGTAGGCCGAGTCCATCAAGGCCAGGGTTGGTGCCAGCGGGTACACGCGAAAACCGCACATCGAGTCGCGAATCTGCAACGACAGGGTGTTGATCCACACCCATACGTGGGTCAGGTAACGCGCATACAAACGGCCTTTGGGCACGCTGTCGTCGTATTCGGGGTAGCCGCAGATGACGGCGTCAGGGTGCCGGCGCGAGGTGTCGATAAAGGTCTCGACTTCACGCAGGTCGTGCTGGCCGTCGGCGTCCACTTGCAGGGCGTGGGTGTAGCCCCGGCGCGCCGCTTCGCGAAAGCCGGCCATCACTGCGCCGCCCTTGCCCTGGTTGCTGGGCAGGGTCAACAGGGTGACGTTGTCGAGGGTGGCCAATTGCGCCAACACCGCTGCGCAGGCCGGGCTGCTGCCGTCGTCGACCAGCAGGCACGGCAAGCCGCTGCCCAGCAGGCTGCGGACCACGGCGGGTACGGCAGTTTCGTGGTTGTACACCGGAATCAGGGCGCAGGGGTTATGCATTCGCAGTCACCAACTGTATGCGACCGCTGGAACAGGCGGCAACGCCGTTGCGGTAGGTGAAATAAAGCTTGCTGCGTTCCCGGTCAAAGCGCAGGTGCAGTTCAATCTGATCGCCCGGGCGCACCAGTTGCTGGAACTTGAGTACTTCCATACCGGCGAAGGTGCTCGGCAAGTCGAGCAGTTGCTGGCCCAGGTTGAATGCCCATTCCACTTGCACCACGCCCGGCAGCACGGGCGTTACCGGGAAGTGCCCGCTGAAATAGGCCAGGTCCGGCGGAACGCTCAGTTGCACGGTCCATTCGCCATCGGCTTCGACCTGCTCCAGCACTTCGGGGGCTTTTGGCCGGGGAGCCAGCAGAAGTGCTTCGATATCGGCCTGGGGCAGCTTGCCCTGGCTGTTGAGCGGCAATTGGCGCAGCAACCGCCAGCGACGGGGCAGGGCCAGGGCTTCGCAATGTTGGCCCAGGTGCTGGCGCAGGGTTTGGGTGAGCGTGCGCCGGCCCTGGTTGCGCAGGGCATGCAGGCCATCGCTGCTGAGCACCACCAGCGCGCCAAGGGAGGCGCGGTTTTCCTGCACTACACCCAAGCGGGTTTCGGCGACCCAGGGATGGGTCATCAATGCCTGTTCGAGCATCGGCAGGGAGATGCGTTTTTCTTCCAGCTTGACGATACGGTCCAGGCGGCCCAGCAATTCGAAGCGGCCATCGGCATGGATGCGTGCAGCGTCGGCGGTCTGTTCGATGTGCCCTTCGGGGAGGTATTTTGATGCGATGCGCAGCGCGCCGTCGGCATCCTGGCTCAGTTGCACGTCGGCAAACGGCTGCCAGGGTTGCGCGCCCTGGCGCCAGGCGATGCCGCCGGTTTCCGAGCTGCCGAGAATTTCCGTCGGCCATTGCTGCAAGCGGTCATACAGACTGCCGGCGGCTTCAACGGGCAGCGCGCCACCGGAGGAAAACACCCGCGCAACCTGGCTCAGTGCCGACCAGTCGAGGTTGTCGCCCATGCGTTTGAGCAGCGCCGGGCTGGCGACCCAGGCAAATTGTGGGTGCTCGCGGCTGGCGCGCTGCATGTCTTCGGGGAACGCCAGTTGCTTGCGCACAAAGGTGCGACCTGCGCACAGCGGCCACAGCACGCGAAACAGCAAGCCGTAGATGTGCTGGGTGGCGACGCTGCCGATGATGCAGGCGTCTTTGAGGTCCGCCCCCCACAGGGCTTCCAGCGCCTCGACTTCATTGGCCAGTTGGCGCAGGGACTTGTCGATGCGCTTGGGCTCGCCGCTGGAACCGGAGGTGCACAGGCTCAGTTGGCAGGTGTCCAGGTCGAGAACCGCAGGGCTCAGTGGCGCCTGGTACAGCGCCTCGAGATCAGCGGCTTCGATCAACCAGGCGTCGACGGCAGGGTCCCAGCGATGGCGGGTCTGGGGCTGCAGGTCGGCCGGCAGCAGTACGCTGGCACCGGCGCGCCAGGCGCCCAGCAAGGCAATCGCCAGGACGCCCGCGTCTTCCAGGTACACGGCCAGGCGCTGGATGCCTCGCGCCTGCAAGCCGGCCGCCAGGCGCAGGGATGCTTCCCACAGCTGGGCGTGATTCATGTCAGGCTCGGTGGTGACCCAGCGCTGTTGCAGCGGCTCAAGCAACAAGTGCTCAAGTTTCAACCCATTCATACGCGGCCTCGAACCCTTTGTCGTACCAGCCATTCCACGGCAAACAACAGCGCCATCAGCCCGTAGGCGATCAAGCCGTTGTACAACGTCCACCAGCTCAGCGGCGCCCACAGCGTGAGCGCGGCGGCGAGCAAGCCGTTACACAGAAAAAATGCACTCCACACCACGGTGACCTGGCGGGTATACACGATTGCCTTCGGCGGCAGTTGCGGGTCAGTCATGCGTGCCAGGCGCTCGACCATCGGCGGGCCGTATTTCAGGCTCAGGCCGAACAGCGCCAACATGAACGCGCTGACCAGGCTGGGGTACCAACGCAGCCACTGCGGGTTATCGAACCAGGCCAGCAGCACGCAGAACACGATCACCGTCACCGCCATCCAGCGGCTGCCCGGGCGCCGCCCAGCGGTCAGGGCGCGCAACAGCCACAGGCTGCCCAGCAACAGGCCGAATTGCCACGGTGCAAAATGCTCGGTGCCGTAATACACCGCAAAGGGGTACAGCAGCCCCGCCAACAACAGGCCAAGGCCGATCAGCCGGCTCATGCGGCGGGCTGGACCAGACGGTATACCGCCTCAACCACGTCGTTCACGGTGCGCACCGCCTTGAATTCTTCGGCGGCGATCTTCTTACCGGTCTGGCGCTTGATGTGGTCGATCAGGTCCACGGCGTCGATGCTGTCGATTTCCAGGTCTTGATACAGGTTGGCGTCGAGGGTGACGCGCTCCGGGGGCAGTTCAAACAGTTCCACCAAGGCATCGCGCAGGGTGTTGAAAATATCGTCACGAGTTTGCATGGTACGGTCTCAAGCTGCCTGTCGGGCCGTGACGAACGCCGCAAGGCTGGCCACGTTGGTGAAATGATTGCGGGTGTCCTTGGCGTCGGCATCGATCTTGATGCCGTAGGTTTTCTGGATCGCCAGGCCCAATTCCAGGGCATCGACCGAGTCCAGGCCCAGGCCTTCGCCAAACAGAGTCTGTTCGCTGCCAATGTCGTCGGCGCTGATGTCTTCCAGGCCCAGGGCCTCGATGATCAGCTCTTTTATCTCGTGCTCAAGGCTTTTTTGGTCGCTCATCTTCGGCGAGCTCCTTAATGAAATAGTGATGCAGGTAATCGTTGAGCTTGCGTGAAGCCTGGGGCGCGGCGCCGAGCGCGGCAAACGCTTGTGGCTCTATATCGGCCCCCACGCGCAAACTGAAGTGAAATCGACGTTTGGGGATGCGATACCAGGGTTCGGCCTTGGTCAGGGTGGCGGGGCTGACCTTGATCACCACCGGGGTGATGATTGTCGCACCCCGCAGGGCAATGGCCGCGCCGCCGCGATGAAAGGCGGGGGCCGCGCCGGGTGTGGTGCGTGTGCCTTCGGGAAAGATGATCAGGGTCTGGCCGGCGCGCAGGGCATCGGCAGCCGCATCGAGCATATCGGCGCTGCCGTCGTTGCTGATGTAGCCGGCATCACGCACCGGCCCGCGGGTGAAGGGGTTCTGGAACAGGCTCTGCTTGACCACGCAGTTGGTCTGGCGCATCAGGCCGATCAGGAACACCACATCGATCAGCGACGGGTGGTTGGCAACGATCATCTGCCCTGGGCGCCCGAGCTTCTCGGCGCCTTCCACGCTGTAGGTCAGCACGCCGACACGCTGCATCAACCGCACAAAGAACCAGAACAGCCGGCTGATGGTGTGACGTGCACGGCGCTGGTGCTGTTCGGCACTGCCCGGCAAGCAACTGAGCAATGGAAACACCAGCAAACGCAGGCACAACCCGCCCACGCCGAACAGGAAAAAGCTCGCGGCGGTAGCGAACAGGCGCCAGTAATAGGCGTCCCGAGGCTTGTCGGTCAGGGCTTGCGTTGCCAGTTCCATACTCGGTTCTTCCAGGCATGTTGGCAGGCGCCCTGTTCGGTCAGCAGGGTGCGCAGCAGGTTCAGGGCGTGGGGCCACTGGGCGATGGTGGAGGGTTGGACAGTGCCGGTGGTAAGTTCCAGCTGCCACTCGTCGCCCGGTGTGAGCAACAGGCCGAGGGCATAGGGGAACGGTACGTCATGGATCCAGCCGGCGTAGGCTTCGGGCGGCTGTTCTTCAGTGATCACCAGCAGCACCGCCGGGGCGCCTTCGTTGAGCAGTGCGGCGGCTTCGAGGAGGCCGTGCTCCAGGCCATCGCCAACGGCGGCGAGGGCAGTCATCTCGGCGGTTTCATTGCGCAGGATCGACCACAGGCCGATCACCGCGTTGTGCACCGACAGGCTGAACTGGGTGGGCGACAGCGGCTGCTCGTTGGCCAGATCGCTGAGGATATCCAGGGTGCGCGGGGTTTCGCCGTGGCGGGAAATGAACACCAGCGGCAGCTCTGCAAGGCCCTCGGCCAGCGGCCAGCCGACGCTGAATGCCATGCGCGCCAGCCGGCTCAAGCGGCGGCGCTGCATAGCTGGCAGAAATGACACATCCGGGCAGGCTTCGCTGACGGGCAGCAACACCGGGTCCCGGCACCAGGCGTGCCAGTCGTGCGCACTCTCAAGGCCAGGAGCCCAGGCGCGCCATTGGGCGATGTTGAAGTTGATCACTGAGAAGTTATCCCGCCCCTGCGGGCTTCCATGTGCGGCCAATGGCCCCGGATTCCGGGACAGAGAGCAATAGCCGAATGGCGCGCATTATCCCGGTGCCGCGGGGTTCTAGCAAATAGTGGTGAAAATTTGTTCACTATCGATCACAAATAAGTTGGAAGAATTTACAGATTGTTGGTCATCGCTGACCGACCGTGGAATAGGCACACTCCTATTTGTTTGTTAGCCAGATGCGGCGCCCGGATGAACGAGGTAGCTAACTGGCGCTTTTGCGCTCTACACTCGGTCATTCATTGATACACGGAGGTTTTTCCATGCGGCGCGTGGTGTTCAATCAAAAAGGCGGCGTGGGCAAGTCCAGCATCGCCTGCAACCTGGCGGCGGTCAGCGCCAGCGAAGGTTATCGAACCCTGTTGGTGGACCTCGATGCGCAAGCCAACTCGACCCAGTACCTCACCGGGCTGACGGGCGACGACATCCCCATGGGGATCGCGGATTTTTTCAAGCAAACGTTATCTTCCGGGCCGTTTTCGAAGAAGAACAAGGTGGATATCTACGAAACGCCGTTCGACAACCTGCACGTCATCACCGCCACCGCCGAGCTGGCAGACCTGCAGCCCAAGCTCGAAGCCAAGCACAAGATCAACAAGCTGCGAAAGCTGCTGGATGAGTTGAGCGAGGATTACGACCGGATTTACCTCGACACCCCACCCGCGTTGAACTTCTATGCGGTTTCGGCGCTGATTGCCGCTGATCGTGTGCTGATCCCCTTCGATTGCGACAGCTTTTCGCGCCAGGCTTTGTATGGCTTGCTGGCTGAGATCGAAGAATTGAAGGACGACCATAACGAAGGCCTGGAAGTGGAAGGCATCGTGGTCAACCAATTCCAGGCCCGGGCGAGCCTGCCGCAGCAGATTCTCGATGAGCTGATTGCCGAAGGGCTGCCGGTACTGCCGGTGTACCTGGCCAGCTCCGTGCGTATGCGCGAGTCGCACCAGGAGAGCAAGCCGCTGATCCACCTGGACCCACGGCATAAACTGACGCAGCAGTTTGTGGAGCTGCATAACCTGCTGGAAAATGCCTGACCCCACAGGCAGCGCAGAACACTGTGGGAGCTGGCTTGCCTGCGATGGCATCACCTTGGTGTACCAGGCAGACCGAGTCGCCTGCATCGCAGGCAAGCCAGCTCCCACAGTTTGGATTGCATTTCGGCGGGGGGGTTGGATTTGTCCCACGGGGTCTGTAGGAAGGGTCTGGCAATTGGGCTTGTGCCTTGTAACCTTGCCTACAGCTACGCCAGAATCGGCCGGCTTGTGCGTCTGGATGGGCGTCTCTAAGGTTTGCCGGTCGCTGAATGTTCAGTGATCGGGTTTAGTAGCCTGACCGACCAAAGCATGTGCACCTGCTCCAAAAGCATGGCGTTATCGCCTATCTGATGGTGGCTGTGCGCAGGGCACCTTCGGGTGCGCCGGTCTTTGCTTTGTTCCCCGGTCTACTAACCTGCGTACAGCTGCCACCCTTCGTTTAGTAGCGAAACGGTAGTGGCCCTATCAGGGAACAAATGCATGTCTATCCGTCTTTTCAATGTTTCACCCAACCTCCCCACCGAAGCCCTCGTGCTCAACAGCTACGAAATCTTCTCCTCCGTGCGCACGCTATTACTCAACTTGTCCAACGACCTCACAGGCGAACATCGCGATGTGGCTCTGGCGATTCACCAATTAAGCGAACTGGGCGTCATGCTGGTCGGCCAGATGATGGACCGCGAAGCCCCACTCCCTCAAGGCTGAAATGCGGTCAAAATGTGGGAGGGGGCTTGCTCCCGATGGCGGTGTGTTAGTCCCCTGATAAGTTGACTGGCTTACTGCTATCGGGAGCAAGCCCCCTCCCACACTGTCCAGCGGTGTTCTGAAGGGGTGGTTACACCCCCTGGCTACGCAACCAGCTCATCAGCTGCGGCAACGGAAACGCTCCGCTCTGGCGCGCCACTTCGCGACCGTTCTTGAACAGAATCAAACTGGGAATAGAACGAATCCCCAACTGCGCCGACAGCTGCTGATTAGCCTCACTGTCCAGCTTCGCCAGCCGGCACTTGCCTTCAAGCTGCCCGGCGGCCTGCTCGAATACCGGCGCAAACGACTTGCACGGCCCGCACCATTCGGCCCACACATCGACCAGGAGCGGCAGGTCGCCCTTGATCTGGCTGGCATAGTCGCCCTGTTTCAAATCAAAGGGTTTGCTCAGCAACACCGACTGCTTGCAACGCCCGCACTTGGGCGCATCACCCAGGCGTTCGCCGGGGATGCGGTTGAGGCCGTTGCAATGTGGGCAGGGGATGACAAGAGATTCGGACATCGGGGGCTCCTTGGGGGTGGCTATGGGTTTCAGGACTTACGACGAACAACTAATCTCCAAATGCTTACCCCAATCCGGCGGCCGTTGCGCGTACTGCTCCATCCCCGCTTGCTCTTCAAACGGCCTGGTTAGCACTTCATGCAGCCGTCGCACTTCGCTGTAGTCGCCTGATTCGGCGGCGGCGATGGCGTTTTGGGCCAGGTAGTTACGCAGGATGTAGAGCGGGTTCACCGCATGCATCCGCTCACGGCGCTGTTCCAGGGTGTAATCCCCATCCCGCGCAACGCGGGCCTTGTAGCGCTCGGCCCAGGCATCAAACCCGGCCAGGTCGACAAAGTCGTCACGTAGCCGCGTCACGGCCAGCGCCGCGGATTCATCGCCCAGGCGTCGGAAGAACAGTGTGTAGTCCACGCCGCTGTTCTGCATCAGCTTGAGCAAGTCTTCCACCAGTTTCTGGTCATCCTCTTCAGCGCTCGTGAGCCCCAGCCGGCGGCGCATCAGGTCCAGGTAGTGGGCCTGGTAGAACGGCAGGTACAGGCCAAGTGCCTCCTTCAAGGCATCAACGCTGATGAACGGCGTAAGCGCCTGGGCCAAGGCGCTGAGGTTCCACTGCCCGATAGGCACCTGGTTGCTGAAGGAGTAGCGCCCTTCATGGTCGGAATGGTTGCAGATGAAGTGCGCGTCAAAATCATCGAGAAACGCAAACGGCCCGAAGTCGAAGGTGATGCCCAGGATCGACATGTTGTCGGTGTTCATCACACCGTGGCAGAAGCCGTACGCCTGCCATTTAGCGATCATCTCGGCATTGCGCTCGACGATTTCGCGGAACATCGCCAGGTACGGCTCAGGCTGCTCGCGGCACTCGGGGTAATGCAGATTCAACACGTGTTCGGCCAGCTCGGCCTGCTGTTCGGGCTTCTTGGTGTAGTAGAAGTATTCGAAATGCCCGAAGCGGATATGGCTATGGGCCAGGCGCAACACCATGGCGCCACGTTCCTGTTTCTCACGCCAGACCGGGGTGCTGGAGCCGATCACGCATAGCGCGCGGCTGCTGGGGATGCCCAGCGCGTGTAACGCTTCGGAGGCGAGGAATTCGCGAATCGAAGAGCGCAATACCGCACGCCCGTCGCCCATGCGCGAGTAAGGTGTCATCCCCGCGCCCTTGAGGTGCAAATCCCAATGCTCGCCGGCCTCGTTGTAGACCTCGCCCAGCAACAACCCGCGGCCATCGCCCAATTGCGGGGTGTAGCCGCCAAACTGATGCCCCGAATAAACCATCGCTCGTGGTTCGGCTTCGGCCCACAGCTTGTGGCCGCCAAACAGTTCGGCAAACACGGGCGTTTCAGCCACGGCCGGGTCAAGGTCGAGCAGCACCATGGCGTCATTGCTTGCCACGACCAGGCGCGGTTCGTCCAGGGGCTCTGGCAATACGTGGGTTGAGAACGCGTCGCCCAGGCGTGCGAAGCGGTTGTCGAAGGTCAGTTCGTCGAGGGCTTTCACCGGCCATCTCCAGCAGAATGTCCGAGCATTCTGCTGGGGATAGGGCGTTTAGTCGAGTTTGCTCGGTGGCGGCTCGGGCGCATCCACCACTTTGCCGGCGGGTGGCTCTGGTGCGTCGGACTTGTCGACGGGCTCGACGATGGTCTTGCGCTCATCCTCGGCCGGCACCAGCTTGTATTCCTGGCCGTGGAGGTTTTTCAGGTAGATCTCCATCTGCCGGAACGAGATGTTGATGTGCTGTTTCTTGAACTCACGGTTGATAAAGCGGTTGACCTCGTCGAGCACCGGGTTGCGGTCGCCGAGGTCGCGCACATGCATGCGCAGCTCGTGGTCCAGGGTGCTTTCGCCGAAGTTGAGGAAGTACACATGGGGTTCGGGTTCTTTCAGTACCCGCGGGTTTTCCCGTGCGGCTTTGAGTAACAATTCCTTCACCAGATCCAGATCGGAGCCGTAGTCCACGCCGAGTTTCAAGGTGACGCGAGTGATGGTGTCGGTCAGCGACCAGTTGATCAGTTGCCCGGTAATGAAAGTCTTGTTCGGGACAATGATGTCCTTGTTGTCGAAGTCGGTGATGGTGGTGGCGCGAATGCGGATTTTGCTCACTGTGCCCGATAGGTTGCCGATGGTGATGGTGTCGCCAATGCGCACCGGGCGTTCGAACAGGATCATGATGCCGGAGATGAAGTTGGCGAAGATCTCCTGCATACCGAAGCCCAGGCCCACCGACAGCGCCGCAACCAGCCATTGCAGCTTGTCCCAGCTCACGCCGAGGGTGGACAGGGTGGTGACAAACCCTACGCCGGCAATGATGTAGGACAGCAAGGTGGTGGTGGCATAGGCGCTGCCCTGGGCCAGGTCCAGCTTGGACAGCACCAGCACTTCCAGCAGGCCGGGCAGGTTGCGCGCCAGGGCGAAGGTGATGCCGATGATGATCGACGCGCCGAGCAGGTCGCCGATACTGATGGGCACCATGCTGATATTGGCACCCGTACCGCTGGTGTATTCGTACAGGGTGACGTTATCCAGGTACGAAAACACCGAGATCAGGTCCGACCACACCCAGTACAGCGCCGCGATAAAGCCGCCTAGTAAAGCCAGGCGGATCAGGCGCATGGACTGTTCGTTGACCTGTTCGATGTCCAGGGTCGGCTCCTCGATCACCGTTTCGCCATCACCGGCTTCCTTGGCGGCCTGGCGTTTGGCCAGGGCGCGGGCATAGGCCAGGCGCCGGGCGGCCACGCCGAGGCCGCGCACGAAGGTGGCTTCGATCACCAGCCAGAACATCAGCAGGTACAGGGTGTTGATCAGCCGGTCGCTGAGTTTCAGGGCGGTGTAGTAGTAGCCAAAGCACACGGCGATGAACAGCGCGATCGGCAGGGCGGTGAACACCAGCCCGATGGCCTTGCGAAACAGCGAGGCCTTTTCATGGGTGGGGCTGTTGAGCAGCAGGCGACTCAGCAGCCACGCCATCAAGCCATAGCAGGTGAGCACCACGGCAATGCCCAGCACGTCTTCGGCCAGTGCCGCCGGTTGGTGTTCGGCAATCGCCACCACCGCCACCAGGGCCAGTACCACCAGCCCGAGCTTGCGTATCCAGCCCTGGAGGAACTGGACCTGAGGTTTCTCCCAGCGAAAGTGCAGTTCGGCCACGCCGCCCGGCGCAAGGATGCGGTAGGCGGTGTAGAACACCAGCCACGCCTGGGCGATCTGCAGCAGGGCCGAGCCCAGGTTGGCGTTTTGCCCGCGGGCGTCGATCTGCAATGCATAGCCGCACAGCGCCAGGCCCAGTGACACCGGCATTGCCAGCAGGATATTGATCAGGATCGCCTGCGGCGTATGCCACTGGCTGTCGCGCTTGAAGTGACCGATGTCCAGGTGGACCTTGTTCAGGCGCTGGTACAACGCCTTGCGCCGCCACAACAGCGCGCCGAGCAACAGCAGCAGCGGCAGGAACAGCAACGGGCGCTGGGTCAGGCCGTCATACAGTTCGCTGACACTGGACGCCCAGGGCAGGGTGGCGACTTGCTTGCTCAGGTGCGCCGGCACGGTTTCCAGCCATTCGGTGTCCAGCGGCTTGTTGCTCGGGATCCAGAACATCTGCTCATCAAGCGTCGCGCGCAGTGTAGTGGCGGTGCTCAGCAGTTGCTTCTGGTTCAGTTGCAGGGTGATCGATTCGTTCAGTAGCGCACTCAGCTCGCGGCTCAGGCGCTCCAGCAGGTCGCTGCGGGTGATCGCCAGTTCCAGCAAGGTGCGACGCAGTTGCGGCGTGACTTCGTCCGGTGGCTGGTTGGCCAGCAGGTTATCCACATAGGCGCTGGGGGAACTGATCAGCTCACGCTGCTGGTTGACCTCGAACTGGTACAGGCGAATGTTGGCGATATCGTCGGCCAGGTCGCGGTCGACGGTAAGGCGCGGCAGGGCCTGTTTTTGCTTATACAGAATCTTGGAAAGCAGCAGGCTGCCCTTGAGCACGTTGATCTGCTCGTCCAGGGCCGAATCGCTCTGGTTGACCGTGTCCAGTTGCTGCTTGGTCTGCAGGTTCTTCTGGGTCAGGTCATTGAGACGGTCAGTGCTCTTGAGCAGGTAGTCGGAGAGCTTCAGGTTGTCGGCGCTTTCCTTGGCAAGGATGCTGCTGCCCCCGGCTTTCTGGGCTTCGATGGACTGTTGCGTCACCGTCTGCTGGGACTGGGCCAGGCGTTTCTGGTTGATCAGGGTTTGCAGGTCCTGGATTTCCTGCTCCAGGCGCGCGGTTTTTTCCTGGATCAGGTCGTGCTGGCTGTTGCCCAGGTCTTGCAACTGGCTGTTGCCGGCCAACTCCTGGCGGCGCAGGGGGATGAGCGCATTCAGGGCCGCCAGTTCAGCGTTCAGCTGGTTGCGCTGGTCGCCGCTGAGGGCTTTGCCGTTGTCTTTGCCCAGCTTGAGCGTGGCATTGATCTGCTGGATGCGCGTCTGGCTGCTGCTGATTTCGGTTTGGGCGCGCTCGGGGCGGGTCTGGGCGGCGATGGTCAAGCTGTTGGCGTCGGCCAGCTCTTTTTGCAGGTCGCCTTGCTGGGTGCTGCGTTGCACCAGCAATTGCTCAAGCTGCGGCACGGGCAGCGAGGCGTAGCGTTGGGCTACCGGGATGATTTTGGTGGCCTTGAGCCGGGCCAGCTCGCGCTGGTTGTCGGCGGTCTGGCGTGGGGCCTCTTCCAGCTGACGCTTGAGATCGGCCAGGCGCTGCTCGTAATCCTGCTGGTTCGCCAGGTACGTCAGGGTCTGCTGCAGGATGCCCTGCAACGCCTTCATGTCAGCGTCGGGCAGCTTGCGGTCGGGCAGTTTATCCAGGGTTTGCTGGATGGCGTCGGCGCTGGGCGGGTCGGCAGCGTGAACGGCGCCGACGCAAAGGGTCAGGCCCAGCAGGGCAGTGGCGATAAAAGTGCGCAGGGTTGGCATAGAGACCGGTCTTGCAAGGTGAAGAATCGGGGCGTTGTTGCCCCGCAGTTTAGAGGAAGAGTCCGGGGCCCGGGCGACTTCCTTCGGGGAATCTGACGCCGACTTTGCCAATCTTGTTCCCGTCCATGACCGCGACAGTCCAGATGGTGTTGTTCCATTCCACCTGGTCGCCCACCACCGGTGCACCGCCGACCTTCTGGGTGATGAAGCGACTCAGCGGCATGTCCGGGTCGATACCCTCGAGCTTGAGCCCGTACAAGGCCGAAACCGCGCCCAGCTGGGCGTCGCCTTCGAGCACGAAGTCGCCGAAGAAGCGCAAATCGAGGCCCCGTTGCGGTGCCTGGCTGAACAGTTTGCCCAGGGCCGGCAGGTTGTGTTCGTGGCCGATTACACAGAGCAAATCGTCGACTTCCAACACCGTACTACCCGACGGATGGAGCAGTTGCTGGCCCCGGAACAGTGCAGCGATGCGCGTGCCTTCGGGCATTTTCAGCTCGCGCAGGGCCGCGCCGATGCACCATTTTTCCGCGCCCAGGCGGTAGACGAACAGCTCCCACTCGCTGGTGACGTGTACTTCCAGGGCTGCGCGGGAAATCGGTGCCGGGTCCGGTGGTACGGTGACCTTGAGCAACTTGGCCACCCACGGCAGACTTGTGCCCTGCACCAGCAGCGACACCAGCACGATAAAGAACGCCAGGTTGAAGTACAGCTGCGCATGGGGCAGGCCAGCCATCAGCGGGAACACCGCGAGGATGATCGGCACCGCGCCGCGCAGGCCGACCCAGGCGATAAAGGCCTTTTCGCGACCGTGGAATGCCTTGAACGGCAGCAGGCCAACCATCACCGAAAGAGGCCGCGCAAACAGGATCATCCACAGCGCCAGGCCCAGCGCGGGCAAGGCGATGGGCAGCAGGTCATGGGGCGTGACCAAAAGGCCCAGCACCAGGAACATGCCGATCTGCGCCAGCCAGGCCATGCCATCGAGCATATGCAAAATGCCATGGCGGCTGCGCACCGGGCGGTTGCCGATGACCAGGCCGCACAGGTACACGGCCAGGAAGCCGCTGCCGTGCAGGGCGTTGGTCAGGGCGAAAACGAACAGGCCGCCGGCGATTACCAGAATCGGGTACAGGCCGTTGGCCAGGTTGATGCGGTTGACCAGCTGCAGCATCAGCCAGCCGCCGCCCAGGCCCACCAGGCCACCGATGCCGAATTCGCGAATCAGATGAGTCAACAGGCTCCAGTGCAGGCCGGTCTGGCCGCTGGCGAGCATGTCGATCAGGGTGACAGTGAGGAACACCGCCATCGGGTCGTTGCTGCCGGATTCGATTTCCAGGCTGGCGCTGACCCGTTCGTTGAGGCCCTTGCCGCCCAGCAGCGAGAACACCGCTGCAGCGTCCGTGGAGCCGACGATGGCGCCAATCAGCAAGCCCTGGATGATATTGAGGTCGAACAGCCAGGCCGCCGCCATGCCGGTGAGGCCGGTGGTAATCAACACCCCCACCGTGGCCAGGGACAAGGCCGGCCACAGCGCCACGCGGAAACTCGCCACCCGTGTGCGCAAGCCGCCGTCGAGCAGGATCACGGCCAGGGCGAGGTTGCCCACCAGGTAGGCAGTCGGGTAGTTATCGAAAATGATGCCGCCGCCATCGACACCGGCGGTCATGCCCACGGCCAGGATGATCACCAGGATCGGGATGCCCAGGCGGGACGAAAGGGAACTCACCAGAATGCTCGCACTTACCAGCAACGCGCCGATCAAGAACAGGCTGTTGATGGTCGTCGCATTCAAAGGCAGTACTCCAGAGCAGGGAAGACGGGGCGCAAACTGACCATGCAGTCTGCGTGCCAGCGATTCTAACCTGTTGAATTGCTGCACTGTCAAAAAGCTTTTTCTGAATTTTTGCAGAAGCAAATGTGGGAGGGGGCTTGCCCCCGATAGCGGTGGGTCAGCCACAGATAAGTTGACTGATATACCGCAATCGGGAGCAAGCCCCCTCCCACATTTTCAAGTGCCGTCAGTTAGAGACGGAAGCGGCCTACCATCCCGTTCAGGTCCACCGCCAGGCGCGACAGTTCGTTGCTCGCGGCGCTGGTCTGGCTGGCACCCGTAGCGGATTGCACCGACAGGTCGCGAATATTCACCAGGTTACGGTCCACTTCCCGCGCCACCTGGGCCTGTTCTTCCGCCGCGCTGGCGATCACCAGGTTGCGCTCGTTGATCTCGACAATTGCGGTGTTGATGGTGTCCAGCGACATGCCCGCGCCCTTGGCGATGTTCAGCGTCGATTCGGCCCGCTCGGTGCTGTTTCGCATCGAATCCACTGCGTGCTCAGTACCCGTCTGGATACTGCCGATCATGCGCTCGATCTCGCTGGTGGACTGTTGCGTGCGATGGGCCAGCGCTCGCACCTCGTCGGCCACTACGGCGAAACCACGTCCGGCTTCCCCGGCGCGTGCGGCTTCAATCGCCGCGTTCAGGGCCAGCAGGTTGGTCTGGTCGGCCAGGCCGCGAATCACGTCCAGCACTTTGCCGATATCCCGCGATTCATTGGCCAGGTCGCCAATCAGGGAGGCGGTGGCCTGCACGTCAGCGCTCATGCGTTCGATGGCGCTGACGGTTTCCTGCACCAGGTCCCGACCATCACCGGCAGAGGTGGTGGCGTTGCGCGAAGCTTCGGAAGTGCTCACGGCGTTGCGTGCGACTTCTTCAACGGCGCTGGTCATCTCGTTGACGGCGGTGGCGGCTTGTTCGATTTCGTTGTTTTGCTGGGTCAGGCCACGGGCGCTTTCGTCGGTGACGGCGTTCAGCTCTTCGGCGGCAGACGCCAACTGAGTGGCGGAGCCGGCGATGCGTTGCAGGGTATCGCGCAGTTTGTTTTGCATCTTGGCCATGGCGGCGAGCAGGCGGCCGGCTTCGTCGTTGCCGTCTACGGTGATCGGGCGCGTCAGGTTACCTTCGGCCACTTCTTCGGCGGCTTCAAGGGCACGGGCGATGGGCAGGGTGATGCTGCGGGTCAGCAACCAGGCGAACAACACGGTCAGCGCCGTGGCAACCACCAGCAGGCCCACCACCAGGTCGAAGGCCATGTCGTATTGGTCTTTGGCTTGCTGGTTGGTGGCGTTGGCGTCGTCGTTATTGATATCCAGCAAGCGGGTCAATACGGCGTTGACTTGCTCGGAGTTGCTCAGCAACTCGGTGTTCAGCAAGTTGCGCAGCTCGTCGACCTGATTGGCGCGTGACAGGCTCTTCATGCGCTCTTCAATCTGGTGGTACTGGCCCAGCAGGCGCACGTATTCGTCGTAGGCGTTGCGCTCTTGAGTGCTGGTGATCAATTTTTCGTAGATGCCCTGGGCCGTGCGAATCTGCTGATTGCGCAACTCGAAGGCTTCCAAAGTCTTTTGCTGTACATCCGGCTCGCGGTTGGTCAGCAAGCGATACGACAGCACGCGCAGGCGCAGGGTCAGTTGGGTGAATTCGTCGAGGGCACGAATGCTTGGCACGCTGGCTGAGGTGATGTCTTCGGTGGCTGCGCGAATCTTGCTCATCTGGTTCAGGGCGAACACACCCAGCAACAACATCAGGGCGCCAATAAACGCGAAGCCGAGGAAGGCCCTCGGGGCGATATTCATATTACGAAGAGACATGCTGGAATCCTGGGGGGAAGCGCGATCCGTGCGGCCATGAGACGAGGTGTGCCTGCGTTATCGGCCCTGCGACTAAAGTCTTAAGGGGCTGCGCGCTTTTGTCGCATCTGACGAAGGGTTGGGGGCATTGGAGGAACCAGATCGGGTAATTGCAGTCACTAAGGCTCGAAAGTGCGGCCCGGCCCCGATAAATCGGGCTGCACGCCGGGGATATCCCTGGCATCCGAGGTGAATTTTCTTTATCGTCACCGCCCTTTTAAAAGCCCGGGAAATCAAAATGTTAGAAGCATCTCTCAGCCAATTGGAACAACTGGTCAGCGACCTGGTACAGCAGAATCAAGAGCTGCTGGGCAGCAACGAATCCCTCAAGGCCGAACTGGCTCGCGCCAAGGATGAAAACGACAGCCTGCAACTGAACCTGATGGAGCAGGAAGAAAAGCACGGCGCCACCGCCGCACGCATCCAGGCCCTGGTTGAGCGTGTGAGTGCAGGGCCTGTCAGCGCATGAATGAGGGGATAAAGGTCGTTTCGATTCTCGGAGAGGATTACTCGATCAAGGCACCGGCCGGCGAAGATCAGACCCTGATGCATGCCGTGACCATGCTGAAGGCTTCCCTGGCGGTTACCAAGAAAAAGTACCCGACGCTGATCGGTGATAAATTATTGGTACTGGCCGCGCTGAACCTGTGCGCCGAGCAGATCGAAATGCAACAGGCTCACCAGCAGGAACTCGACCGTTACCAAGAGCAAGTCAGCGCCACGGTCGAGGTGATCTCCAAGGCGATCCAGCCTTAGAACCACTCATCCTGCATCCCCAGGCACGTATCGTCGCGTGCCCCCAGAATTGCCAGTTCGTGATGGCAGCTCGGTACTTCCCAAGTCAGGAAGTACCGGGCGGCCTGGAGCTTGCCCTTGTAGAAGGCCGCATCGGCCGCTTCACCCTTGGCCAGCCCTTCTTCAGCGCGGATCGCCTGTTCCAGCCAGCGCCAGCCAATCACCGTGTGCCCGAACACTTTCAAGTACAGCGCCGAGTTCGCCAGGCTGCTGTTGACCTTGCCCTGGGCGAGATCCGTCAGCAGGCCAATGGTGACGCCTTGCAGTCGATTGACCAGTTGCTCCAGCGGCTCTCGCAGTGCCGTAAGTGACGGGTACTTCTGCGCACGGGCTCCGGTTTCGGCAATCAGGCGAATCAATTGCTTCAAGCCGGCGCCGCCGTTCTGCGCCAATTTGCGCCCAAGCAAGTCCAGAGACTGGATGCCGTGGGTGCCTTCATGGATCGGGTTCAAGCGGTTGTCGCGGTAGTACTGCTCCACCGGGTATTCGCGGGTGTAGCCGTGGCCGCCGAGAATCTGGATCGCCAGTTCATTGGCCTTGAGGCAAAACTCCGACGGCCAGGATTTGACGATGGGGGTGAGCAGGTCCAGCAGTTCGTGGGCGTGCTTGCGCTCGGTGTCGGTTGCCAGGGTGGTGGTGTCGTCAAACAGTCGGGCTGCGTAAAGGCCCAGGTCAAAGGCGCCTTCCACATAGGCTTTCTGGGTCAGCAACATGCGCTTGATGTCGGCGTGCTGAATGATCGCCACTGGTGCGGTGCCTGGGTCTTTGCTGTCGGGCAGTCGGCCCTGGGGCCGTTCGCGGGCGTAGTCCAGCGAGTAGAGGTAACCGGCGTAACCAAGCATCACCGCGCCCATGCCCACGCCAATGCGTGCTTCATTCATCATCTGGAACATGCAGCTCAGGCCCTGGTGCGGTTTGCCCACCAAGTAGCCGACGCAGTTGCCGTTATCGCCGAAGTTGAGCGCCGTGGACGTGGTGCCGCGCCAGCCCATCTTGTGAAACAGCCCGGCCAGCAGCACATCGTTGCGTTCGCCCAGGCTGCCGTCATCGTTGACCAGCAACTTGGGCACGATAAACAGCGAAATGCCCTTCACGCCCGCGGGTGCGTCCGGCAATTTGGCCAGCACCATATGCACGATGTTTTCCGACAGCGAGTGGTCGCCACCGGAGATGAAGATCTTGTTGCCTTTGAGGCGATAACTGCCGTCAGCCGCCGGTTCTGCGCGGGTACGAATATCTGACAGCGAGGAGCCGGCGTGGGGCTCGGTCAGGGCCATTGTGCCGAAGAAGCGCCCGTCGATCATCGGTTGCAGGAAGCGCTGTTTCTGCTCCTCGGTGCCGAAGCTTTCGATCAGATTGGCGGCGCCCATGGTCAGGAACGGGTAGGAGGTCGATGCGGCGTTGGCCGCTTGAAAGTGGGCGAAGCAGGCTTGGGACAGCAAGGTCGGCAGTTGCATGCCGCCTGCTTCGAAACTGCGGGCTGCGTTGAGGAAACCGGCCTCCAGGAAGGCGTCTACGGCGGGTTTGACTTCCGGGATCAGGATCGCTTGGCCGTTCTCATAACGCGGTTCGTTTTCGTCGTTCTTGCGGTTGTGGGGGGCGAAGTACTTTTCGGCGATGCTGCGCGCCGTGCTGATCGCAGCGTCGAAGGTTTCGCGGTTGTGTTCGGCAAACCGCTCACGCTGGGTCAGGCCCTCGGCATCGAGGACTTCGTACAGCTCGAAAGCCAGATTGCGGGAACTGAGCAGCGTCTCGGACATGGCGGATTACCTTTGAAGGAATTGGCCTGAGTCTAAGCGCGTGAATAAAGGCTGGATAGCAAGATTGATCTGGGTGATGGAAGGGCAAAACGCAGGCAGGGAATTGAAATGCAGTCAATGTGGGAGGGGGCTTGCTCCCGATAGCAGTGTGTCAGTGTCCAATGTGCTGACTGACACTCCGCTATCGGGAGCAAGCCCCCTCCCACAGGTTTTAACCGATAGTCATCAGGCTGGCGTTACCGCCTGCCGCTGCGGTGTTGACGCTCAACGCCCGCTCGATCACCAATCGCTCCAAGGCAATGGCCGTCTCACCCTGAGACATACCATGCACCCCAACAATCGCCCCACCGCGCTGCGCCACTTGCTGGCACACCGCACGCAATTGGTCGGAATCACCGTGATGCAGCACGGCGTCAAACACTACGTCGTCCTTGGTCCAGTCGGCCACGCGCTTGATCTTCGCCTGAATGTCTCGCGGCAGGCGTGGGAACAGAGCCTTGGTCAGCTCGGTTTCCGGCCATACCGCCGAACCGCCGACGGCCAGCACTGCCGCCAGTTGGGTCAGCAGATCGCCTTCCACTTCAGCCAGGCACAGCACGTGTTCACGCGGCAGGATTGCGTAGCTGTTGCGCTCACCGGTCGGGCCGGCCAGTTGCCGGGTGATACCGCTTTGCGACTGCGCCGCGAATTGCGTGCACAGTGCGCTCAGCTCACTGAACTTATGGCTGTCGGCCCAGGTTTTCAGGGCGGTCAGCGGTTGGCTCATGGCGTCGCGCAGACGTACGTCCGGTGCAGTCAATGCGTCGCCACGTACGAAGGATTGCTCGATCGCATCGGTAGGGCGAGTCGACAGCAGGCGGTACAGGTACAACGGGCCGCCGGCTTTCGGGCCAGTGCCCGACAGACCTTCGCCGCCGAACGGCTGCACGCCGACCACGGCACCCACGATGTTGCGGTTGACGTAGACGTTACCGGCGTTGACGTTGTCGATCACCTTGGCGATGGTCTCGTCGATGCGGGTATGCACGCCCAGGGTCAGACCGTAGCCCGACGCATTGATCTGGCCGATCAACTGGTCGATCTCTTTACGCTTGTAGCGCACCACGTGCAGCACCGGGCCGAAGATCTCGCGTTGCAGCTCGTCGAAGCTTTCCAGCTCGATCAGGGTTGGCATCACAAAGGTGCCGCGCTTTATCTCTTCGCCATCGGCAATTGCAACCTGATAAACGTTGCGGCCTTTGTCGCGCATGGCCTGGATGTGTTTCTCGATGCCGGCCTTGGCTTCGGCGTCGATCACTGGGCCGATATCCACCGACAGGCGCTCCGGGTTGCCCAGACGGCATTCAGCCATGGCGCCCTTGAGCATTTCGATGACGCGGTCTGCCGAATCTTCCTGCAGGCACAGTACACGCAAGGCCGAGCAACGTTGGCCGGCGCTGTCGAAAGCCGACGACACCACGTCGATCACCACCTGTTCGGTGAGCGCCGACGAATCAACGATCATCGCGTTCTGGCCACCGGTTTCGGCGATCAGCGGGATCGGGCGACCCTGGGCATCCAGGCGCCCTGCGACATTGCGTTGCAACAAGCGAGCAACTTCGGTGGAACCGGTGAACATCACGCCTTTGACGCGATCATCACCCACCAGGCGGGCGCCGACGCTTTCGCCTTGGCCCGGTAGCAGCTGCAGCACACCCTCGGGGATGCCGGCTTCGAGCAGGATGCGCACGGCTTGGGCGGCGACCAGCGGGGTTTGTTCGGCAGGCTTGGCCAGTACCGGGTTACCGGCGGCCAGGGCAGCCGCGACTTGGCCGCTGAAGATCGCCAGCGGGAAGTTCCACGGGCTGATGCATACCACCGGGCCCAGTGGGCGATGGGCATCGTTGGTGAAATCGTTGCGCGCCTGCACCGCGTAGTAACGCAGGAAGTCCACGGCTTCACGCACTTCGGCGATGGCGTTGGCGAAGGTCTTGCCGGCTTCACGGGCCAGCAGGCCCATCAGCGGCTGGATCTCGCCTTCCATCAGGTCGGCGGCACGCTCCAGAATCGCGGCGCGTTCGGCGGGCGGGGTGGCCTGCCAGATCGGTGCGGCGCTGATCGCGCACTGGATCGCGTTGTCGACGTCTTCGACGGTAGCTTCCTGTACGTGGCCGACTACATCACGCAGGTCGGACGGGTTCAGCACCGGCTGTGCCGCTTCCTGGCTGGAGGCGCAACCGAGCATCGGCGCGGCTTTCCAATTGTTGTGCGCGGTAGCCAGCAAGGCGCAGGACAACGACGCCAGACGGTGTTCGTTGGCCAGGTCGATACCGGCCGAGTTGGCGCGGTCGCTGCCATACAGGTCACGCGGCAGTGGAATACGCGGGTGCGGCAAGCCGAAGCCGCCTTCCAGCGTGGCCATCTGCTCGATGCTGGCCACTGGATCGGCCACCAGCTCCTGGATCGAGATCGATTGGTCGGCGATACGGTTGACGAACGAGGTGTTGGCGCCGTTTTCCAGCAGGCGGCGTACCAGGTAGGCCAGCAGCGTTTCGTGTGTGCCGACTGGCGCGTATACGCGGCACGGACGGTTCAGCTTGCCTTCGGAGACCTTGCCTACCACCTGCTCGTACAACGGTTCACCCATGCCATGCAGGCATTGGAACTCGTACTGGCCGGGGTAATAGTTCTGACCGGCGATATGGTAGATGGCCGACAAGGTGTGGGCGTTGTGCGTGGCGAACTGCGGGTAGATGGCTTCCGGCACCGACAGCAGTTTGCGTGCGCAGGCAATGTAGGAAACGTCGGTGTACACCTTGCGGGTGTACACCGGGTAGCCTTCCAGGCCCTCGACCTGGGCGCGTTTGATTTCGCTGTCCCAGTACGCGCCTTTTACCAGGCGGATCATCAGGCGATGGCGGCTGCGGCGGGCCAGGTCGATGACGTAGTCGATTACATACGGGCAACGCTTCTGGTAGGCCTGGATCACAAAACCGATACCGTTCCAGCCGGTCAGTTGCGGCTCGAAACACAGACGCTCCAGCAGGTCCAGGGACAGTTCCAGGCGGTCGGCTTCTTCGGCG
The DNA here is from genome assembly GCF_023127835.1 of Pseudomonas sp. B329. NCBI lineage: Bacteria > Pseudomonadati > Pseudomonadota > Gammaproteobacteria > Pseudomonadales > Pseudomonadaceae > Pseudomonas > Pseudomonas sp. B329. The sequence continues at coordinate 60,837 of NZ_SPKP01000069.1, read as the reverse complement.
TCGATGTTCAGGCCGATGTCGTATTGCTTGGCCAGCAAGGTCAGCGACAGCAGGCGCGGGTACAGTTCGTCCATCACGCGCTCGTACTGCGCACGGCTGTAGCGCGGGTGCAGGGCGGAGAGCTTGATGGAGATGCCCGGGCCTTCATAGATCCCACGGCCATGGGAGGCTTTGCCGATGGAGTGAATGGCTTGTTCATACGAGGCCAGGTACTTCTGGGCATCGTGTTCGGTGAGGGCGGCTTCACCGAGCATGTCGTAGGAGTAGCGGAAGCCCTTGGCTTCGAACTTGCTCGCATTGGCCAGGGCTTCGGCGATGGTTTCGCCGGTGACGAACTGTTCGCCCATCAGGCGCATGGCCATGTCGACGCCTTTGCGGATCATCGGCTCGCCGCTTTTGCCGATGATGCGGCTCAGGGAGGAGGTCAGGCCCGCTTCGTTGTGGGTGGCGACCAGTTTGCCGGTCAGCAACAGGCCCCAGGTGGCGGCGTTAACGAACAGCGACGGGCTGTTGCCCAGGTGCGGCTGCCAGTTGCCGGTGCTGATCTTGTCGCGGATCAGCGCGTCACGGGTGCCTTTGTCCGGGATGCGCAGCAGCGCTTCGGCCAGGCACATCAGCGCCACGCCTTCCTGGGACGACAGGGAGAATTCTTGCAGCAGGCCCTGGACGATACCGGCACGGCCGCCGGCGCTCTTCTGGTTACGCAGTTTTTCGGCAATGGTGGCAGCCAGCTTGTTGGTGGCTTCGGCCATGTCTGCCGGCAGGCGTGCCTGCTCGATCAGCATCGGTACCACTTCCGGTTCCGGGCGACGGTAAGCGGCGGTGATCGATGCGCGCAGTACCGATTGCGGCAGGATGCTTTCAGCGAACTCAAGGAAGCACTGGTGGGCGTGGTCAGCCTGAATCTCGCCCGCGTCTTCGGCGTCCTTGCTGCTCAAGCCATTGAGCTCGGACAGGGTTGCACCACCCTCGAGTTTCTCCAGGTAATTGAAAATTGCCTGCTTGATCAGCCAGTGCGGCGTGCGATCAATGGAGGTCGCGGCGGCTTTCAGGCGCTCGCGGGTCGGGTCGTCGAGTTTGACCCCAAGGGTGGTCGTTGCCATTTTCTTATCCTCATGGGTGCCACTACCGAGTGGCATCTGCTGGCGGCAAGATTAGCTTTGCCCATGCAGAGGTGCAACCGGGTGCAACCCTTTTGTTCAGGAAATTTTCGACGGTTGATCGGAAAAAAATTGGCCTTCGACAAAATTCGCCTGGCATTGGTGCATTTGCTTCTGAGATCGGCTGTTCTTGCTCCGAAAAGGAGCAAAAACAGTGCGTTTGTCCTAAATCGCGCCTGGGTGCAACTTATTCGCAAGAAACTGGTTGCACCTTATTTGCTTTGTTGAATAGCATTCGCGCACCAAGGTGCAACCACCTCTAAGGTTTGGTTCATCGGCTGGCGGCTTTCCTGGGGAAACGCCAGTCATAAATGCGCGGCTAGCAGGCTCGTCTACTCGGTTATCCACCAGTGGCGATCTGACAGACCGTCGCTACATAAAAACAAAGCCAGGGCGTCACTCATATGAGCGTTAGCAATCCAACCCTGATCACGTTCGTGATCTACATCGCAGCAATGGTGCTGATCGGCTTGATGGCCTATCGCTCCACCAACAACCTTTCCGATTACATCCTCGGCGGTCGCAGCCTTGGTAGCGTGGTGACAGCTTTGTCGGCCGGTGCTTCCGACATGAGCGGCTGGTTGTTGATGGGCCTGCCGGGCGCCATCTACATGTCCGGCCTGTCGGAAAGCTGGATTGCCATCGGCCTGATCGCCGGTGCTTACCTCAACTGGTTGTTCGTGGCTGGCCGCCTGCGGGTGCAGACCGAACACAACGGCGACGCCCTGACCCTGCCGGATTACTTCTCCAGCCGCTTCGAAGATAAAAGCGGCCTGCTGCGGATCATCTCGGCAGTGGTGATCCTGGTGTTCTTCACCATCTATTGCGCCTCCGGCATTGTCGCCGGTGCCCGCCTGTTCGAAAGCACCTTCGGCATGTCCTACGAGACCGCGCTGTGGGCCGGTGCTGCGGCAACGATTGCCTACACCTTTATCGGTGGTTTCCTGGCGGTCAGCTGGACCGACACCGTACAAGCCACGCTGATGATCTTCGCGCTGATCCTGACGCCGATCATCGTGCTGCTGGCCACCGGCGGTGTGGACACCACGTTCCTGGCCATCGAAGCCAAAGACCCGACCAACTTCGACATGCTGAAAAACACCACCTTCATCGGCATCATCTCGCTGATGGGCTGGGGCCTGGGCTACTTCGGCCAGCCGCACATCCTGGCGCGTTTCATGGCGGCCGACTCGGTGAAGTCGATTGCCAACGCACGTCGCATCTCCATGACCTGGATGATCCTGTGCCTGGGCGGCACCGTGGCGGTGGGCTTCTTCGGTATCGCTTACTTCTCGGCGCATCCGGAAGTGGCTGGCCCGGTAACTGAAAACCCTGAGCGAGTGTTTATCGAACTGGCCAAAATCCTGTTCAACCCATGGGTTGCCGGTGTATTGCTGTCGGCGATCCTCGCGGCGGTGATGAGTACCTTGAGCTGCCAGTTGCTGGTGTGCTCCAGCGCCCTGACCGAAGACTTCTACAAGGCGTTCCTGCGTAAAGGCGCTTCCCAGCTTGAGCTGGTTTGGGTCGGTCGGATCATGGTGCTGGTAGTGGCCTTGATCGCCATCGCCATGGCCGCCAACCCGGAAAACCGCGTCCTGGGCCTGGTCAGCTACGCCTGGGCCGGTTTCGGCGCTGCGTTCGGCCCTGTGGTGCTGATCTCGGTGATCTGGAAAAACATGACCCGCAACGGCGCACTGGCCGGCATCCTGGTCGGCGCGATCACCGTGATCGTGTGGAAGCACTTTGAACTGCTGGGTCTGTACGAAATCATCCCAGGCTTCATCTTCGCCAGCCTGGCGATCTACTTCGTGAGCAAGATGGGCGCACCGACGGTTGGTATGGTCGAGCGTTTTGATGCTGCGGAAAAAGACTACAACCTGAACAAGTAATTCGCTGGGCGCTGAGCGCTTGGAGGATGAACAAAAGGCCCGCGCACTATGGTCGCGGGCCTTTTTTACTTCAGTGGGTCAACCAAAGGAGACGGCGGCCATCCCTGACAAGCCGAGCGTGCAGAGAAGGAACGTTAGATGAAGCAGAAGCTTTGTTTGACGTGGAAAGGCCCGCACCTGCTCCAAGTCAGCGACGCCTCGCCAAGCATTGAATCGGGGTAGCGCAATGACGCAATACACTGCGCAAAGCCTCGCTATCCTTTCCCTTGGCGAATTTCTCAAATAACTGCTGTGGAAGGCGACCAAGCGACATCTGTCCAGGAGTGCTTCCATGGACTCAAGTTTTCGGTAGCACAAAAAGAACATAAGTATGTTTGAGACGATTGCTGCGGATATTGAGCTAATGGCGACCAATATGATTGGAGGCCAATTCATGAACTCCTCAATACTCATACAAAAACTCACCTACCTTTTCGCCAGCCACACCGCCAAAATGCCCTCCTGCGGCACCGCCGATACCTCCGGCAACCAACATACAGGCTAGAGCCCCTGGACCAGTACTAGGAGCCAATAAAAAAATACACAGCGCTGTGCCGCCAAAACCACCTGCTAAGCCTCCACTAACCCCTGTGCTCAGTTTTCCCAACTCTACATATTTCGCTTTCCTGCACTTCTCCTCTCTCCCCGTAGAGCATGCCTCCTTGATCTCCAGCGCTGTCACCGTCGTACTCAACGCTATCCCCAACGGCGTCCCGTTTTTAAGCAGCTTCGCTGTCTTCGAAACCCGTGCGATGGTCTCTTGATATCGGCTTATCTCCCCCGTATGCAAATAGCTTCTGGTTGAGATTCCCAGCATTTTTTTGATCGAGCCTTCATTGCGCAGCTCTGTGCCATAACGAGCAAAACTACGCAGTTGGGCGTCCAGCCTTGCAAACAGTGTTCGGCGTCGTGCAAGAAACTCATCTCTGTCGGCACCACCGCCCCGGCGTAGCGACTGTTTATGCAGGGCATCAATGTCTTCCAGGGTTTTTGCAACGTCTTGCAAATGCTTGCTCCAGGCATCACCTGCCGTGCCTATTCCCAGCGAGGTATACCCCAGCAGTTTTTGCAGCAAATCATAGTTGTGCAGTGCAAAGGCATCCCCGCCTTCGGCCATCACACTATGGCGAATGTCCCAGGCGGCTCGCATCAGGCGTGACTCTTCCAGGGTGCAGGCTGCGGTGGTGTCGTCGCCGATAATGACGAGTTGACCCGGTAGTACCACCACATTGCGAATGTGCGTGTTGAGCGCATCGAACTTGGTTTCGGCCTGTTTGCCCAAACGTAATTTGGCCTTGAGCTCCACAGAGGTTTGTTGCCGGTCATTGATGAAGGTGTAGGGCTGGGGCATTACACATTCCCCAACAGTGACTGGCTCGAAACGTGGCGATTGCCTGCCATGAAAACATTCCTTTTGAATGAACATGGCGGCGCAATTTAAACAGGTGATGGGACGGTGTCGTGGTTATGGAGGGGCGTTTCGGGGTGGTGTTTTTGTGTTTGGGAAACCGGCTACTGGGCTGCCGTAATATTCTGTCAGACCTGTGTATTTTTACTGCAATGGGGCTTCAGCACATGGCTCCCCTCCCAGATCAAATGAAGGCGGTGGTAGGACCTTACTGATTTACCTGGCATAAGCTCAGGCCGGCTACGAGCTGGTGCAGAATCAGCTGCCACCCTTCGCAGAGAAACACCGGATGTTCGCTCCTGCCAACCAAAGTGCATTTACCCTGGCCCTGGATGGGGCGCCCAGTGACCTCAAGGTGTATGAGTTCAGTGGCTCCGAGGCCATCAGCCAGCCTTACCGTTTCGAACTTGAGCTGGTCAGCGAGCAGCCGAATATCGACCTGGAGAGCTTGCTGCATCGTCAGGTATACCTGGGTTTCGATGACCGCGGCCATGGTGTGCATGGCCTGGTGTACCGGGTCGCCCAAGGCGATTCCGGACGGCGCCTGACACGCTACCAGCTCAGCCTGGCGCCGCACCTGGCGTATCTGGCGCACAGCAGTCATCAGCGGATTTTCCAGCATCAGACGGTGCCGCAGATCGTTGCGCAGGTGTTGGCGGGGCAGGGCATCCACAGTGACAGCTTTGAGTTCCGGCTGAGCGGTCAATACCCTGAGCGTGAGTATTGCGTGCAATTCGGTGAGACGGATCTGGCGTTCATCCAACGTCTGTGTGCCGAAGTCGGCATTCACTATCACTTTCAGCATTGCCCCGATGCTCATTTGCTGGTGTTTGGCGATGACCAGACGGTATTTGCCCAGGTCGATCAGCCCACGCCGTACCGGCCTGGGTCGGGCATGGTTGCCCAGGCGCCGGCGATCAAGCGTTTCACACTGCAATTGGCAACCCGCACCACGGCGGTCAATCTGCGCGATTACGATTTTTGCAAACCGCACCTCGAGCTGCAAAGCACGGCGGCCGACGCGCAGTTGCCCAAGCTTGAGGCGCAGCAGTTCCCCGGCTATTTTTCCGACCGGGCCCATGGCAAGTACCTCGCCCAGCGTAGCCTGGAGCGGCACCGCAGCGACTACCGCATCGCCCAGGGGCAAAGCGACGAACCGGCCTTGGCCGGCGGCAGGTTCCTGCAATTGAGGGAGCACCCGCGCGAGGAGTGGAATGACTTATGGTTGGTCACCCAAGTCACCCACGAAGGCAAACAGCCCCAGGTGCTGGAGGAAGCGGTCACCGAGGTGGTTGGCGGGGCGTTTCGTCAGGGGTATGGCAACACCTTTGTTGCCACGCCGTGGGATGCAATCTTTCGCCCGCCCTTGGCTGAGCAGCCGCGCCCGACGATATCGGGTTACCAAAGCGCAGTGGTCACTGGCCCGGTTGGCAGTGAGATCCATTGCGACGAATACGGACGGGTAAAGGTGCAGATGGCGTGGGATCGCATCGGCGAGCACAACGATAATTCCAGTTGCTGGCTGCGGGTGGCCAGCGGCTGGGCCCATGACCGCTATGGTGTGGTGCTGATCCCCAGGGTCGGCATGGAGGTGCTGGTGGGCTTTGTCAATGGTGATTTGGATATGCCGCTGGTGGTGGGGTGCCTGCCTAATGCCGCCACGCCGATGCCCCTCGACCTGCCGGCGGACAAGACCCGCAGTATCCTGCGTAGCCAGAGCAGCCCGGGCGGTGGAGGCTACAACGAACTGCGCATCGAAGACCGTAAGGGGGCCGAGGAAATCTACCTGCGCGCCCAGCGGGACTGGACCCAGCATGTGCTCAATGACCAACAGGTGCAGGTCGATAACCAGCGTCGTGTGCGGGTGGGCGGCGAGTCGCACCATGAGTTGCAGGGTGAAGAGCAGCGCATCACCCATGGCAACCGCCTCACTGAACTCAAGCAGGATGATCATCTGGCGGTCGGCGGTTCGCAGTACATGCGTGCCGGGCAGACCATTCAATTGGGCGCTGGGCAAAGCATCGTCATTGATGCCGGTGCCAGCGTGACGATTCAAGCGGGCGGGCAGTCGATCACGCTGTCGGCGGGTGGGATATTCAGCAGTGTGCCGATCCAGCCAGGCGGCGCGCCTGTTCCAGCGGCGGCGCCGTTAATGCCGGGGGTGAAGGAAACATTGTTGGCCGTTATTCCCGCGCCGCTAAGCCCTGCGCAAGTGGCCAGCCTCAAGCGCAGTGCGCCGTTTTGCGAAGAGTGTGAGCGCTGCAAAAACGGGCAGTGCGATATCAGCGCCCACGCACGGAGTTTCCCCTGATGGCCTCACCCTTGACGCCCCGCGCCTGGCTGGCCCAAAAACCGTTGCAGCCTGATGAGCAGCTATACGTCGTCATGGGCAACACCAGCGAGGCCAAGCCGTTTGCAGCCTGGCAAACCATGGCGGTCGCACCACCGCCGCAACCGGTGTGGGCGGGCACGCCCTATGCCGATTGGAATGAGGTGATGCCTTATGTTGGCGTTGTCGAGCCTGGCAGTGCTTTTCTCGACTGGGTAGCCACCACCCAGGCCTTGGACTGGGGCTGGCTGGCGGTGTCTTCGTGCCCGTTGGAGGTTGTGATCGATCACTTGAAGGGTTTGACCCAGGTGTACCTGCCTGAAGACCAGCCGGTATTTTTGCGCTTCTGGGATGGCGCGCAGTTTTTGCCGATGTTGCAGCAGTTGGGTGACGATGCCGCAACTGTGCTGCCCGTATTCCAGCGTTACTTAATCAATGGACAGTCGTTGGCAGTCTCGCCCCGCCAGGTGGCTGCGGCCAAACCCAGCCCTTGGTGGCGAGTGCCGGCGCCATTGTTGGCAAGCCTGGCGCAACACTCGCCCCAGGTGCTGATCGACAACCTGTTGCAATGGCTCCAGGAGCAGCGTCCCGACTTATACACTGCGTTTACACCCACGATCCTGCAGCACAAGGTCGCCTACTTCGCACGCAGGCCGGATATCAGCCATGCCGAGGTGGCGGACTACCTTGGCGTACAACTGAGTTAAACCCATGAGGCTCGCGTGATATCCGTACCGCCCGCCATGCGGCCCTGCACCTTTGCACCGGTAGAAGGTAAACTTCGCCCCCTGCGCAGGAGCAACCATGAATTATCGTCACGCCTTTCACGCCGGCAACCATGCCGATGTCTTCAAACACCTGACCTTGACCCGCCTCATCGCCCTGATGTCGCGCAAGGAGCAGCCGTTCGCCTACCTCGACACCCATGCCGGCATTGGCCTGTACGACTTGCAGGGCGACCAGGCCAACCGCACCGGTGAATACCTGGAAGGCATCGCTCGCCTGTGGGGCGCAAGCGACCTGCCGCCGCTCACCGCGGACTACATGCGCGTGCTGCACGAGATGAACCCGGACGGCCAGTTGCGCTACTACCCGGGCTCGCCGGAGCTGGCGCGACGCCTCACGCGTCCCCAGGACCGTGTGCTGCTCAACGAGAAGCACCCCGAAGATGGCGTGCTGCTCAAGGACAATATGAAGGGTGATCGCCGGGTCAAAGTGCATCTGGGCGAAGGCTGGCATGTGCCGCGTGCCCTGTTGCCGGTGCCGGAAAAACGCGCGTTGATGCTGATCGATCCGCCGTTCGAGAAGCTCGACGAAATGCAGCGTTGTGCGGCGTCCCTCAAGGAAGCCGTCAGCCGCATGCGCCAGACGGTCGCGGCGATCTGGTACCCGGTGAAGGACCAGCGCATGTTGCGCCGCTTCTACCAGGACCTGGCCGGTACCGGTGCGCCGAAGTTGCTGCGGGTGGAACTGCTGGTGCATCCACTGGACACGCCCAACACCCTGACCGGCTCGGGCCTGGCGATTGCCAACCCGCCGTGGGGTCTGGAAGAGGAGTTGCGTGAGTTGCTGCCGTGGCTGTCCAAGAAGCTTGGCCAGACCCAAGGTGGCTGGCAGATGGATTGGCTTATCGCTGAATAGTCAGCGCTCAGGCCACACACAAAACTAAATGTGGGAGGGGGCTTGCTCCCGATTGCTGAGTGTCAGTCAGTACTTCTGTAACTGACACACCGCAATCGGGAGCAAGCCTCCTCCCACATTTGGTTCTATGTTGACCTTAGATCGGGCAGGTCACGCCTGTGCCGCCGATCCCGCAATACCCCTGCGGATTCTTCGCCAGGTACTGCTGGTGATACGCCTCGGCAAAGTACACCGTCGGTGCTTCTTCGATTTCCGTGGTGATCTCACCCAGGCCGGCCTTGTTCAGCTCTTGCTGATAAGCCTCGGCACTGGCTTTGGCCGCCGCCAGTTGTTCAGGCGTGGTGGCATAAATCACCGAGCGGTACTGGCTGCCAATATCGTTGCCCTGGCGCATGCCCTGGGTCGGGTTGTGCAATTCCCAGAACATCTTCAGCAAATCTTCGTACTTGACCTTGGCCTGGTCATACACCACCAGTACCACTTCGCTATGGCCGGTCAGGCCTGAGCAGACTTCTTCGTAGGTCGGGTTCGGCGTGTAGCCGCCGGCGTAGCCGACCACCGTGCTGAGCACGCCGTCGCGTTCCCAGAATTTACGTTCAGCGCCCCAGAAACAACCCAGGCCGAAGATCGCAAAACCGACGTCATCAATAAACGGACCCAGCAGCGGGTTGCCGTTGACGAAGTGCGTTTCCGGCAGCTTCATCGGGGTTTCACGGCCAGGCAAAGCTTGTTCTTGAGTAGGCAGCACGTTTTTGTTCACCAGAATTTCCGAGCGCAAGACCATGATCAGTCCTCTCGTCAGGTTGAGTAACAGTAAATTGTCAGACAGTCAGTGTGCCCGAGTGTTACAGCGCTGTCAGGCGATTGGCCCGCGCGGGTAGCGTTTAAGCATCGTCAGCAGCTCTGCACCGGGGATCGGTCGGTCGAACAGGTAGCCCTGGCCGACATCGCAGCGGTGTCTGCGCAGGAACGCCAACTGTTCGGCTGTCTCGATGCCTTCGGCCACCACTTTGAGCTTGAGGTTGTGAGCCATGGCGATCACTGCCGAGGTGATTTCCATGTCGTCCTGGTTATCCGGGATCTCGTGGATAAAGCTGCGATCAATCTTAATGATGTCGATGGGGAATTTTTTCAAGTAGCTCAGCGACGAGTAACCGGTGCCGAAATCGTCCATGGCCAGGGTCAGGCCAAAGCTTTTCAACTGGTCCAGTTGCAGGCGCGTGTCTTCGGTGGCTTCCAGCAGCAAACCCTCGGTCAGCTCCAGCTCCAGCAGGTTGGCCGGTAGCTGTTCTTCCTTGAGGATGGTGGCAATCGAGGTCACCAGGTCCGGATCGGAAAATTGCTTGGGCGACAGGTTGATCGCCACCTGCAAATTGCCCATGCCGGCGGCGCTCAACTGCCTGCTCATGCGGCACGCCTGGCGGGCGATCCATTTGCCGATCGGAATGATCAACCCGGTCTCTTCGGCCACGCTGATGAACTGGTCGGGGCGGATCATGCCCTTTTCCGGGTGGTTCCAGCGCAACAGCGCTTCCATGCCCAGCAGACGGCCGCTGCGCAGGCACAGTTTGGGCTGGTAGAACACGTCCAGCTCGTTCTGGGTCAGGGCGCGACGCAGGTTGTTTTCCACGAACAGCTTGTAGCTGGCTTCGGCATTCAACGCTTCGGTAAACACTTGCACCTGGTGTTTGCCGTTGGCCTTGGCCTTGTGCAGCGCCAGCCCTGCGTTACGCATCAGCGTCTGCGGGTCGCGGCCATGCAGCGGCGCGCAGGCCAGGCCCACGGAGCCGGTGACGCTGATCAACTGGTTGTCGACGAACATCGGCTTGTCGAGCGTGGCCAGCAACTGGCTGGCGACCTGCTGGCCGGTCTCCAGGTCGGAATCATCCAACAGCACTGCGAACTCGTTACTGGCAAAGCGTGCCAGGCTGCCACCGCTGCTCAAGCTATTGCGCAAACGGCGGGCGAGGCTGATCAGCAACTTGTCGCCGGTCTGGTGGCCGAGGCTGTCGTTGATGCGCTTGAAGTTGTCGATGTCCACCAGCAGCAGGCTGATCGGGCTGTCGCTGTCGCGGGCAAAGCGTTCGTCGAGGTTACGGATGAACGCCGGTCGGTTGCCCAGGTTGGTCAGGTTGTCGGTGTAGGCCAGACGCTCGATGCGCTGTTGCGCCAGCTTGGTCTGGGTGATGTCTTCGTAGATGCCGATGTAGTGGGTCAGCTCGCGGTTATCGCCATACACCTTGGAAATCGACAACTGGCCCCAGTAGGGCTCCAGGTTCTTGCGCCGGCTTTTGAACTCGCCTTGCCAGCTGTTGCTTTTGGCCAGGGCCGACGGCGCGTCGAACAGCAACTCACTGAGATTTTCCAGGGCCGGCAGTTGCGCCAGGCGATGGCCGTGGACTTCTTCCGCGCTGTATTGGGTAATTGCGGTGAAGCTGGGGTTGACGTACTCCACCACGCCGTCGCAATTGACCAGCAGAAAGGCATTGGCGCTTTGTTCCACAGCACGCTGGAACAGGTGCAGGGCGCTGGTGGCGGTACGGCGGTTGTGGTTGTTGATGACTTGCGCGAACTGGTCTGCCAGCTCGCCGGCAAACGCGATTTCATCGGACTGCCAGGCACGTGAGCTGCCGCTTTGTTCCAGGCACAGCACGCCGACGACCTGGCCGTCGACACGAATACTGGCGTCGAGCATCGCGTGGATATCGTTGGCGCGCAGGCTTTCGGCCATTTCCCGGGTGCGCGGGTCACGTTGGGCATGGGTGGCGTCGATGGCGCGGCTGGAGTGCAGGGCTTCCAGATAATCCGGGAAACCGCTGGCGTCGATGGCTTGGGGCAGGCGGTGCTGTTGGTCGGCGCGGTGGTACGCCGAGATAGGCACCAGATGTTGGCCTTCGAGGTGCCAGATGCTGGCGCAGTCGATCTGGTAAATGTCGCACGCGCTACGGGTGATCAGCTCAGCGGCTTCTTGCAGCGAATTGGGCGTGGTGTAGCGCTGTCGGGCCAGCAGCAGGATCAGCTCCTGCTGGGCGCGCACCCGTTCCAGGTGTTGCAACTGTTCCTGCTGCGCGCGCTGGTTGAGTTCCAGGGCGATCTGCAGGCGGCTGTTCTGGTTTTCCAGGTCAGCGGTCGGGGCGGGCGCGGTGGTATCGCTGAACAGCCCGTCGACCACCATCAGGTAGCCGCGCAGCAGATGGCGGTTGTGTTGTTTGTAGGCCTCGCCCATTTCCAGCAGGCTCATCGGGCCGTCATGGGTGTGCAGGGTATAGCGCACCAGGTAATAGGGGCTGTGGGTCAGTTGCTGCTGGATTGCGTCGTGCAGCTGATAGCGGGCCTGGGGCTCCATCAGGCTGGCGTAGGGCGTGCCGATCAGCGCGCAGAGCTCCACAGCTGGCAGGCCGAACTGGCGCTCGCAATTGGGATCGAGGTACAGCAGGGCCCAGCTTGCCTCATTAAGCCGCTCGAAACGCAGCATACCGAGGCGCGAAGGCACCGGTAATTGCGTCACTACCTCGGCCGCCATACGGGCGACATCGGGTTGGCTTTTCATGGGGAAACTCGCTTGGGAAAATGCGCGTGGCGCCCGGCTCACGCCCTCTTTACTGTCGCCTGCGGCAAGGTTGCATCATGCGGCACGCACTGACAAGAGAGGATGAAGGCTAAGTGCTATAAGGCAGTTATCGGCCGTGCGGGGGATTTCTGCAATCGAAGTGACAGAAGGTGTACAAGCCTGTTCTGTGCGTACACCGAGCGCACAAAAAAAAGCCCCGCCAAGCGGCGGGGTTGAGGTACGAGCGTGGCGCTCGGAAATCGGTGCGGCGGGGCCTTCCCAGTACAAGGAAGGCCCTGCGGTTTACAGCAGGATGGTACGGATGTCGTTCAGCAACTGGCTCAGGCGCTGGGTGAAGCGTGCCGCGGCGGCGCCGTTGATCACACGGTGATCGTAGGACAGCGACAGTGGCAGCATCAGCTTGGGCTGGAACGCTTTACCGTCCCACACAGGCTGGATGGTGGCCTTGGAAACACCCAGGATCGCCACTTCCGGCGCGTTGACGATTGGCGTGAAGCCAGTGCCGCCAATGTGCCCGAGGCTGGAGATAGTGAAGCAGGCGCCCTGCATGTCATCCGGGGTGAGCTTCTTGTCGCGGGCCTTGGCAGCCAGCGCAGCCGCTTCACCAGCGAGTTGCAGCAGGCTCTTCTGGTCGACGTTCTTGATGACCGGTACCAGCAGGCCATCCGGAGTGTCGACGGCAAAGCCGATGTTGACGTACTTCTTGCGAATGATCGCCTTGCCGCTTGGCGCCAGCGAGCTGTTGAAGTCCGGCAGTTCCTTGAGCAGGTGCGCGCAGGCCTTGAGCAGCAGTGGCAGCACGGTCAGCTTCACGCCGGCCTTCTCGGCCACGGCTTTCTGCGCAACGCGGAAAGCTTCCAGGTCGGTGATGTCGGCCTGGTCGAACTGAGTCACGTGCGGGATGTTCAGCCAGCTGGCGTGCAGGCCGGCCGCGCCGATTTGCATCAGGCGGGTCATCGGCACTTCTTCGGTTTCGCCGAAGCGGCTGAAATCCACGGTACGGATCGGCGGAATGCCCGAGCCGCCCGTCGCGCCGGCAGCCGGTGCTTCCTTGGCCTTTTGCATCATGGCTTTGACGTAAGCCTGCACGTCTTCCTTCAGCACACGACCGTGCGGGCCGCTGGCCGAGACGGCGCTCAGCTCGACGCCGAACTCGCGGGCCAACTGACGCACGGCAGGGCCGGCGTGCACCTTGGCACCGCTTGGCGCAGGTGCGGCAGCAGCAGGGGCCGGTGTGGCCTCGGCTTTTGCAGCAGGTGCCGGGGCAGCAGCGGCCGGAGCGGCTTCAGCCTTGGCAGCCGGAGCAGCCGCCGGTGCTGGAGCGGCGGCCGGGGCAGCGCCTTGTACTTTCAGCTTGAGGATGAAGTCACCGGTGCCGACTTCGTCTTCCAGCTTGACCGCGATGCTTTCCACTACGCCGGCAGCCGGCGAAGGGATTTCCATGGAGGCCTTGTCGGACTCCAGGGTGATCAGCGACTGATCGGCTTCGACGGTGTCGCCGACCTTGACCAGCAGCTCGATGATCTTGGCCTTGCCCGACGAGCCGATGTCCGGGACGTGAATGTCCTGGACGGTGGCGGCGGCAGGTGCAGCAGCCGGGGCCGCTGGGGCCTCGGCAGCAGGTTTTTCAGCGGCAGGCGCAGGTTCAGCAGCGGCAGCCGGAGCCGCCGCAGGGGCTGCATCAGCGGCGCCTTCGATTTCCAGCTCCAGCAGTTCGTCGCCTTCTTTCAGGCGGTCGCCCAGCTTGACCTTCAGGCTCTTGACCACGCCGGCCTTGGGAGCAGGGATTTCCATGCTCGCCTTGTCCGACTCCAGGGTCAGGATGCTCTGGTCGGCTTCGACGGTGTCGCCGACCTTCACAAACAGCTCGATTACTTCACCTTCACCGCTGCCGATGTCAGGTACGCGAATGAGTTCGCTCACAAAAAATCTCCTCAGCAGTCCAGTGGGTTGCGTTTTTCCGGGTTGATCCCGAACTTGACGATGGCGTCAGCCACCACCTTGGGTTCGATCTCACCACGGTCAGCCAAGGCTTCCAGGGCTGCCAACACCACGAAGTGACGGTCGACTTCGAAGAAGTGACGCAGCTTCTTGCGGCTGTCACTGCGGCCGAAACCATCGGTGCCCAAGACTTTGAATTCCTTGGACGGGACCCACTGGCGAATTTGTTCAGCAAACAGTTTCATGTAGTCGGTAGAGGCAATAACCGGACCCTTACGGCCGGCCAGGCACTCTTCGACGTAGCTCTTGGCTGGCTTCTGGCCAGGGTGCAGACGGTTGCTGCGCTCTACGGCCAGGCCGTCGCGACGCAGTTCGTTGAAGCTGGTCACGCTCCACACGTCGGCGCCGACGTTGAATTCGTCACGCAGGATCTTCGCCGCTTCACGCACTTCGCGCAGGATGGTGCCGGAGCCCATCAGCTGTACGTGGTGCGCCGCTTCCTTGGTGTCTTCTTCGAGCAGGTACATGCCCTTGATGATGCCTTCTTCCACACCGGCCGGCATGGCTGGCTGCTGGTAGGACTCGTTCATCACGGTGATGTAGTAGAAAACGTCCTGCTGCTCTTCGGTCATCTTCTTCATGCCGTCCTGGATGATCACCGCCAGCTCATAGCCGTAGGTTGGATCAAAGGTGCGGCAGTTCGGGATGGTGGCAGCCAGGATATGGCTGTGACCGTCTTCGTGTTGCAGGCCTTCGCCGTTCAGCGTGGTGCGCCCGGCGGTACCGCCGATCAGGAAGCCACGGGTACGGCTGTCGCCTGCTGCCCAGGCCAGGTCGCCAATACGCTGGAAGCCGAACATCGAATAGAAGATGTAGAACGGCAGCATCGGCTGGTTGTGGCTGGAGTATGAAGTACCGGCAGCGATGAAGGAGCTCATGGCGCCCGCTTCGTTGATGCCTTCTTCGAGGATCTGGCCCTTCTTGTCTTCCTTGTAGAACATCACCTGGTCTTTATCGACTGGCTCGTAGAGCTGGCCGACGGAGGAGTAGATGCCCAACTGACGGAACATGCCTTCCATACCAAAGGTACGGGCTTCGTCCGGGATGATCGGGACGATGCGCGGGCCGATGTCCTTGTCCTTGACCAATTGCGCGAGGATGCGCACGAAGGCCATGGTGGTGGAGATTTCACGGTCGCCCGAGCCGTCAAGGATGGCCTTGAGGGTGCTCAGGTCCGGCGTCGGTACGCTGAAGCTGTTGGCGCGGCGCTGTGGCACGAAGCCACCCAGTGCGCTGCGGCGCTCGCTCAGGTAGCGGGCCTCGGCGCTGTTTGGCTCAGGCTTGAAGAACGGCAGGTTCTCCAGCTCTTCGTCCTTGACCGGAATGTCGAAGCGGTCGCGGAACAACTTCAGGCTGTCGACATCGACTTTCTTGGTGTTGTGCGCGGTGTTCTTCGCTTCGCCGGCACCGGTGCCATAACCCTTGATGGTCTTGGCCAGGATGACGGTTGGTTGTTCTTTGTGGTTGACCGCTTCGTGGTACGCCGCGTAGACCTTGTACGGGTCGTGGCCGCCACGGTTGAGCTTCCAGATTTCGTCGTCGGACAGGTCGGCAACCATCGCCTTGAGTTCAGGCGTGTTGAAGAAGTGTTCGCGAACGAACGCGCCGTCTTTGGCCTTGTAGTTCTGGTACTCGCCGTCGATGACTTCGTCCATGCGACGTTGCAGGATGCCGTCCACGTCCTTGGCCAGCAGTGGGTCCCAGAAACGGCCCCAGATGACCTTGGTCACATTCCACTGAGCACCACGGAACACGCCTTCGAGTTCCTGGATGATCTTGCCGTTGCCGCGAACCGGGCCGTCGAGGCGCTGCAGGTTGCAGTTGATGACGAAGATCAGGTTGTCGAGCTTCTCGCGGCCGGCCAGGGAAATGGCCCCCAGGGATTCCGGCTCGTCGCACTCGCCGTCACCCAGGAAGCACCAGACTTTCTGCTTGCCTTCCGGGATGAAGCCACGGGCTTCCAGGTACTTCATGAAGCGTGCCTGGTAGATCGCCTGGATCGGGCCCAGACCCATGGAAACGGTCGGGAACTGCCAGAAATCAGGCATCAGCCAAGGGTGCGGGTAGGACGACAGGCCCTGACCGTCGACTTCCTGGCGGAAGTTGTTCATTTGTTCTTCGCTGATGCGACCTTCCATGAACGCACGGGCGTAGACGCCTGGCGAGGTGTGGCCCTGGAAGTAGATCAGGTCGCCGCCGTGTTCGTCGGTCGGGGCCTGGAAGAAGTAGTTGAAGCCGATGTCATACAGGGTGGCGCTGGAAGCGAAGCTGGAAATGTGACCGCCCAGGTCCGAATCTTTCAAGTTCGTGCGCATTACCATCGCCATGGCGTTCCAACGTACCAGCGAGCGAATGCGGCGTTCCATGAACAGGTCGCCAGGCATGCGTGCTTCGTGGGTAACGGGGATGGTGTTGCGGTATGGCGTAGTGATGGCGTAAGGCAGTTGCGAGCCGCTGCGGGTCGCGAGTTCGCCCATACGGGTCATCAGGTAGTGAGCACGGTCTTCGCCTTCTTTGTCGAGAACCGATTCCAGGGCGTCCAGCCATTCCTGGGTTTCGACGGGATCGAGGTCTTGCATGGCTTGCTCCAGGGCGGAAAGGCTACCAGAATCGGTTGCCTGAAGTTTGCGACTGGCCTTGTGGGCAGACGACATAAATTCTTGGATGGCCGAAGGTTGCTTCGGCGTCCTGTAGTTTTACTACAAATCGTCGGCCATTTCAGCCTTTCGAATGTATATACGAGTAGTAAAACTACACAAGACTGAGCGTATGGCTCGGTCTTGCTGGTGAGCATAATCGTTATTGTTGGTCTATTGCGAACAAGAAAAGGTGAAAGTTTGATGTTGCCTGCCAAGATTAATTTAATTTCAGCTATTTCTAACTTTTGTTCGACAGTCCTTCATCGAGCATGGCTCTTGCGTTCACAACTACACGCCAATTACACGCCGATCAAGGATAGACCATGAGCCTTCCAACGCTGGCCGAACTGCCGGCCATTCTCTTGCCTTATGCCCAGCGGGCCGAGCAGTCATTTCGTGACGCGGTGGCCGCGCTGGACGACGATCATGGCCTTTCTGCGTGGACGCCGCAACGGTGGGCCGACTTCGCCCGCGTGTGCGCTGCCAGTGATTTTGTCATTGAACAGAGTGTTCGTGACCCTTTGATGTTGCTCGAACTGGTGGCCTGGGGTGAGCTGGACCGCAGCTTTGCGCCCGGTGAGCTGTGCAGCCAGATTGCCGGCGCCGTGCAACAGGCCGAAACAGAAGATGAGTTGGGCCGCGTGCTGCGCCGCCAGCGCACGCGCCAGCAGGTGCGCATCATCTGGCGCGACCTGACGCGCCAGGCCGACCTGGTGCAAACCTGTCGCGACCTTTCCGACATGGCCGACGCCAGCATCGACCAGGCCTACCAATGGCTGTACCAGCGCCACTGCGCGCAGTTCGGCACGCCGACCGGGCGGCGCAGCGGTGAGGCGCAGCATATGGTCATCCTCGGCATGGGCAAGCTCGGTGCGGTGGAGCTGAATCTCTCTTCGGATATCGACCTGATTTTTGCCTACCCCGAAGGCGGCGAGACGGTGGGGGTAAAGCGCTCCCTGGACAATCAGGAATTCTTTATTCGTCTTGGTCAAAAATTGATCAAGGCCCTGGATCCTATGACGGTCGACGGTTTTGTCTTCCGTGTGGATATGCGCCTGCGCCCCTACGGCTCGGCCGGTGCGCTGGTGCTCAGCTTCAACGCGTTGGAGCAGTACTACCAGGATCAGGGCCGGGATTGGGAACGCTACGCCATGATCAAGGCGCGCGTAGTGGCCGGTGATCAAGTGGCCGGCGCGCAGTTGCTCGATATGCTGCGCCCGTTCGTCTACCGCCGCTACCTGGACTTTTCCGCCATCGAAGCGCTGCGCACCATGAAGCAGTTGATCCAGCAGGAAGTACGGCGCAAGGGTATGGCCGAGAACATCAAGCTGGGCTCAGGCGGCATTCGGGAGGTGGAGTTTATCGCCCAGGCGTTCCAGCTGATTCATGGCGGCCGCGACCTCAGCCTGCAACAACGCCCACTGCTGAACGTGCTGGGTACGCTTGAGGGGCAGGGTTACCTGCCGGCTGCGGTGATCACCGAACTGCGCAATGGCTACGAATTCCTGCGCTACACCGAGCACGCCATCCAGGCGATTGCCGACCGCCAGACCCAAATGCTGCCGCACAATCCCGAAGATCAGGCGCGTATCGCCTTCATGCTGGGCTTCAGCGACTGGGCTGCGTTCCACGAACGCCTGATGTACTGGCGTGGCCGCGTGGACTGGCACTTTCGTCAAGTGATTGCCGACCCTGATGAAGAAGAAGGCGAAGAAAGTGAATTGGTCGTCGGTGGTGAGTGGTTGCCGCTGTGGGAGGAATCCCAGGATGACGACGCCGCGTGCCGTCAATTGGCCGAGGGCGGTTTCACCGATGCACCCAAAGCCCTCAAGGCCTTGGCCGGCCTGCGTGGCAGCCCGCAGTTGCGTGCCATGCAGCGGCTGGGGCGCGAGCGTCTGGATGCATTCATTCCGCGCCTGCTGGCCCAGGCGGTCGAGCACGCCAACCCGGACCTGGTGCTGGAGCGCGTGTTGCCGTTGGTGGAGGCCGTCGCCCGGCGTTCGGCCTATCTGGTGTTGCTCACCGAGAACCCGGATGCGCTGCGTCGCCTGCTGACCCTGTGCGCCGCCAGCCCGTGGATCGCCGAACAGATCACCCGTTTCCCGTTGTTGCTCGATGAGCTGCTCAACGAGGGCCGCCTGTTCAAGCCGCCGCTGGCGCCGGAGCTGGCTGCCGAGCTGCGCGAGCGCCTCACCCGCATTCCCGAGGACGACCTTGAACAGCAAATGGAGGCCCTGCGTCACTTTAAATTGGCGCACCGCCTGCGAGTCGCGGCCTCGGAAATTGCTGGCAGCCTGCCGCTGATGAAAGTCAGCGACTACCTCACCTGGCTGGCCGAAGCCATTCTTGAGCAAGTGCTGGCCCTGGCCTGGCGCCAGACTGTCGCCCGCCACGGCGCGCCGCAGCGCCTGGACGGTACCCTGTGCGATCCTGGGTTCATCATTGTCGGTTATGGGAAAGTCGGCGGCATCGAACTGGGGCATGGTTCGGATCTGGATCTGGTGTTTATCCACGATGGCGACCCCCAGGCCGAGACCGATGGCGCCAAGCCGATTGACGGCGCGCAGTTCTTCACGCGTCTGGGCCAGCGCATCATTCACCTGCTGACCACCCAGACCAACTCCGGCCAACTGTATGAAGTGGACATGCGCCTGCGACCTTCCGGCGCCTCCGGCTTGCTGGTGAGTTCCCTGGGCGCCTTCGATCGCTATCAACAAAATGAAGCCTGGACCTGGGAACATCAGGCGCTCATCCGCGCACGGGTGCTGGTGGGCAGCCAGGATGTGGGCCATGCATTCGAGCAGGTACGTGCCAACGTATTGGGGCGTGAACGGGACTTGGCGAAGCTGCGCCAGGAGGTCAGCGAGATGCGCACCAAGATGCGCGATAACCTGGGTACCAAGGCCACGGCGGCCGGCAGGGGCGCCAATGCCTTCGAGGCCACGGCGGTGTTCGACCTCAAGCAGGACGCCGGAGGTATCGTCGATATTGAATTTATGGTGCAATACGCGGCTTTGGCGTGGTCTGCGCAACATCCATCGTTGCTGCGCTACACCGACAATATTCGCATTCTGGAGGGCCTTGAGCAGGTCGGGCTGATGCCCGCCGCCGATGCCCATTTGCTGCGTGAGGTATATAAGGCCTACCGCTCCGCCGCCCACCGCCAGGCCTTGCAGAACGAGGCCGGCACGGTCGCCGGGGACCAGTTTGCCGACGAACGGCGACAGGTGATGCGAATCTGGCAAGCGCTGGGCTTAAATTGAAACTCGACTGATTGGGCGACGCCAATTTTTATATGGGATGCGGATTAATGTGGGAGCCGGGCTTGCCCGCGATGCAGGCGCCTCGGTTTATCAGTGATACCGAGGTGATGCAATCGCAGGCAAGCCAGCTCCCACATAAAGATGCTCCCTGGCGCGCCGCGATCTACAGTCATTATCGAGGCGGGGAGGCATAAGCCTCCCCGCATCGTTTGTGGAAACTACATGAATATTCTGATCGTTGGGCCCAGTTGGGTCGGTGACATGGTGATGGCACAGACACTTTTCCAGTGCCTGCGCCAGCGCTATCCAGACTGCCAGATCGACGTGCTCGCCCCTGAGTGGAGCCGGCCGATCCTGGAGCGCATGCCCGAGGTGCGCAAGGCCTTGAGCTTTCCGCTCGGCCACGGTGCCCTGGAACTGGCGACCCGCCGACGCATCGGCAAATCCATGGCCGGCCAGTACGACCAGGCGATCCTGTTGCCCAACTCGCTCAAGTCGGCGCTGGTGCCTTTTTTTGCCGGTATCCCCAAGCGCACCGGTTGGCGCGGTGAGTTTCGCTATGTGCTGCTCAATGACGTACGCACCCTGGATAAAGCCCGCTACCCGCTGATGATCGAGCGCTTCATGGCCCTGGCCTACGAGCCCGGCACGCAATTGCCCACGCCGTACCCGCGGCCCAGCTTGCAGATCGACCCGGTGACCCGCGATGCGGCGCTGGCCAAGTTCGGCCTCACCCTTGATCGGCCGGTTCTGGCCTTGTGCCCTGGCGCCGAGTTTGGCGAGTCCAAGCGCTGGCCGTCGGAGCATTACGCCAAGGTCGCCGAGACCAAGATCCGCGAAGGCTGGCAGGTGTGGCTGTTCGGTTCGAAGAACGATCATTCGGTAGGTGAAGATATTCGTCAGCGCCTGATTCCCGGCCTGCGCGAAGAGGCGGTGAACCTCAGTGGCGACACGTCCCTGGCCGAGGCTATCGACTTGTTGTCCTGCGCCGATTCGGTGGTGTCCAACGACTCCGGCCTGATGCATGTGGCGGCGGCGCTGAACCGCCCGCTGGTAGCGGTGTACGGCTCCACGTCCCCAGGCTTCACCCCGCCCTTGGCCGACAAGGTCGAAGTGGTGCGCCTGGGCCTGGATTGCAGCCCGTGTTTTGATCGCACCTGCCGCTTCGGCCACTACAACTGCCTGCGCCAATTGCTGCCGCAGCCGGTAACCGATGCCTTGCAGCGGTTGCAGGGCGATGTGGTCGAGGTTCACTGAGTTGCGGGTACTGGTAGTCAAGACCTCATCCCTGGGCGATGTGATCCATGCCTTGCCGGCGTTGACCGATGCAGCACGGGCGATTCCCGGCATTCGCTTTGATTGGGTGGTGGAAGAAGGCTTTGCCGAAATCCCGACCTGGCACCCGGCGGTGGACAAGGTGATCCCGGTGGCGATTCGCCGCTGGCGCAAGAACCTTTGGCAAACGATCAAGAGCGGCGAGTGGGGCCGTTTCAAGCAGGCCGTGCAGTCGACCAAGTATGACTTGGTGATCGACGCCCAGGGCCTGCTGAAAAGCGCCTGGCTGACCCGCTATGTGCGTGCTCCAGTGGCCGGCTTTGATAAAAACTCGGCCCGTGAGCCGATCGCTGCGCGTTTTTATTCACGACGCCTGGCCGTGGCCCGCGGGCAACACGCGGTAGAGCGCTTGCGCCAACTGTTCGCCGTGGCCCTGGGCTACGACCTGCCCAAAGGCTTGGGCGACTATGGCCTGAGCGTTGAAAAACTACTGGGCCTGCCGCCGAAAAAACCCTTTGTGTTGCTGCTGCACGGCACTACCTGGGACACCAAGCACTGGCCCGAAGCCTATTGGCGTGAGCTGGCCGAACGCATGGGGCGCCTGGGCGTGGACGTGAAATTGCCGTGGGGTAACGCCGCCGAAAAGGCTCGGGCCGAGCGCCTGGCCCAAGGCCTGCCCAACGCCGAAGTGCTGCCCAAACTCAACCTGGCGGGCGTGGCCGGCGTGTTGGCGGGCGCCCGCGCCTGTGTGGCGGTGGACACCGGCCTCGGTCACCTGGCGGCAGCGCTGGATGTGCCGACCATTTCCCTGTTCGGCCCCACCAATCCGGGCCTTACTGGCGCTTACGGCAAGGGCCAGATCCATTTGGCCAGCGACTGGCCGTGTGCGCCGTGCCTGCAAAAGCAGTGTACCTATCAACCTACCGCCGACGACCTGCGGCGGTTCGACATCAAGCGTGAGTCGCCCCTGTGCTTCACGCGCTTGAATCCTGAGCGTGTAGCAAGCCGGCTGAGCACGTTGTTACTGGCTGAGGAGCAGCACTGATGCAACTGGCTTTTGTTCTGTACAAGTACTTTCCCTTCGGTGGCTTGCAGCGCGACTTCATGCGCATCGCCCTGGAGTGCCAGCAGCGCGGCCACAAGATTCGTGTCTATACGCTGATCTGGGAAGGCGACATCCCACCCGGCTTCGAAGTACTGGTGGCGCCGGTCAAGGCGCTGGTCAATCACCGTCGCAATGAAAAGCTGTATGCCTGGATACAGGCCGACCTGGCCAAGCGGCCGGTGGATCGCGTGGTGGGCTTCAACAAGATGCCGGGGCTGGATGTGTATTTTGCCGCCGACGGGGTGTTCGAAGACAAGGCTCAAAACCTGCGCAACCCCATGTACCGCTGGTTCGGGCGCTATCGGCACTTCGCCGAATACGAGCGCGCGGTGTTCGATAAGGACGCCAAGACCCAAATCATGGTGCTGTCCGAACATCAGCAGAAGTTGTTCACCCAGTATTACGGCACCCAGGCCGAGCGTTTCCACTTGCTGCCGCCGGGCATTGCCCGCGACCGGCGCGCTCCGCCTGACGCGGCCGAAATCCGCGCCGAGTTTCGTCGTGAGTTCGGCCTGGCCGAGGACGACCTGTTGCTGGTGCAGATCGGTTCGGGCTTCAAGACCAAGGGCGTCGACCGCAGCCTCAAGGCCGTGGCCGCCTTGCCTTCCAAGCTGAAGAAGCGCACCCGACTGTTTGTAATCGGCCAGGACGACCCCAAGGTATTCCAATTGCAGAGTGCGGCATTGGGCCTGGGCGATCAGGTGCAGTTCTTCAAGGGCCGCAGTGATATCCCGCGTTTCCTGCTGGGCGCCGACCTGCTGATTCACCCTGCGTACAACGAGGCGGCCGGCATGGTGCTGGTCGAAGCGGTGGTCGCCGGCCTCCCGGTACTGGTGAGCCGGGTGTGTGGCTACGCGTTCTACATCGACAAGGCCCAGAGCGGCCGAGTGTTGGACGAGCCGTTCGAGCAAGCCCAGCTCAACCAGTACCTGGTGGATATGCTCGACGATCCACACGCGCGTGCGACCTGGAGTCGCAATGGTCTGGCCTTCGCCGAGACGGCCGACCTCTATAGCATGCCGCAGTACGCTGCGGACCTGATTCTGGCGGAGCCAAACCGATGAAGTTGATTCTAGCCGAACCCTTCAAGACCCTATGGGCCGGACGCGATGCGTTCGCCGAGGTCGAGAAGCTGCAAGGCCAGGTGTTCCGCGAGCTGGCCGCTCGCCGTACGTTGCGTACGGTGGTCGAAGGCCAGCCTTACTTTGTGAAGATTCACCGTGGCATTGGCTGGGGCGAAATCCTCAAGAACCTGGTCACGGCCAAGTTGCCGGTACTGGGCGCAGGCCTGGAGTGGCTGGCGATCCAGCGCCTGCAAGCGCTGGGCGTGCCGACCATGACCGCCGTGGCCTTTGGCGAAAAAGGCCGCAACCCGGCCGACCAGCATTCGTTCATCATTACCCAGGAACTGACGCCGATTATCAGCCTGGAAGACTTGACCCTCGATTGGGTCAAGCAACCGCCCGTGCCGGCCATCAAACACGCCTTGACCCGTGAGCTGGCGCGCACCGTCGGCGCGATGCACCGCGGTGGCGTGAACCATCGCGACTGCTACCTCTGCCATTTCCTGTTGCACACGGACCAGCCCATTACCGTCGACAATCTGAAATTGTCGGTGATCGACCTGCACCGTGCGCAGGTGCGTCCGACGATTCCACTGCGCTGGCGTAACAAGGACCTGGCCGGCCTGTATTACTCCGCATTGGAGATCGGCCTGACCCAGCGCGACAAGCTGCGCTTTCTCAAGACGTACTTCCAGCAGCCGTTGCGCCAGATCCTGGCGGAGCAAGCTGCGCTGCTGTCTGAGCTTGAGCGCATGGCCGCCAAGCTTTACGCGCGCAAGCAACGATACGGGGATGCGCTCTGATGGCGGGTTGGAACCTGGAACCTGCCTATGCCGCCCTGGCGGATGACTTTGGAAGCCTGGAGGCGGTATTTGCCTTGCAAGGCGAGCGATTGACCCGCGACCCGCTGTCGGAAGTCATCCGGGTCGAGCGCGGCGGGGTCAATTATTACGTGAAGCGCTACGTGGGCGCCGGCAAAGGCTTGCGCCGTTACCTGGGCAGGCCGCGGGTGAAATCCGAATGGCAGAACCTCAAGCGTTTCGCCAAGTGGGGCATCCCGACGGCTGATGTCGTCGCCTGGGGCCTGGACCGCAAGGGCCTGGCTTATAACCGGGGCGCGATGATTACCCGCGAGCTGCCCAAGACGGAAGACTTGTCAGTGCTGGCCGAGCGCAATGACGAACGCCTGAAAGACCCCCGGTGGGTCGATGGCATCAGCCGCCAGCTCGCCGAATACACGCGCACCATGCATGAGCACCGCTTCACTCATAACGACTTGAAGTGGCGCAACCTGCTGGTGGACGACCAACGAACCCTGTACCTGATCGATTGCCCCAACGGTGATTTCTGGCGTGGTTTCTGGCTCAAGTACCGCATCACCAAGGACTTGGCTTGCCTGGATAAGGTCGCCAAATATCACCTGTCGGCCACCCAGCGCCTGCGTTTCTACCTGCAATACCGCCAGCGCACGCACTTGTCGGCGTCGGACAAACGGCGAATTCGTCACGTGGTGAAGTTTTTTGAGGGACGCGAATGAGTGACTTCCTGGCGGCCGAAGACCGAGCCTTGCTTGAGCGCAACGGTCTGGCGACGTTTGACGCCCTGTGGGCCAAGCAACTGGACGCAGTGGACGAGCCCAATACCAGTCACGGCGGCTGGAGCAGTGTGTATCGCCTGGAGCTTGAAGGGCAGGGCTATTACCTCAAGCGCCAGAGCAACTACCTGACGCGCACCTTGCACCGGCCGTTTGGCGAGCCGAGTTTTGCGCGCGAGTTCCGTAATATCAGCCTGTATCGAAAGCTCGGAATCCCTGCTCTGCAGGCGGCGTTCTTCGGTGAGCGCAAGGTTAAGGGCGAGCGCCGGGCAATGCTGCTTACCCGTGCTCTGGATGGTTGGAACGACCTGGATTCGTTGCTGGAGCAGTGGCAGCAATTGAGCGTCGCCCAGCACAGTGCGATCCTGTCGGCGTGCGGCAAGCTGGCGCGTCATCTGCACAGCGTCGGGCAGGTGCATGGCTGTTTTTACCCCAAGCATATTTTCCTGCAGGCCACCGCTGAGGGTTATGCCGCGCAGCTGATCGACCTGGAAAAAACCCGTCCGTTGCTGTTTGGCTGGCGTGACCGGGTCAAGGACCTGGAACCGCTGCTGCGTCGCGCGCCCCAATGGTCGGACGCGCAGGTGCGCCAACTGCTGGCGGCGTATCTTGAGCAGCCCGAGGACAGCGACCTGGTCTCCACTTGGCACCAGCGCCTGACCGCACGCCGCAGCCACAAGGAGAACCGCTGATGCGTTTATCCGAGCTGAAAAATGCCGGCCGTAGCCCCAGCCTGCCGTTGACCATCGATCTGGCGGATGCTGCAGGCCCGGGGCAGTTGCAACTGCTGAGCCTGCTGCGGGTGTTGCCCGGGCAGCGCTACGTGGGCGCGGCAGTGTGGCGTGGTCGCCCGGTATTGGCCAAATTGTTGGTTGGCAGCAAGGCGGCGCGGCATTTTCAGCGTGAACTCAAGGGTGTGCGTTTGTTGGCTGAGCAAGGCCTGACCACACCGTTGTTGTTGGCCGATGGCTTGCAGGACGGCGAGGGCGGCTGGCTGCTGTTTGAGTTTATCGAGGGCGCCCAAAGCCTGGCCGATGCGTGGCACGCCGTCGAACATCTGCCGCCGTTGGCGGACGAACAAACCGCCGTGCTCGCCGAAGCATTGGGCGCGATTGCGCAAATGCATGCCAAAGGCCTGTGGCAGGAAGACCTGCACCTGGACAACCTGCTGCGCCAGGACGGCAAGCTGTACTTGATCGATGGCGCAGGCATTTGTGTCGAGGAGGCGGGTAAGCCGTTGTCGCGCAATCGCGTGCTGGAAAACCTCGGCGTGTTTTTCGCCCAGCTGCCGAAAAACCTTGAGCCGTTTACCGAAGAATTATTGGTGTACTACCTGCTGGGTAATGGTGAGCACGCCTTGCCGCTGCAAGCCCTGGAAAAGCAGGTGCGCAAAGTCAGCGCCTGGCGCTTGAAGGACTTTCTGGACAAGACTGGCCGCGAATGCACGCTGTTCAGCGTGGTGCGTGGCGCCTTTGGCTTGCGTGCGATTCGTCGCGAAGAAGAAACGGCCATGTTACCGGTGCTGGAACAGGCAGACGCCTTGCTCGACCAGGGCCACCTGTACAAGACCGGCGGCGCGGCCAGTGTGGCCAAGGTCGAAGTGGCTGGTCGGCCATTGGTGATCAAGCGCTACAACATCAAAGGCTTTGCCCACTGGCTCAAGCGCTTCTGGCGTCCGAGCCGAGCCTGGCATTCCTGGCGCGAGGGTAACCGCCTGGCATTTCTCGGCTTTGCTACGCCCAAGCCACTGGCGGTGCTGGAGAAGCGCTTTTTATGGCTGCGCAGCCGTGCGTATCTGGTCACCGAGTTTCTGCCGGGGCCGGACATCATCGAGCGCTTTGCGCCGTATGTTGAAAACGGCGATGCGCCTGAGAGCGAGCTGCTCGCACTGGAGCAGTTGTTTACCCAGTTGATTGGCGAGCGCATCAGTCATGGCGATTTCAAAGGCCATAACCTGTTCTGGAATGACGGGCGTTGGGCGATGATTGATCTGGATGCCATGTGTCAGCACAGTTCCGTTGCCAGCTTCGCACCGGCCTATGCCAAGGATCGCGCACGGTTTATGCGCAATTGGCCGCAGGGCAGTGCGTTGTATCAGTTGATCGATCAGCGGTTGCCTAAAACCATCGTGGTTTAAGCGGGCGCCTGATACCCAAATGTGGAAGGGGGCAAGCCCCCTCCCACATCAGAATTGATATTCAGCCCCAGCGCCTGCATACCAGGAGCGTCCCGGTGCTGCTTCGTAGTAGCGCCTATTGCCGTCACCCACAATCACCGACCCCACATATTGACGATCCAGCAGGTTATCCAGGCGCAAGGTCTGGTGAAAGGTCCAGTGCTCCACCTTCTGCTCAAACCGTGCCCGCCAGTTGAAGACGCTGTAGCCCGGTGCGGCATGTTGGCTATTGGTGTCTTCGACATAGACTTTGCTGCGGTACATACCTTCGATGGCCGTGCTGACCCAGTCCCGTGGCTTCCAGTTCAGTTCGGCGAACAGGGTGGTTTGGGGGACGCCGGGGAGGTAGTTGCCCTTGTCGATGGTGTTGGCGCCGCTGGCGAAGTCGCTGTCGTAGGTGGCTTGGAGGCGGGTATAGGCGAGGCTGGTGCTCCAGTGCTCGTTCAGTTGGCTTTCAACACCCAGTTCGAAGCCGCGACGTAGTGTGCGACCGGCGTTCTGGTAGCTGGTACGGCCACCGATGGATTGCTGCACCACCAGTTCGTCCTCGGTAGTGATTTGAAAAACGGCGGCGTTGATCCGCGTGTTGTTCAGTTGCGCCTTCACACCTATTTCATACTGAGTGCTTTCAGACGGCTTCAAGCCGAAGTTGAAGCCCTCGACGTTGCCCGGGGCATAGGCCAGCTCGGCCTGGGTCGGGGTTTCAAAGCCCTTGCCTGCACTGATATAGCCGTGCAGGTCGGGCGTGAATGCATACATCACGCTCATCGAAGGCGTGTTTTTCTGGTAGGTCTTGTTACCACTGGCATCGCCATTGCTCAGGAATTGATCATCGACGTCCATCTGCATGGTGCTGTGCCGGACACCGGCTTGCAGGGTCCAGCGGTCGAGGGCCCAGTTGGCCTGGATATACGGATCGAGGCTACGAGCCGTGTCGATTTCGTCGCGGCGTAGTTGGCCTTTCACGCCGAGGGTGTTGCCGCTGTAGTTCTGATAACCGTGGCGGCTGTCTTCGCTTTGGTCGAAGTCCAGGCCAGTGATGATCATCAAGTCGCCGGGCGCACTGTCGATGGGCTGCATCCAGCGCACGCTGCCACCGTAGAACTTGCGGTCGAATTGCACCACGCCGCCGCCACGTTCGTTGGCGGGTGTGCCTTTTGGGATCGACAGGTACTGAATCACACTGCGGCGCCCGGTATACGCATTGACCTGCAACGTCGCATTGCCGATGTAGCGCTCGTAGTTCATTCCCAATTGCTGGTGATCGATGCTTTTACGCGTGTTATAGGTCAGCGCGTTGGCGCTTACCGAACGCGGATCGGCCTTGTACGCTGTCCAGGTCTGCCCCAGCGGATCCTGCGTACCGTTCTGCTCCAGGCTGCTGTAGATCAATGCCAGCTTGCTGTCGTCATCCGGCTGGAAGTTGAGCTTGGCGAAGGTCTGGTCGCGCCGGGCGCTGCTGTGGTCGCGGTAGCCGTTGGTGTCCATGCGTGAGGCATCGAGCACGAACCCGGCACCATTCGCCGCGCCTTCCGCGCTAAGGTGGTTCTTGTTCAGCCCGTCGCTGCCCACCAGCGTTTCTGCGCCGATGCGCGGTGGGCCTTCGCCGTCGCGGGAGAACATTTGGATCACACCGCCGGCGTTACTGCCATACAGAGTCGCCGCCGGGCCGCGCAGCACTTCGATGCGCTCGGCAGTGTCGAGGTTGAACGTTGCGGCCTGGCCCTGGCCGTCGGGGGTGCTGGCGGGGATGCCATCGGCGATCAGCTTGATGCCGCGTACGCCAAACGCCGAACGGGCGCCGAAGCCGCGGGACGAGATCTGCAAGTCCTGTGCATAGTTCTGGCGGTTCTGCACCACCAGGCCGGGCACGCGGGACAGGGCTTCGGAGGCGTTGATGCCCAGTTGGCCGTTGCTGATTTGTTCACGATTAATGCCGTCTACCGAATACGGCAGGTCGAACGTCCGGCTGGCGCTGCGCGAGCCGGTGACCACGCTGGGATCCAGGATCAGGGGCGCATTGTCGGCTTGGGCGGTGTTGCACAGGCCCAGCAGTAAGGCAAGGCAGGTTGGAGCAGAAGGAGTCATGAAAAGGCCGAGTGGGTAGCGCACGCAAGTAAGGGTGTAAGTGCAAATGTGACAAGTTTAACGACTCGTCCTCTGATTTGCCGAACTCCTTACCGCCTGGCGCATTGGGACGCTTCCTACGCTTAGCGTCGACTGCGCAAGCCTGAAGTCTTGGTTTTGTGGTGCTAGGTTTTCGATCTTTATCAAACGAAAAGAAGAATCAACTATGTGGACTCCTATCCTGCGCTTGCTGATGTTGCTGGGAATGTCGTTGATCGTTGCAGGCTGCGGCACGGCGACCACCGTGCTGCGTGGCGATGACGTTACTGTTCGTGACCTCAAGGGCAAGAAAACCTACTGTCAGTCCGTTTCGCGAATCTACAGTGGCGTAGCTTATGACCTCTGCGTCTTGCATGGGCCTCCCAACTCTGCGGGTGGGCTCTCGTTGAACGGGATTCCATGGGTCATTCTGGATGCGCCGGTTTCCGCGGTGCTGGACACGCTCGTCTTGCCCTACACCATCTACCGCCAAAGCGCCGACGGTAGCATCGAGCTGCGCTAACAGCTTCCTACTGCTTTTAAGCTATAATCCCGCCCTTTAGCTGTTTCCCGCCCGGGCGGGAAGCACACTTTTTTCAGGCGCGATGCGCCTGCATGCAGACTAAAAGAGGCTAGACCCCAGTGGCATTGACGATTCTTGGCCTGTCCGGCGCCCTTAGCCATGATCCTTCCGCAGCCCTGTATATCGACGGCAAGCTGATTGCGGCCGCCGAAGAAGAGCGCTTCGTACGCGACAAACATGCAAAGAACCGCATGCCCTACGAGTCGGCGAAGTTCTGCCTGGAACAGGCTGGCATCAAGCCTTCGGACGTTGACGTGGTGGCGATCCCATTCGCCCCGATCAGCCTGTTCGGCGAGGCACGCTGGCACTACGCCAAGCGCTACTGGTACGCCCCGGACCGCGCCCTCGACGCGATCCTGATGGGTAACCGTCGCTACAAGCGCTATCGCAACAAGATTGTCTGGTGCCTGGAACAACTGGGCTTCGATCCGAAGAAAATCAAGATCGAACCGGTTGAACACCACCTGGCCCACGCTTCCAGCGCCTACCACTGCTCGGGTTTCCAGGAAAAAACCGCGATCCTGGGCATCGACGGCAAAGGTGAGTACGCCACCACGTTCTTCGGCTATGGCGAAAACGGCAAGATCCACAAGATCAAGGAATTCTACGACCCGGATTCTCTCGGCGGCCTGTACGGTGCGATCACCGAGTTCCTCGGTTTCGAGATGCTCGACGGTGAGTTCAAGGTCATGGGCATGGCGCCGTACGGTGATGCCAGCAAGTACGACTTCTCGCGTTTGGCGTCCTTTGAAAACGGCGAGCTGGTGATCAACACCGACTACGCCAACGTCATCGGCCTGCGTCGCTACAAAGAGAAGGGCAAGGGTTTCTACTTCTCGCCAAAACTGATCGAGTGGCTGGGCCCCAAGCGCGAAGGCGACATTGCCGACGAGCCGTATATCCACTACGCCGCCAGTATGCAGGCGTTGTTCGAGAAGCTGGCCTTGCAGATGATCGACCATTACCTGGGCGACATCCTCAAGGACACCGGCAAGCTGGCCTTCGCCGGCGGCTGTGCGCTGAACGTCAAGCTGAACCAGAAGATCATTGCCCGCGACGACGTGAAAGAGTTGTTCGTGCAGCCGGCGTCCGGTGATGCCGGCACGGCTGTCGGCGCGGCCGCCTATGTATCCCACGCTTGTGGTGTACCGGTGGAGAAGATGGAGCACGTGTACCTCGGCCCGTCCTATAGCAACGAAGACGTGATCGCCGCTTGCGCCAAGCACGAGAGCAAGCCGAACTGGCGCAAGATCGAAAACATGCCCAAGCGCATCGCCAAGATCATGGTCGACGGTAACCCGGTGGCCTGGTTTCAGGGCCGCATGGAGTTTGGCCCGCGTGCCTTGGGTGGGCGTTCGATTATCGGCTGCCCAAGCGCCACCGGCGTGGCTGACCGCATCAACCACCAGATCAAGTTCCGCGAGCGCTGGAGGCCTTTCTGCCCGTCGATGCTCGACACCGTGGCCCCGCAGATGATCAAGGTCGATCACCCGGCGCCGTTCATGACCTTCACCTTTGAAGTGTCGGAAGAGTGGAAGACCCGCGTGCCTGAAGTGGTGCATGAAGATGGCACGTCCCGCGCTCAGGTACTCAAGCGCGAATACAACCCGCGCTACTACGACATGATGAAAGAGCTGGAAGTGCTGACCGGCAACGGCGTGTCCCTGAACACCTCGCTCAACCGTCGTGGCGAGGCGATGATCTGCTCGCCGACCGACGCGCTGAACATGTTCTTCGGCTCGGACCTGCAGTACCTGATCATGGAAGACATCCTGGTCGTGAAAGACGGCGTGGACCCTTATGACGCCGTGGTTTAAATGCTGAACCGCTTCCAGGGCTGGCGTGAACGTGGCTGGGCGCCTGTCGAGGCCGAGGTTTACGCCCAGGCCTGGCAGCGTTACGGCGGCAGCGTGGCGACCCACCCGCAGGTTATCGAGCGGTTGGCTGGCCTGGCGCAGATTCCGGTACGCTACCTGGGCTGGGAACAAGGTGGCGAACTCAAGGGGGCGATAGCCACCTGGGGGCGCGATCTGGCTCTCTCCAAGGACGTGCTCAAGCGCACCGGCAAGAAAGGCCTGTTTGACCTGGGCAATGCCGAGGTCATCCTGCCCATTGCCGTCGATGCGCAGTTGCCGCTGCGCCACCGGGCGCGCTACCTGTCGGCCCTTAACGAAGGGCGCGTCAGTACCCTCAAGCCCCAGGCCGAGCAATTGGCCATGGCGCGCACGCCCGAAGAGCTGTCGAAGAAGTTTCGCTACAACCAACGACGTGAATTGCGTTTGCTGGAAGAAGCGGGCGGCGTGGTGCGGGCGGTCAGTGAGTTCTCCAGCGTGGAACTGGCGGCGATTTATTGCGATCTGTTCCAGCGTCGCTGGGGGTTCCCGGCGGCTGGTGCGGCGCGTTTGGCCGAGGTGCTGGAGCTGCTCAAGGAGTTTGTGTTCGGCTCGGTGCTGTTTCTCAATGACGCCGCGATTGCGGTGCAATTGGTGTATCAGGTGCAGTCCAATGAATGGTTCAGCGCCGAGTACGTCAACGGCGGCGTCGACCCGCAAACCCGTGCGTTCAGCCCTGGCAGCGTGTTGAGTTTCCTCAATACCCAAAGCGCCTGGGAGCAGGCGCGGGCGGCGAACAAGTCGCTGCGCTTTTCCTTCGGTCGTTCCGACCGTGAGTATAAGGAGCGCTGGTGCAACCCGGTGCCGGTGTTCAGCGTATGAGTCGCAAACAGCAACTGCTCAAGCGCCATCGGCGCAACAAGCGCATTGCGCTGTTGATCGGCTTGGCGGTGCTGGTTGCCACCGGTGTAATGGTGGCCTGGTGGCTGCCGCCGATGTTGGCGGTATTGCTATGGGCGGCCCATGAAGCGTGGTTTGCCGATCACCTGTTCTACTCGCCCAGCGACCACTATGAGTACGCATTCCCAGCCGGCAGCGAGCAGCCCGGTTTGCGCCTGGAGTCGGGGCGGCTGTTGCTGGATGCGCCGCTGGCGAACGATGAAACCCTGATTATTGGCGTTGAGTTGAAAAGTTCGTGGCTGGGGCGCTTCCTAGACCCGGCGGTGGACCTGTTGGGCCTTGACTCAGCGGACCGCCAAACCTTTGAACGTGGCGTCAACGGGCGCCGCTATCTCAACCTGACCGGCGCTGCACAAGCACTGGCGGCGGGCAACATCAGCTTGCGCGGGCGCTTTTGCCGGATCCAGGGGCAGCCGATTCTGTGGCGTTTCCACCAACCGGACTATCGCCAGCAACGTGTGATGGTGATCGCTCCTCACGCCGACGATGCCGAGCTGGCCGCGTTCAGCCTTTACAGTCAAGCGGCTGAAAGCTGGATCGTGACCCTGACCGCCGGGGAGATCGAAGCCGAGCACTATCAGCAGATGGGTTTGCCCAAGGCCCAAGCATCACGCCTCAAGGGCCGCTTGCGTGCCTGGGACAGCGTCGCGGTGCCGCGTTGGGCCGGGGTGCCCGAAGCACAATGCGTGCAGTTGGGTTACTTCTGCATGCAATTGCAGGCCATGCAGGCTGCGCCGGACCAGCCTCAGGCGTCGCGCGAAGCGGATTTGGCCGACACGCGGCTATTTCGCCAGTTCAACGGCTTTGCCCTGCCGGGTGATGCAGATGGCGCACCGACCTGGCACAACCTGATCGCCGACCTGCGCGCACTGCTGCTCAAGGCGCGCCCTCAGGTGATCGTGTTGCCCACGCCATTGCTGGACCCCCACGCTGACCACATCTGCGCCCATGCGGCGGTGCTTGAAGCTCTGCAGGGCCTGGAGTGGCAGCCCGACACGTTGCTCGGTTATGCCAACCACCTGCATGATAATGACCGCTGGCCCATGGGTGACTCCGGTGCTGGGATGGCGCTGCCGCCACGTTTCGATTCATCGCCCGAGATGGTGCCGTGCAGCTTTGCACTCACCTTGAGCCAGCAGCAGGACAAGGCCATGGCCCTGGGCATGATGCACGACTTGCAGCCGCGCGCGCCGCTCAAGCGCCGGGTGCGCAAGTGGTTGCAGCAAGTGCTGGCCGGACGTAGTCCATCGCCTTACGGCGAGAACGAATTCTTTCGCAAAGCCGTGCGTCGTCACGAGCTGTTGTGGGTCCTTAAGCAGGACTGAGAACCTCTCGAAGGTAGGCCAGCGTGGGTCTGCCGCCCATTTTTACCGGGCCTTGCGCCCGTAGCCAGATCGCTGCATGGAGAGTTATGAAGCCGCGTTTCAAGGTTTTGCAGTTACAGCCGGACTACAACGTCAAGACCCATGACTTCGCCGACCTGGGTGAGCAAATCGTCAAATCCCTGCCGCCTGAACGTTTCGAGGTGACCTCCGGATTTCTAAGCGGTCGTCCGCTGCCCGGCCAGCCCCTGAGCGTGGCTGAGCATTCCCACTATTTCGAGCTGCCGGAGAAGTCTCTCAAGGGCATTCGTTTTGGCGCCATGTGGCAGATCTACAAATATTGCCGCGAGCAGAAGTTCGATGTGGTCATTTGTAACCGCTTCAAATCGGTGAACATGATGCTGTCGCTCAATCGCTGGTTGAAAATCCCTCTGTGCATCGGTATCTCCCACGGTTTTGGCGAATATGCCCGTGGTTACCGTCGGCGTCAGACCCAGCGCTGGGTCAGCCCGGCCTGGCGTTTTGTCGGCGTGTCGGAAGCGGTGAAGGACTACCTGGTGGACCTCAACTGTGGGTTCACCCGTGAAAACACCAGCTACGTCACCAACGCCATCGACATTCCCCAGGCAGAAGCCTTGCAACTGTCCCGTGAGGACGCACGCAAGGCCCTGGGCCTGCCAATGGAAGCACGGATGATCGGCGCTCTGGGCCGCCTGGTGCCGATCAAGGGCCATACTCATCTGCTGCAGGCCTTCGCCACGCTCAAGGATAAATACCCTGAGGCGCAGGTGGGCATCATTGGTTCCGGGCGCGCCGAAGCCGATTTGCGTGCCGATATCGAACGCTTGGGCCTGAACGGTCGTGCGCACTTGCTGGGCTTTCGCGAAGACGGCATGAAGTATGTGCGCGGCTTCGACATCTGGACCATGCCGTCGCTGTTCGAGGGCCTGGGCCTGGCTCTGCTGGAAGGCATGAGCGGCCATCTGCCGGTGATTGCCTCCAACGGACCGGCAATGCTGCCCCTGGTGCAGGGCGCGGGTGGGCTGTCCCATGACCCGGGCAACGTCGAGCAGCTGGCTGCAGCCCTGGATACTTATCTGGCACTGAGCGATGAACAGCTGCGCGAAAAGGGTGAAGAGGTGTTCCGCTATCTGGAGGCCAACCACACCCTTGACGAGTTCAAGCACAAGTACCTGACCCTGATTGAAACCGGTTTGCGTGAAGTAGGTAGAGCATGAATCAGCAACAGCCCCTGGTCTCGGTGATCATCGCCTCCTATAACCATGGCCAGTACATCGAACAGAGCATCCTCAGCGTGCTGGGGCAGACCTACCCCAATATCGAACTGTTGGTGGTGGATGACGGTTCCAAGGATGACAGCGTCGAACGCATCCAGCGCTTGCAGGCCGAGCACGGCTTTGATTTCCAGGTGCAGCAGAACCAAGGCCTCAGCGCCACCTTGAACGGTGCGATCGCTCGTGCCAAGGGTAGCCTGATCGCGCCGTTCGGTTCGGATGACATCATGTTGCCGGACCGTCTCGCCACTCAGGTTGCGTACATGGAGGGCAAGCCGAAGGTGGGCATGTGCGCCGGCAATATCGAGCTGATCGACGGTGACGGCAACCTGCACCCGGAGAAGAAGCAACGTCGCGACGTGCCGTTTCGCAGCCTCGACTTCGACGATATATTCCTGGACCGCAAGCCCTTTCCGCCGGCGCCGACCATGCTGATTCGTCGCGACGTACTGGAGGAGGTCGGCGGGTTCGACCCGCAGATTCCCCTGGAGGACTTGCTGATCCAGCTGAAGATCACGGCGGCGGGCTATACCATCGACGCTTTGGGTGTGGTGATGGCCAAATATCGCCAGCACGCTACCAACACGTACAAGAACCACCGTTACATGATCCAGAACATTCTCAAGACTTACGCATTGTTCAGCGATCACCCGGCCTATGATCAGGTGCGCTACAACTTCCTGAACTCAATGTTCCTCAAGACCGCCGACCGCGACCGCCCGTTGGCGCGCGAGATTCTCAAGCAGATCCCGTTGAAGTTCTGGGGGCGCAAGACCTTGCGTGGGTTGGTGAGGTTGTATCTGGCGCCGCTCAGGAGCTGAAACGGCGCCATCCCTCCTACTACAGGCCCTGTACCTGCTCGCGGATTTTCGCAGTGGCGGCCGGGCTTGCCACCGAGGCATACCCTTTGACCAGTTGTTCGAAATGCGTTTCGAACAGCCAGTTGCGGTCTTGTGGGTAGCGCTGCATGTGACGCAGGTTACGTTGGCGCAGCGCATAACGCAGTGAAGAGGGGTAGATGCGCAGGTCAGCGATGTCGATCAGGCCGAACTCGCCATCGTCCATCAACAACACATTGCCCAGGTGCAACGAGCGAAAGTACACCCCTCGCTCGTGCAACTGCGCCATGAACCGGCCAAAACGCTCCACCAGTGATTCGCGCAGGCTGCTGTCCAGGCTTTGCAACGCCTGGCGCAAAGTCAGGCCGGGCAGGGGGGTGTAGGCAACCGCGCTGCTGGCATCGCTCAGGCGATAGAGTCCGAGGATCTGTGGCGTTGGAATGCCCAGGGTACGTAGTTGCTCGCTGTTGCTGGCAAAGCGCTCGGAATAAGGGTTGAAGCTGCCGGAAGTGTACCAGCGGCGTGGGCGGAACAGCTTGAGGAAGCTGCCGTCTGCCAGGCGCAGGACTTTTGGCCCCAAGCCATCGGCTTCAATGACATGGGCGTTGCTGCACAGCTGCTCGAAAGCCGGGGCCTTGATGTTCTGTACCGGCATGCGCAGCAGGCTGCGGTGGCGCTGGGCGAGGCTCAGACCTGTGATAATTGCCAACGGAATCCACAGCAGGAACCAGTGTTCTTTGGGGCGCGACAATATGCCGCCGCCTTCGGTCAGGCCCGCGCCGATGCCGTAAGCCAGCAGTGACGAAGCCAGGATGAACAACGGCTGGGCGCGTTCCTTCAGGCCTTTGTATAGAGCCCAACCGAGCATGAAGGCCCAAGGGATAAAGCCGATGATGCCGACGTAATAAAGCACGCCGAGGGCAAAGCTGTGGGGTTCGCGCAGTTGGTAGCCATCGGGCACGGTCAGGTATAGCTCGGAATCGTAGCTATGCCCAATCCAGGGGTGTTCGGCGATGAGCTGCAATGTCATGGTCCACAGTTCGAGGCGGAACGAGCTGCCGCGTCCAGTGATCATTTCGGGGAAAAACAACAAGAGTCCGGCTGCACCCAGGACCAAGCCGGCGAAAAGCATCGCTGCGCGGCGGTTACGGCTGACAAAGCTCAACCATAGGACGGCCAACGTCAACGCTACTAATGCAGTGCGTGAACCGGTTGCTAAAACCGCGGCGGTCATGATCGCCAGGGCCGGTACGCTGAACCACAACACCTTCATGCGCTGGGTGGTCATGCAGACGTACAGCCAGTACACGGTGAAAAAACCAAAAAGGTGCGAACTCAGCAGCGGGTTATCAAGCGCGCCAAGGCCGCCGATCATGCGCATACCGGGCGAATAACCCTTGGCGAACGCCACCAGGTTGCCCAGGCTGACTACCAGCGCAATGACAGCGGCGCTGAAGAACATCGGCTTGAACAGTTCATTGCGGTAATGCAGCAACAGCCCGCAGCCACCAAACAGCATGAAGGTGTTCAACGGCCGCTTGAACAGGTCGGTATCGGAGCTGGGTTCGGGACTCCAGAGCAGGCTGGTCAGGGCCCAGGCGGAGAATGCTACAAACGCGATGACCAGAGGTTCTCGTAACAGGTCCTTGAGTTCCCGGGGGCGCATGCACAACAGGAACAAGGTCGGTACGCTGAACAGGATATAGACGATTCTGTGCAGCACATTGCGATTGCCGACAAAGAACAGCGCACTCAGGAGCAGCAACAAGCCAACAGGCAAAATCCATAGGACCAGGAAGTCGAAAACGCGATTTGAGCCATAAATAAGGCGCTTGGAGTGCATACAGTAAAGCCATTCCAGAAAGAGAAAGCCGACCATCTTAAGCTAGTGGCTAAGTAATGTCGCCGGTCGGATCCAACCGGGCCGCGGGTATACCGGGTGCAAGTACAACAGAGAAGCTGTGCTAAAGTCAGCCTCCTTTTTCAAAACGCCGCGTGATATGACCGACTCCAGTCCGAGCGCAAGCCCTTCGAGCTTGAAAATATACTTCCGCCTGCTCAGTTACGTTAAGCCCTACATGGGCTTGTTCGCGTTGAGTATCCTTGGATTTCTGATTTTCGCGTCGACCCAACCGATGCTGGGTTACATCCTCAAGTACTTTGTAGACGGCCTTTCCAATCCGGAAGCCGTGTTGTTCCCCACCGTACCCTTCCTGCGCGATCTGCAACTGCTGCAGGCGGTGCCGCTGCTGATCATCCTGATCGCGGCCTGGCAGGGCCTGGGTTCGTTCCTGGGCAACTATCTGTTGGCCAAGGTCTCCCTGGGGCTGGTCCATGACCTGCGGGTGCAGTTGTTCAACAACTTGTTGACGCTGCCCAACCGTTACTTCGATAACCACAACTCCGGGCACCTGATTTCCCGCATCACCTTCAACGTGACCATGGTCACGGGTGCGGCAACCGATGCCATCAAGGTGGTAATTCGCGAAGGCATGACGGTGATCTTCCTGTTCGCCTCCCTGCTGTACATGAACTGGCGCCTGACGCTGGTCATGATCGCGATCCTGCCGTTGATTGCGGTAATGGTCAGCACCGCCAGCAAGAAATTCCGCAAGCAGAGCAAGAAGATCCAGGTGGCCATGGGCGACGTGACCCACGTGGCCTCGGAAACCATCCAGGGCTACCGCGTAGTGCGCAGCTTTGGTGGCGAAGTCTACGAAGAGAAGCGCTTTTTCAAGGCCAGCCAGAGCAACACCAACAAGCAACTGCGCATGACTCGCACCGGGGCGATCTACACCCCGGCGCTGCAGTTGGTGATCTACTCCGCCATGGCCGTGCTGATGTTCCTGGTCCTGTATCTGCGTGGCGATGCCTCGGCGGGTGACATGGTGGCCTACATCACCCTGGCTGGCTTGTTGCCCAAGCCGATCCGTCAGCTCTCGGAGGTCAGTTCGACCATCCAGAAGGGTGTTGCGGGCGCCGAGAGCATCTTTGAACAATTGGACGAAGACGTTGAGGTCGACCACGGCACCATCGAGCGCGACAAGGTCAATGGCCGCCTGGAAGTGCGCAATCTGAACTTCACCTACCCAGGCACCGAACGCCATGTGCTCAAGGACATCAGCTTCACCGCCGAGCCTGGGCATATGATCGCTCTGGTGGGTCGTTCAGGCAGCGGCAAGTCGACCCTGGCCAGCCTGATCCCGCGTTTCTACCACCATGAAAGCGGAGAGATCCTGCTCGATGGCGTAGAGATCGAAGACTACAAGCTGCTCAACCTGCGCAAGCATATTGCTCAGGTCACCCAGCACGTGACCCTGTTCAGCGACACCGTAACCAACAACATCGCCTACGGCGACCTGGCCGGTGCACCTCGTGCCGACGTTGAAGCGGCGGCGGCGGATGCCAATGCCAAGGACTTCATCGACCAGTTGCCCAAAGGCTTCGATACCCAGGTCGGTGAGAACGGCGTGCTGTTGTCCGGCGGCCAGCGTCAGCGCCTGGCGATTGCGCGCGCCTTGCTCAAGAACGCGCCGCTGCTGATTCTCGACGAGGCTACTTCGGCCCTTGATACCGAGTCCGAGCGGCATATCCAGGCGGCACTGGACAAAGTCATGCAAGGCCGTACGACCTTGGTGATCGCGCACCGATTGTCGACTATCGAGAAAGCCGACCTGATTCTGGTGATGGATGACGGGCGGATTGTCGAGCGCGGTACCCACGGCGAGTTGCTGGCGCAGAACGGCTATTACGCTCGCCTGCATGCCATGGGGCTGGATGCGCCAGTAGCGGCTGACATCACCTGATCCAGCAGCGACACAGAGCTAATGTAGGGGGCTTGCCTCCGATAGCGGTGGATCAGCCGGCATTTGTGCAAGCTGATACACCGCCATCGGGCGCAAGCCCCCTTCCACATTTGGCCTGCAGTGCGCGCAAGCGACCGCAAACCCTGTGCTAATATCGCGCCCCTGTTCATTTTGTATGTGGGTTGCTCCATGAAGTTGTCCATGCCGCGATTCAATCAAGCCGCTGTCTTGGTGGTCGGCGATGTCATGCTCGACCGTTACTGGCATGGTGGTACCTCACGGATTTCCCCTGAGGCTCCGGTACCGGTCGTCAAGGTCGAGCAAATCGAAGACCGCCCGGGTGGCGCTGCCAACGTCGCGCTCAATATTGCCGCCCTCGGTGCCCCGGCTTCCCTGGTGGGTGTGACCGGCGACGACGAAGCTGCCGAAAGCCTGGCCAACAGCCTGCAGGGGGCCGGCGTGCGGGCACTGTTCCAGCGCATCGCCCATCAGCCGACGATCGTCAAGCTGCGGGTCATGAGCCGTCACCAGCAATTGCTGCGTATCGATTTTGAAGAGCCCTTCGCCACCGACGCCCTGGCCCTCGGCGACCAGGTCGAGGCGCTGCTCGAAGGTATCAAGGTGCTGGTATTGTCCGACTACGGCAAAGGCGCCTTGCAGAATCACCAGGTGCTGATCCAGGCCGCCAAGGCTCGCAACATTCCGGTACTCGCCGATCCCAAGGGCAAGGATTTCTCGGTGTATCGAGGCGCCAGCCTGCTCACGCCTAACCTCAGTGAGTTCGAAACCATCGTCGGCGGTTGTGCCGATGAGCACGAACTGGTGAGCAAGGGCGCGGCGCTGATGGCCGAGCTTGATCTGGGCGCCTTGCTGGTGACCCGTGGCGAGCACGGTATGACCCTGCTGCGACCTGACCATCCGGCCATGCACCTGCCGGCGCGGGCCCGTGAAGTGTTCGACGTTACCGGTGCCGGTGACACCGTGATTTCCACCCTGGCGGCGTCTATCGCGGCCGGTGAGGAACTGCCCCACGCCGTGGCCCTGGCCAACCTGGCGGCGGGCATTGTGGTGGGCAAGCTGGGTACCGCGGCCATCAGCGCACCGGAGTTGCGCCGTGCGATCCAGCGCTCCGAAGGCTCGGAGCGCGGTGTGCTGGGCCTGGAGCAGTTGCTGCTGGCGATTGACGATGCACGTGCCCATAACGAAAGCATTGTGTTCACCAACGGTTGCTTTGACATCCTGCACGCCGGGCATGTGACGTATCTGGAGCAGGCGAGTGCCCAAGGCGATCGCTTGATCGTTGCGGTCAACGATGATGCATCGGTCAGTCGCTTGAAAGGCCCGGGCCGTCCGATCAACAGTGTCGATCGGCGCATGGCGGTATTGGCGGGCCTGGGTGCGGTGGACTGGGTGATCAGCTTCTCCGAGGGCACCCCGGAAAACCTGCTGGCCCAGGTCAAGCCGGACGTGCTGGTCAAGGGCGGTGACTACACCGTCGACCAGGTGGTCGGTGCGGATATCGTCAGCGCCTATGGCGGCACGGTCAAAGTGCTGGGGCTGGTTGAAAACAGCTCCACCACCGCTATCGTCGAAAAGATCCGCAACAACGAGTAATGCCCGTGGGGCGAGCCTGCTCGCCCCTAGGGGGCGTTCTCAATTGGTTTCCCCGCCGCGTTGTCGCCTTAAAGCGGGCCAGGCAAGGCGCAGGCCGCAGGGAATGGTTGTTCCCTTTCCAAGGCCTGCAACGCAGGCTGGCCCGCTTTAAGGCACAACCCGAAGGGGGAAACTAATTGAGAACGCCCCCTAGCCCTTCTTTGGCACGATCTTGCGCAGCATCTGCCGCGCCTTGCCGGTCAGGCGCTTGAGTTTCGAGTCCTTTTCCGGCTCTGCCAGGCCTTGCTGGCGCAGCCAATCCTTCCAGCGAATCCGCTCATCGCGCACCAGCCAGCCCTCTTGCTGGGCAAAGCTTTCCGCCAGGTACAAACCGCGTGTGCTGGCCGGGTACAGCTGATCTTTCTTGACGGTATACAGTTCGGCCAACGGCTCGCCGTCTTTCAATGGCATCAGGTACAGATCCGGGCGCTGACGATCCAGGCGCGCCACCAGTTGGTCACCTTCCAGGCGTTCATCCACATGGAACAAGCTCAGGGACTTGGCTTCCTTTGGCACTTCCAGGCGCAGGTCATAAATCAATTGCAGCGATGCCGTCGGCAGGTGCACATAGGCCCGTGGGCGCTCGATCAGTTGCGTGGTGGCGCAGCGTACCGGGCGTGCGGCGCCGGACAGGGGGCTCAGGCGAAACGGTAGGGCTTCGCGGTAATGCAGGGCGGCGGAGTAGGGCGCCGGTAGCCAGGTGTCATTGAAGCGCCCGCCGAGCCAGCCTTCAGGCGTCTCCAGCAGGCACTCTTCGGCAATTTCCTGGATCGCGGTGTGCAGCGGCAGGTTCAGTTCATGGGCCGGTACGTAGCCGGAGATCAGCTTGAGCACCACATCGCCGCGGTCCTGACGACGCTGGCGCACCAGCACCCAGTAATCCTTGTTTTGCCAGTGCAGTGTCAGGCGCACCGAGACGCCGAGGTTCGCCAGTTCCAGGGCGAAGCGTTCGGCATCCGGCACCTCCACCGGCTTGCGCCGTTGCAGGGTCTGGGCAAAGTTGAGCGGCATGCCGACGCTCTGGTAGCTCAGGCCTTCGGGGGTGGCCTCTACGTGCAGCGGCAGTGTCTTGAAGTTACTGGGGTTCTTTCTTATGAGCGTACGCGGCATGTCGGCTCCTTTGTGCGACGGGGTCGGCCGCGTGGGCGGCATCAGAGTTGACGGATGACTCGGGCAGCGGTTGCCACGTTATGGGCCAGGTGCAGCGGATTAATGGTCCCGACAATAGCACTGGCGACGCCCGTTTGCGCAAACAACAGCTGGAAACTGGCATGAATTGGATCCATTCCCGGCTCCAGGCACACGTGACCGCTGGCCAGGGCTTTTTTTACCAGGATGCCCTTGCCATGGGTGGTCGCGTAATCGATCACGGCTTTCTCGGCCTGTTCATTGAGGTTGTAGGTGACCATCGCGCAATCGCCCTGTTCCAGGGCCTTTATGCCGCCTTCGACGGTTTTGCCGGAGAAGCCGAAACCGCCGATCTTGCCGTCCTTCTTCAGTTGGGCCAGGGTCTGGTAAACCTCGCAGTCGTTGAGGATGTGCAAGTCGTTACCGTCGGAGTGCACCAGCACCAAATCGATAAAATCCGTTTCAAGGCGTTTCAGGCTGCGTTCGATCGACATTCGCGTATGGGCCGCGCTGAAGTCGTGACGGGACACGCCATCGGCAAACTCTTCGCCGACCTTGCTGACAATCACCCACTCGTTGCGCTGGCCACGCAGCAACGGGCCCAGGCGTTCCTCACTCATGCCGTAGGCGGGGGCGGTGTCGATCAGGTTGATGCCCAGCTCGCGAGCCTGGCGCAGCAGCATTCGCGCCTCGTCGTCGCCGGGAATCTGAAAGCCGCTGGGGTATTTGACCCCCTGGTCGCGGCCCAGCTTGACGGTGCCCAGTCCCAATGGCGACACCAGCAGGCCGGTGCTGCCCAACGGGCGATGCAGGTCGTGCAGGGTTGGCAGGCTCATGGCAACAGTTGCTCCCAGGCGGGTTGGCCGATAGCCGGTTTTGGCAGTTCGGGCAGTGGGGTGCTGGCGCCGGGGCGAATGCCGTCTCGCTCCAGAGCGTGGAGGACGCGGTCGGCGAAGTCCGGTGCCAGGGCCAGTTTGGTCGGCCAACCGACCAGCAGGCGGCCGTCTTCGGCCAGAAAGGCGTTGTCGGGCCGGCTCAGCCCCGATTGCAGCGGCTCGGCGCGCTCCACCCGCAGGGTCGCCCACCGGGTCTGGCTCATGTCGATCCAGGGCAGCAGGTGCGCCAGCTCTTTCTGGGCGGTGGCAATTTGTTCGTCAGGCGTACGCGCCACGCCATCGGCCTCGGCGATATCCCCGCCCAGGTACCACACCCAGTTGCCATCGGCGGCCGGGTGGGTGGTTACGGTGATGCGTGGCTTGGTACCGCCGCCCAGGCAATGGGCATACAGCGGCTTCAGGCCCGGGCCTTTGGCGATGATCATATGCAACGGGCGCTTTTGCATGGCCGGCTGGCTCAGGCCCAGGGCCGCGAGCAGGTCAGCGGTGCCGGCGCCGGCGCTCAGCACGATGCGCTGGGCACGGATCTCGCGGCCATCGACCTTCAAGCCCACCAGCGTATTACCGTCCAGCAACGGCTCGATTTGCTGGCCTGCGAGCAAGCCGTCACCCGCCAGTTGCGCCAGGCGTTCGATCAGGCTCGGTACGTCCACCACCAACTCCGCCAGACGATAGACCTTGCCCTTGAAGCGGCGGTCTTGCAGGGCAGCAGGCAGCTCTTCGCCCTTGACCTGATCAACGCGGCCGCGCACGGCCTTGCTGGCAAAAAAGCTGGTGAGGTTGCCGGCGAGGGTGCCCGGGGACCACAAATAATGCGCTTGGGACAACACGCGCACACCAGACAGATCCAGCTCACCGTCACCCGCAAGGGCTTCACGCCAGCGCCGCGGCATGTCGGCAATGGCTTCGGAGGCGCCGGTGAGGGCGCCATGCAGGGCGTATTTCGCACCGCCGTGAATGATCCCCTGGGACTTCACGCTTTGCCCGCCGCCCAGGCTGGCGCTTTCTACCAGTACCGTGGAAAACCCCTGGCGGCGCAGGCGCGCATTGAGCCAGAGCCC
Organism: Pseudomonas sp. B329; assembly: GCF_023127835.1. Classification (NCBI taxonomy): domain Bacteria; kingdom Pseudomonadati; phylum Pseudomonadota; class Gammaproteobacteria; order Pseudomonadales; family Pseudomonadaceae; genus Pseudomonas; species Pseudomonas sp. B329. Next base: position 16,202 of record NZ_SPKP01000069.1, on the reverse strand, counting down.
GGCAACCCCGGCGCCGACAATCAGAACGTCGGTGGAAATAACGGATGGCATCGGCGACCTCAGTGTTCAAGACAAGAGGCGCAGTATACAGGCTGTTGAGTGACGGTCAGTGCCCGGCGGTTTTCGAGAACAGCTGAATCACCACCACGCCCAGCACGATCAAGCCCATGCCCAGCATCGCCGGCACATCCAGCTTCTGCCCGTAGATGAACAGCGCCGCGACACTGACCATCACAATCCCCAGCCCTGCCCAGACCGCGTAAGCCACGCCCACGGGTACGGTGCGCACCACCAGGGTGAGCATCCAGAACGCTACGCCATAACCCGCGATCATCAGCAGCAGCGGGATCGGTGTGCTCAAGCCTTTGACCGCTTTCATGGAGACGGTGGCGATCACTTCCGAGCAAATGGCAATGGCCAGGTAGCAGTAGGCGGCGTTCATGGGGCAATCCTCAAGGTGAAGCTGGTTTGATAAGGTCGGCATTCTAGAGGTTCAACAGATGCGGTAAAGTCATTACCTATCCGAATTCAAGATAGGTTCAACCATGAGCGTGCAGTGGGATCTGGAACAGATGCGCCTGTTTGTCAGCGTTGCCGAGCAGCGTTCGTTCTCTGCCGTAGCGCGCGGGCAACGCAAGGCGCAATCGGCGGTCAGCAATGGCATCGCCCTGCTGGAGGCGGACCTGGGCGTCAACCTGTTTGAACGTAGTAGCGGCCGCCAGCCACGCCTGACCGAAGCCGGCAGCGTGTTGCTGGAAGAAGCACGTGAAGTGCTGCGCCAATGCGAGCGGCTTAACGGCCGGGCGCTGTCCCTCACCCGCGGCGAGGAAGCCTGCCTGCGGCTGGCCCAGGATGAGGCGATGTTGTTTCAGCCGGTGCTCGACAGCCTGGAGGCGCTGGCGGTGCAATACCCGCTCCTGGAAGTGCAGCTGTCCAGCGCCGCCCAGGGCGATGTGGCGCGCAAGCTGGTGGAGCGCCAGGCGGACCTTGGGTTGTTGTTCTATCACGACCAAATCCCGGAGGCCCTTGAGCGGCGGGTAGTGGGCAGTGTGGAAATGGTCACGGTATGCGGGGTGAATCATGCGCTGGCCAAGGAAACTTACGTGACTTGCCAGCATTTGGCCCAGCATCGGCAGTTGCTGATGTCGACCCAGACCAGCGTCTATCCCGGCAGCGAAGCGGCCAGCCCTCTGGTGTGGCGCGCCGACAGCTTCTACGTATTGGCCGAATGGCTGATGAGCGGCCTGGGCTGGGCCTGGCTGCCTCGGCACATCGTGCAATACCCGACCTACCAACAACAGATGGTCGAGTTAGCCAGCGAATGGACACCGCCGGCGCTGGTCGTGGAACTGGTATGGAGGCGCGATGAGCATCTGGGGCCCGCCGCTCGCTTCCTGGCCAAACGATTTGCCGAGTGCTTGCAGGCGATCGACTGAAAAAGCCGATAAACTCCGCCGCCATGAATAGAACTCTCTACAGCTGTCTGTTTTACCTGGCGCTGCCGTTGGTGGCCTTACGTTTATGGCTGCGCGCGCGCAAGGCACCGGCCTATGCCAAGCGTGTGGGCGAACGGTTTTCCTATGGCTTGCCGGTGATGCGCCCCGGCGGCATCTGGGTGCACGCCGTTTCGGTGGGCGAAAGCATTGCCGCCGCGCCGATGATTCGCGCTTTGCTGGCGCGGTATCCGCAACTGCCGATCACTGTCACCTGCATGACGCCTACCGGTTCCGAGCGTATCCAGGCGTTGTTCGCCAATGAGCCGCGCATCCAGCATTGCTACTTGCCCTACGACTTGCCTTGCGCCGCCAAGCGTTTTCTCGACCGTGTGCAGCCCAAGCTGGCGGTGATCATGGAAACCGAGCTATGGCCCAACCATATCCATGCCTGCGCTCAACGCGGTATCCCGGTCGCGCTGGCCAATGCACGTTTGTCGGCGCGTTCGGCAAAGGGCTACGCCCGGTTTGCCAAGCTGACGGCGCCGATGCTGGCGCAAATGAGCCTGTTCGCCGTGCAGACGCAAACCGAGGCGGAGCGCTTTCGCAGTCTGGGCGCACGGCCTGAAACGGTGGAGGTGACTGGCTCGATCAAATTCGACCTGACCATCGACCCCCAATTGACGGCCCGCGCCGCTGAGCTGCGTGAACAGTGGGGCGCCAGCGACCGGCCAGTGTGGATCGCCGCCAGTACCCATGAAGGTGAAGACGAAGTGGTGTTGGCTGCCCATCGCCAATTGCTGGCGAGCTATCCCAACGCGTTGCTGATTCTGGTGCCGCGTCACCAGGAGCGCTTCGACCCGATGTTCGAGCTTAGCGTGCAACAAGGGTTTGCCACGGTGCGTCGCTCCAGCGGTGAGCCGGTCACCGAGCAAACCTCGGTGCTGCTCGGCGATACCATGGGTGAGCTGCTGTTTCTCTACGCCCTGGCCGACAGTGCCTTTGTGGGCGGCAGCCTGGTGCCGACCGGCGGGCACAACCCGCTGGAGCCGGCGGCTTTGGGTAAGCCTGTGATCATGGGGCCGCACCTGTTCAACTTCCTCGAAATCAGCACGATGATGCGCGACGCCGGGGCGTTGCGAGAGGTGGATGATGCAGACGGTTTGGCCGAAGCGGTGCGCCAATTGTTCGAACTGCCGCAGGATGCGCGCAGGATGGCGCAGGCGGGGTTGAAAGTGATGCAGGCCAACCAGGGTGCGTTAAAACGCCTTTTGGACGGTTTGGAAAGATTGATCGCTCACTGACCCAGCGCCCATCAAATGTGGGAGGGGGCTTGCTCCCGATGGCAGTGGGTCAGCCAACCTATTGGGCGACTGACACAGCGCTATCGGGAGCAAGCCCCCTCCCACATTGGTTTGGCGGTGTATTTAATATCCCGGGCGGGCCTTGAGCTGTTCGGCAGCGGCCTTGGCCAGGTCCGGCGGCAGGAAGTCCTTGTCCGGGTTGTAGTCGGCCTTGAGGTAGCGCGCCAGGTCTTGCAGGTCCCCTGGGTTCAGGGTGCCCGCGGCCTGTTTCAAGCGCAGGTTGTCGAGGATGTAGTCGTAGCGGCTGTTGTTGTAGTTACGCACTGACGCATACAACTGGCGCTGTGAGTCCAGCACATCGACGATGTTGCGCGTGCCCACCTGATAACCGATTTCCGTGGCTTCTACCGCGCTCTGGTTGGAAATGATCGACTGACGGCGTGCCTGCACCTGCTCCACGTCGGTGTTCACTGCACGGTGCAGGTTGCGGGTGTTTTCCACCACCTGGCGGCGCAGGCCCTCGCGTTGTTGCTCGGACTGGTCGAGGCGTGAATAGGATTCGCGCACTTGCGAACTGGTGAGGCCGCCGCTGTAGATCGGGATGTTCAAACGCAGGCCGATGGTGCGTTGCGACACATCGCCACCGTACGGGATAGGCAACTGATTCGGGTTGCTGAACCCCAGGGCGTCGTTGTCGCCTTTTTCGTATTGCGCGACCGCATCGAGTGTCGGCAAGTGGCCGGCCTTGCGCTGCCTGAGGGTTTCTTCGGCGGCGGTCACGGCGTAATTGCTGGCCAGCAGATTGAGGTTCTGACGCCCGGCGGTTTCGACCCAGGCCTTGGCGTCGTTCGGCGCCGGCGGCAGCACCGGCAGCGTATGGACGATGCCCTGGATCGAGTTGTATTGGCGGTTGGTCAGGGTAATCAGCGCTTCGAAAGCGTCGTCTACCTGGCGCTGGGCCACGATGCGGTTGGCCCGGGCGGTGTCGTAGCTGGCCTGGGATTGCAGCACGTCGGTCTTGTCCGACAGGCCCACATCGAAGCGCTCATTGGACTGGTCGAGCTGACGCTTGAAGGCATTTTCTTCGGCCTTGGTCGACGCCAGGTTGTCCTGGGCACGGAGCACGGCGAAGTAGCTCTCGGCACTTTGCAAAATCAGGTTCTGCTCACTGGCCGACAGTTGCAGCGAGGCTTGCTCGTTGACGGCTTCGGCAGCTTGCAGCTGGAACCAGCGATCGGCGCGGAACAGCGGCTGGCTCAGGGTAGCGCGCCAGGAGTGGGCGTCACGGTTGGCCGTGGCGGCGGGCTGGTCGATCTGGGTGCGCACATTGTTACTGTCGGCGCCGGCCGACAGGTTCGGCAGCAAGCCTGCGCGCGCCTGGGGCACCACCTCTTTTTGCGCGCCATATTGAGCGCGGGCAGCGGCCAGGTCGGCGTTGTTGCTCGCCGCTTCCTGATAGACGCTGACCAGATCGGTGTTGGTGGACAAGGGCGCTTCAGCTGCCCAGACCAGTCCGTTGGTCGCACAAGACACGGCAAGAGCCAGTGAAAGTTTGCGCAGCATGAGGCGATCCCTAATTTAAATATTACGGCAATAATTTAGCGCTCAAGGCTAAGGCTGGCCATTCCTGGCGTCAAGCCTTGAAGCAGTGCCCGAGTGTAGTTGCCGGACCTGCGCACAACAATCCCACGATCACGCCATTCATCACGCTGAATGCACCGCTATTGGCAATTTGCCCACGCCATGGTCTAGACTGGCCGCGTTCTTGTCGGGGTGCCTTGTTGGAAGGCTGAGATCGGTAAATACCGGATCCCGTTGAACCTGATCAGGTTAGCGCCTGCGTAGGGAACAAGATTTCTCGTCACCCGGCGAGTCCTCTTGTGCTTCGTCCGGGATGTTGTTCGACAATCGAACAGCCCTCGTGCGCCAAGCACAGCACTGGTTCCAGTGCGTCCGTCCGTCACAGGTTCGCTCCGACAAAAATCCACCGCCTGGATCAGTTGGAGAGCCCGTGATGAGCACTGAGATAAAAAGTACAAAACCAAAAAATACTGTGCACCTGAGTGAATCGGCCAAGGTCGACTCCGGCTCCGTGCAGCCGTTTACCCGCTCGCAGAAAATCTACGTGCAGGGCTCGCGCCCCGACATCCGCGTACCGATGCGGGAAATCAGCCTGGATGTGACCCCCACCGAGTTTGGCGGCGAAATCAACGCCCCTGTGGTGGTCTACGACACCTCCGGCCCCTATACCGACCCCAACGTCATCATCGATGTGCGCAAAGGCCTGGCTGATGTGCGCTCGCCGTGGATCGAAGAGCGTGGCGATACCGAGCGGTTGTCCTGCCTGAGTTCCAAATACGGCCAGGAACGCCTGGATAACCCGGACCTGGCCTACCTGCGCTTTGCCCACCTGCAAAACCCGCGTCGGGCGAAGGCCGGTGCCAACGTCAGCCAGATGCACTACGCACGAAAAGGCATCATTACGCCCGAGATGGAATACGTGGCCATCCGCGAAAACATGAAGCTCGAAGAAGCCCGTGCAGCCGGCCTGCTCAAGCAACAACATGCCGGGCACAGCTTTGGTGCCAGCATTCCGAAAATCATCACGCCTGAATTCGTGCGCGAAGAAATCGCCCGCGGCCGCGCAATTATCCCGGCCAACATCAACCACACCGAGCTGGAACCGATGATCATCGGCCGTAACTTCCTGGTGAAGATCAACGGCAATATCGGCAACAGCGCCTTGGGTTCGTCCATTGAAGAAGAAGTGGCGAAAATGACCTGGGGTATCCGCTGGGGTTCGGACAACATCATGGACTTGTCCACCGGCAAACATATTCACGAAACCCGCGAATGGATCATCCGTAACTCGCCCGTACCAATTGGCACCGTGCCGATCTACCAGGCCCTGGAAAAAGTCGACGGCGTGGCCGAGGACCTGACCTGGGAGTTGTTCCGCGACACCCTGATCGAGCAAGCCGAGCAGGGTGTGGACTATTTCACCATCCACGCCGGCGTGTTGCTGCGTTACGTACCGCTGACTGCCAACCGCGTGACCGGCATTGTCAGCCGTGGCGGCGCGATCATGGCCAAGTGGTGCCTGGCCCACCACAAGGAAAACTTCGCCTACACGCATTTCGAAGAAATCTGCGAAATCATGAAGGCCTATGACGTCAGCTTCTCCCTGGGGGACGGCCTGCGCCCGGGTTCGGTGGCCGATGCCAACGACGCTGCGCAATTCGGCGAGCTGGAAACCCTGGGCGAGTTGACCAAGATCGCCTGGAAGCACGACGTGCAAACCATGATCGAAGGCCCCGGCCATGTGCCGATGCAGTTGATCAAGGAGAACATGGACAAGCAACTGGAGTGCTGCGACGAGGCGCCGTTCTACACCCTCGGCCCGCTGACCACCGACATCGCGCCGGGCTACGATCACATCACTTCAGGTATCGGCGCGGCGATGATCGGCTGGTTCGGATGCGCCATGCTCTGCTACGTCACGCCCAAGGAACACCTGGGTTTGCCGAACAAGGATGATGTGAAGACCGGGATCATCACCTACAAGATCGCCGCACACGCCGCAGACCTTGCCAAGGGCCATCCGGGTGCGCAGATTCGCGATAACGCCTTGAGCAAGGCACGCTTCGAATTCCGTTGGGAAGACCAGTTCAATCTCGGCCTGGACCCAGACACCGCACGGGCGTTTCACGACGAAACGCTGCCGAAGGAGTCGGCCAAGGTGGCGCATTTCTGCTCCATGTGCGGGCCGAAATTCTGTTCGATGAAGGTGACTCACGAAGTGCGTGAGTATGCGGCCAACCAGCGTATTGAAGCGGTGGATGTGGACGTGGCCAAGGGGTTGGCCGAGCAGGCGGAGCGGTTCAAGCGCGAAGGCAGTCAGCTCTACAAGAAGGTCTGATCCCGAGTCGGCGGTGCCTGCACGGCCGTCATCGCGGGCAAGCCCGGCTCCCACAGTTGATCGAGTTGTAGACAATTTTTGTGTCCACAGCCGGTCCCCTGTGGGAGCGGGCTTGCCCGCGATAGCGATCTCCCAAACAACAAGTGCCCCTTAGAGATCACACCCTTGGGCGGTCAGTGGCCCGCTGACGTTTGTACGGCAAATCCTGCGCAAATGGGGGATTTGGCTGCTGGCACTGGCGGGCGCCGGGCTCGGCATTCCGCTGCTGTTGATTCTGCTCGATGAGTCGGAAAACGCCTTTGCCGATATTCACTCGGCGGCGGTGTCCAGTGGGATGCTGTTGCGTATGAAAGTCGAGCACCTGGCGTTGGTCATTGGCCTGGTCTGTACCTTGATTGCCTGTTTTGCACCCTTGGCGCAATACCAGAACTTCCTGCTGCTGATCGGCTCAGTGTTTGCGCCGCTGTTCGGCGTGGTCGGTGCGACCCTGCCGGCATTGCTGCTGGCAGGGCTGTTGCAGTTGATTCTGGGCCGGGTTAGTGGCGTGCAGGCATCAGTTCAGGCTTGATCACACCCGTGAGGCGCGTATAGGGGATGGTAATTTCGATCAGCCCCTGTGCGTAAGGGGCGATGGTGGCAACGTTGTACTTGAGTACTACGCCACCACTGGTCAAGGCCACGTTCGGGGTTTTCTGGAACGGCCAGTTCTTCAGGAACTCCGGATCGCGGTCCATCTTGGTGTTGATCAACCAACTGTTATGCGCAACTTTCGCGGTGTTCCAGAATGCCTGCTCCTGGCCCGGCAGCAACATGTCAGCCAGGCTCAACTCCTTGTGCAGCAGGCGCGAATAGTTGATGAAACCACGGCCCGGCTCACCATGAGCGACGCCGGTGTCGAGGTAGCTGGACACTTCAACGATCACCAGTGCGTCATGTTGCTCGCGTACCTTGGCTTGCAGATACATGCTGTGGCGGTCCGCGGATTCGCGCAGGAACTTGTCTCGATAGGCATTGAGCGTGGCAGGCACACTGGCGCCGGGCGTAGTGCGGGTCATCTGCAGCAGGCGCTGTTCCACCAGGCTGTCGAGTTGCGGGTCGGCGGGGAAGTGCACGGTATCGATGTTCACCAGTGGGCAGTCCGGGCTATCACAGCCAGGCTTGATCTGTTCCGACTTGTCGGTCGTGACGTCCAGCGGCTTGAGCTGGCCGGGTTGGAACAGGCTCTGGCAAGCACCCAGGGTCAAGGCAATACAGGCCATGGAGGCGATTTTGAAAAGCGACATGTGTGTCCTTCGTAAATCGATGGAAAGCGAAAAGAGTAGCGCTTGGACTGCCAACAAGGCAGTCAGTTCGCCACTAGACTGATGGGGGAGAGTTTGACGTCCGCCGCCGGTCCCGGCAACCGGAAAGGGGCTGCATCAACGGGCAACGGCGCGTTAGGATGGCGCCAATTGCACAAGCACACTCCTTGTCAAAGAGAGGAAACACATGACGGACACCGCGAAGTCCACGCCGAACAAGATCGAGATCGTTCAGCGCGACAATAGCTACCAGGGCTTCTACAAGCTCGATCACGTGCAACTGCGCCACGAGAAATTCGACGGTGGCATGAGCCGCGTGATCAGCCGCGAAGTCTTCGTTCGCCATGACGCTGTGTGCGTGCTGCCCTACGACCCGCAACGTGACGAGGTGGTGCTGATCGAACAGTTCCGCGTGGGCGCCATGGGCCGCGCCGGCAACCCGTGGTTGGTAGAGATGGTCGCCGGCCTGATTGACAAGGATGAGCAACCGGAGGAGGTTGCACACCGCGAGGCCGAGGAGGAAGCTGGGTTGACGTTCTCCGCGCTGTGGCCGATCACCAAGTACTTCCCGTCGCCCGGCGGCAGTACCGAATTTGTCCACCTGTACCTGGGCCGTTGCGACGGCACGGGTGCTGGTGGCATCCATGGATTGGAAGAAGAGGCAGAAGATATCCGCGTCACCGTCTGGGCATTCGAAGACGCCCTGCAAGCGGTGCGCGACGGCAAAATTTCCAATGCAGCCAGCATCATCGCCCTGCAATGGCTTGCGCTTAACCGCGCGGAAGTGAGGGGGCTATGGCAGTAAAGGCACGGGAACGTTATCGAGTTGACCTGATCGGGCTGCAAGCCGCCTGCGAGGCCAATTATGCGCGGCTGATGCGCCTGCTTCCCGACATGCGTCACACTCCCGAGGCGCGGCGTATCGCCGTGACCCATGGCGACCAGATGCTTGGTGTGCTGACCCTGGAAGTCATCGTCAATTGCCCGTACACCACCACCCTGCGCGTACGCCAGGAACACAGCCTGCCCTGGCTGCCGGTGCCGCAACTTGAAGTGCAGGTGTACCACGACGCGCGTATGGCCGAAGTGATCAGCGCCGAACATGCGCGACGCTTTCGCAGCATCTATCCTTACCCGAATGTGTTCATGCACCAACCCGATGAGAAAGCACAGCTCAATGTGTTCCTCGGTGAATGGCTGAGCCACTGCCTGGCCCTGGGCCATGAGTTCGAAGTTGTGCGCTAGATGTGAATTGAGCCTGTTTCTCAGGTTTCCTCTTTGAGTCCTGCCCTAGCATAATCGTCAAATTATCCATGCCTGTGATTGCCAGGGAGAGCGCCTTGCCTCGCGTACCCACCATGAACCTTGATGCTGCGTTGTTGGTGCAATTGTCCGACAGCCATCTGTTTGCCGAAGCGGGCGGTACGCTGCTGGGCATGAACACCCGTGCAAGCTTGCAAAGCGTGATCGACTTGGTGCACGAGCAACAGCCGCGTATTGACCTGGTGCTGGCGACGGGCGACTTGTCCCAGGACGGCACACTGGCGTCGTACCAGCTATTTCGGAACATGACCGCGCCCATCGGTGCGCCGGCGCGCTGGATCCCGGGGAATCATGACGAGCCGCAGGTCATGGCCGAGGCCGCTGTGCAAAGCGATTTGCTCGAGCCCGTGGTGGACGTGGGCAACTGGCGCATAACCCTGCTGGACTCCGCAGTACCGGGTTCGGTGCCCGGTTACCTGCAGGATTCGCAACTGCAATTGCTTGCCCAGGCCCTGAGCGAGGCGCCCAGCCGCCATCATCTTGTGTGCTTGCACCATCATCCAGTGTCCATCGGCTGTGCGTGGATGGAGCCGATCGGCCTGCGCAATCCCGAGGCGCTGTTTGCCGTGCTTGACCGCTTCCCGCAGGTCAAGGCGCTGCTCTGGGGGCATGTGCATCAGGAAATCGACCGCGAGCGCAACGGCGTGCGGTTGCTGGCCTCACCGTCTACCTGCATCCAGTTCGAGCCGGGCAGCGAGGATTTCCAGGTCAGCGAGCAAGCGCCGGGGTATCGCTGGCTGCGCCTGTATGCCGACGGGCGGTTGGAGACGGGGGTAGAGCGGCTTCGGGACTTCGCGTTTACCGTCGACTACGGCAGCAACGGCTATTAAGACCTGCAAACACTGATCAAATGTGGGAGGGAGCAAGCCCCCTCCCACATGGGTTCTGCGGTGTCTGGAAGATCGGGTGCTCACACCTCACTCCGATCCCTGTAAACTGCGCCTCTTTGGCCCAAGCACGGAGAGCCCGGCATGTCCGCTTCGATCCTGTATATCCACGGCTTCAACAGTGCGCCAGCCTCCAACAAGGCCAGCCAGTTGATCACCGTAATGGGCAAGCTTGGCCTGTCCGACCGTTTGCGTGTGCCGGCCCTGCATCACCACCCGCGTCAGGCGATTCTGCAATTGGAGCAGGCCATTGACCAACTGGGGCGGCCGCTGCTGGTCGGCAGCTCACTCGGCGGCTACTATGCAACCCATCTTGCCGAACGCCATGGCCTGAAGGCGCTGCTGGTCAACCCGGCGGTCAGCCCCCATCGGATGTTCGACGGTTACCTGGGCACCCAGAAGAACCTCTACACCGATGAGACCTGGGAGTTGACCCATGATCACGTCGCAGCGCTGGCCGAGCTGGAAGTACCGGCGCCGCAGGATGCAGGGCGGTATCAGGTGTGGTTGCAGACCGGGGACGAAACCCTGGATTATCGCCTCGCCCAAGCGTATTACCGAGCCTGTGCCTTGCGCATCCAGGCCGGTGGCGACCATGGTTACCAAGGGTTCGCCGAGCAACTGCCGGCCTTGTTGAGTTTTGCCGGCATTGGCGCAGATCAGTATCAATCCTTCGATTTTTCGTCACTGTAAAAAATCGCAGGTCACTTTTTAATCGAACGACTCACGACGAGACCCCATGGCCACTCCCAGCGCTAGCTCTTATAACGCCGACGCCATCGAAGTCCTCTCGGGCCTCGACCCGGTGCGCAAACGCCCCGGCATGTACACCGACACCAGCCGGCCGAACCACCTTGCCCAGGAAGTCATCGACAACAGCGTCGACGAAGCCTTGGCCGGGCACGCGAAGTCGGTACAAGTCATCCTCCATGCCGATCACTCCCTTGAAGTGTCCGACGATGGTCGCGGCATGCCGGTGGACATTCACCCGGAAGAGGGCGTGTCGGGCGTCGAGCTGATCCTCACCAAGCTGCACGCCGGCGGCAAGTTCTCCAACAAGAACTACCAGTTCTCCGGTGGTTTGCACGGCGTGGGTATTTCGGTGGTCAACGCCCTGTCGACGCAAGTGCGGGTCAAGGTCAAGCGCGACGGCAACGAGTACCAGATGACCTTCGCCGATGGCTATAAAGCCACCGACCTGGAAGTGGTTGGCACCGTTGGCAAGCGCAACACCGGCACCAGCGTGTACTTCGCCCCGGACCCGAAATACTTCGATTCGCCGAAATTCTCCATCAGCCGCCTCAAGCATGTGCTCAAGGCCAAGGCCGTATTGTGCCCCGGCCTGCTGGTCAGCTTTGAAGACAAAGGCACCGGCGAGAAGGTCGAATGGCATTACGAAGATGGCCTGCGCTCGTATCTCGAAGACTCTGTCAGCGACTTCGAACGCCTGCCCAACGAGCCGTTCTGCGGCAGCCTGGCGGGTAATAAGGAAGCCGTCGACTGGGCCCTGCTGTGGTTGCCCGAAGGTGGCGACAGTGTGCAGGAAAGCTACGTCAACCTGATCCCCACCGCCCAGGGCGGCACCCACGTCAATGGTTTGCGCCAAGGCTTGCTGGACGCCATGCGCGAATTCTGCGAATACCGCAGCCTGTTGCCGCGCGGCGTGAAGCTGGCGCCGGAAGACGTGTGGGAGCGCATCGCGTTCGTGCTGTCGATGAAGATGCAGGAGCCGCAATTCTCCGGCCAGACCAAAGAGCGCCTGTCGTCCCGTGAGGCGGCGGCATTTGTCTCCGGTGTGGTCAAGGATGCCTTCAGCCTCTGGCTCAACGAGCACCCGGAACTGGGCCTGGCCCTGGCGGAGCTGGCGATCAACAACGCCGGTCGTCGCCTGAAGGCCAGCAAGAAAGTCGAGCGCAAGCGCATCACCCAGGGCCCGGCATTGCCCGGCAAACTGGCCGACTGCGCCGGGCAGGACCCGATGCGTTCCGAGCTGTTCCTGGTGGAAGGTGACTCTGCCGGCGGTTCCGCCAAACAAGCGCGGGACAAAGAGTTCCAGGCGATCCTGCCGTTGCGCGGCAAGATCCTCAACACCTGGGAAGTCGACGGCAGTGAAGTGCTCGCCAGCCAGGAAGTGCACAATATCGCTGTCGCTATCGGTGTCGACCCTGGCGCGGCGGACATGAGCCAGCTGCGCTACGGCAAGATCTGCATCCTCGCCGACGCCGACTCCGACGGCCTGCACATTGCTACGTTGTTGTGCGCGTTGTTCGTGCAGCATTTCCGCCCATTGGTGGATGCCGGTCACGTCTACGTCGCCATGCCGCCGCTGTACCGCATCGATTTAGGCAAGGAGATTTTCTACGCCCTGGACGAAGCCGAGCGCGATGGCATCCTCGATCGCCTGGTGGCCGAGAAAAAACGCGGCAAGCCACAGGTCACGCGATTCAAGGGCCTGGGTGAAATGAACCCACCGCAGTTGCGCGAAACCACCATGGACCCCAATACCCGGCGCCTGGTGCAACTGACCCTGGAAGACTTCGCCGGCACCTCGGAAATGATGGACATGCTGCTGGCGAAGAAGCGTGCGCCGGATCGCAAAGCCTGGCTGGAATCCAAGGGCAACCTGGCCGAGGTTCTGGGCTGATGCGTACAGGCTTCGCCCTGGCGATGCTGATGTTGAGCGCACTGGCAACTCCCCACGTGGTTGCCGCCGGCGTGGCAGAGTTGCAGCTGGTATCCGAGCACCCGGTGGACGGCATGCGCGGCGGTAACCTGTCGGGCCTGGCGTTGTGTGGCGCAGAACTGTGGACGGTTTCCGACCGCGATGATGATCAGATCTACCGCCTGGATACCCGCGCACCGACCTGGAACGCCGAAGCTCTGAAGATTGACGTGCCGCCCGTGCCCGAGTCGGGTTTGCCCTGGGGGCTGCGTTCACGCACCAAGGCCGCGTCGTTCATTCGCGGTGGTGACCTGGATTTCGAGGGCATCAGCTGTGATGCCGCAGGTAACCGCTACATTGTCAGCGAAGCCCATGCTGCAGTGCTGCAGGTACCTGCGACGGGCGCGCCCGAGTGGTTGAAAATCGCCCCGGGCATGGTGCGTGAGGCGCGGGCCAGTGGCATGTTGCTGCACTTCAATGCCTTGTTCGAGGGCCTGGCGGTGAACCCCGAAGGCAACCAGATCTGGCTGGCCGCCGAGCGTGAGCGTCGCGGCCTGATCTCGATCAAGCGCGGGCAAAGCGTATGGGATTGCGATGGCCGGTGCGTGTTGTTGAGCGAGGCCGGGCAGGAAGTGCAACCGGCGCAGTTTACCAACGCCAAGGCAGTGTCCAATGACTTTGCCGACCTGGCGCTGTTCAATGGCAAGCTGTTTACCCTGGAGCGCAATGCGTTCCAGATTTGCCGACGCGACACAGTCACGGCCAAGGTTGAGCTGTGTTGGTCGTTTGCTGAAGAGACCCTGACGCCGCAGCGGCGTTATCCACAGCCTTACGGCCTGGCCGAAGCCCTGCTGTTGGACGCCGACGGTGCATGGATCGGTATAGACAACAATTTCGGCCCCCGCGCCGATGGTGAAAAACGCCCCGTGGTCTATCGTTTCGCCGCCCCTGCCGGTGGCTGGAGCGCCCAGCCATGAGCCAGCCGTTTTTTCAATTGACCCGGCGCAGCGGCAGTTCCGCTGCGCGTTACCCAACAATGATGAGGCCCGCATGAGTGACATCCTCGCAGACAGCTTAGATGGCGTAGAACGCCGGTCGCTGGCTGACTTCACCGAAAATGCCTACCTCAACTACTCCATGTACGTGATCATGGACCGTGCCCTGCCGCATATCGGCGACGGCCTCAAGCCCGTGCAACGGCGCATTATCTACGCCATGAGTGAGCTGGGCCTGGACGCTGATTCCAAGCACAAGAAGTCGGCGCGTACTGTCGGTGACGTACTCGGTAAGTTCCACCCCCACGGCGATTCGGCGTGTTATGAAGCCATGGTGCTGATGGCCCAGCCATTCAGCTATCGCTATACGCTGGTGGACGGGCAGGGCAACTGGGGTGCGCCGGATGATCCCAAGTCCTTCGCCGCCATGCGTTACACCGAAGCGCGGCTGTCGCGTTATTCCGAAGTGCTGCTCAGCGAGCTGGGCCAGGGCACGGCGAACTGGGGGCCGAACTTTGACGGCACCCTCGACGAACCCCTGGTATTGCCAGCGCGTTTGCCGAATATCCTGCTCAATGGCACCACCGGTATCGCCGTTGGCATGGCCACCGACGTGCCGCCGCATAACCTGCGCGAAGTCGCCACTGCCTGCGTGCGTCTGCTGGACGAGCCCAAGGCCACGGTCGAGCAATTGTGTGAACATATCCAGGGCCCGGACTACCCGACCGAAGCGGAAATCATCACGCCGCGCGCCGACCTGCTGAAGATGTACGAAACCGGCAAGGGCTCGGTGCGTATGCGCGCCGTTTACCATATCGAAGACGGCGACATTATTGTCACCGCGCTGCCGCACCAGGTGTCCGGTGCCAAGGTGCTGGAGCAGATTGCCGCGTTGATGCAGGCCAAACCGTCGAAACTGCCCCAGGTTGCCGACCTGCGTGACGAGTCCGACCACGAGAACCCATGCCGCATCGTGATCATCCCGACCAACAGCCGGGTCGATCACGAAGTGCTGATGCAGCATCTGTTTGCCAGCACTGACTTGGAGTCCAGCTACCGGGTCAACGTCAATATCATCGGCCTGGATGGCAAGCCGCAGTTGAAAAACCTGCGCAACCTGCTGGTGGAGTGGCTGGAATTTCGCGTACAGACCGTGCGCCGCCGCCTGCAGTTTCGCCTCGACAAGGTCGAGCGCCGCCTGCATCTGTTGGACGGCTTGCTGATTGCCTACCTCAACCTGGATGAAGTGATCCATATCATCCGTACCGCCGAGCACCCGAAAGCCGAGTTGATCGCGCGTTTCGAGCTGAGCGAAATCCAGGCCGACTACATCCTCGACACGCGCTTGCGCCAATTGGCACGCCTGGAAGAAATGAAGCTGCGTGACGAGCAAGACGCGTTGCTCAAGGAACAAGCCAAGCTGCAAGCGCTGCTGGGCAGCGAAGCCAAGCTCAAGAAGCTGGTACGCAGTGAGCTGATCAAAGACGCCGAAACCTATGGCGACGACCGTCGTTCGCCGATCGTCGAGCGTGCTGAAGCCAAGGCTCTGACAGAAACCGAGTTGTTGCCTAACGAGAAAATTACCGTCGTTTTGTCGGAAAAGGGTTGGGTTCGTTCCGCCAAAGGGCATGATATTGACGCCACCGGCCTTTCGTACAAAGCCGGTGATGGCTTCAAGACCGCCGCCGCCGGGCGCTCCAATCAGTTTGCGGTGTTTATCGACTCGACCGGGCGCAGTTATTCGGTGCCGGCCCACACCCTGCCGTCCGCACGGGGGCAGGGCGAGCCGTTGACCGGACGCCTCACGCCGCCACCGGGGGCGAATTTCGAGTGCGTGCTGCTGCCGGACGATGATTCGCTGTACGTCATCGCCTCTGACGCCGGTTACGGTTTCGTGGTCAAGGGTGAAGACCTGCAAGCCAAGAACAAGGCGGGCAAGGCGCTGTTGAGCCTGCCGAACAACGCCAAGGTGATCCTGCCAAGGCCGGTGGATGATCGTGAAAGCAACTGGTTGGCTTCGGTGACCACCGAAGGGCGTTTGCTGGTGTTCAAGATCAGCGATCTGCCGCAGTTGGGCAAAGGCAAGGGCAACAAGATTATCGGGATCCCCGGTGACCGGGTGGCCAGTCGCGAAGAGTACGTGACAGACATCGCCGTGGTCCCGGAAGGCTCTACCCTGGTGCTCCAGGCCGGCAAGCGCACGTTGTCATTGCGCCCAGACGACCTTGAACACTACAAGGGCGAGCGTGGTCGACGCGGTAACAAACTGCCTAGAGGTTTCCAGCGAGTGGATGCCTTGTTGGTAGAAACGCCGGTTTAAGGCGTACTAGGGGGCGTTCTCAATTAGTTTCCCCGTCGCGCCGGGTCTGCTGTTGTGC
>NZ_SPKP01000068.1:1391-50087 GCF_023127835.1 Pseudomonas sp. B329 | reverse complement strand
CAGCGGCATCGCCGAAGCCAACAGCAAGGTCACCGTGACCTTGCCCGATGGCTCGACCCAGCAAGTTACGGCGGGGGCGAATGGTGCCTTTGAAGTGACCAGCAACACCGCGCAGCCGAATGGCACGATCACCGCCGTTGCTACTGATGCGGCGGGTAACCCGAGCACCCCGGCCACAGTGAGTTTTGTTGCGAACAACACCGTTGATATCACGCCGCCGCCTACGCCAACCGGCCTGGTCGCAGTGACGTTGCCCGATGGTAAGGTCAAAATCAGCGGCATCGCAGAAGCCAACAGCCAGGTCACCGTCACCTTGCCCGACGGCACCACTCAACGAGTCACAGCGGGGGGCAACAGCACCTTCGAACTGACCAGCAACACTGCGCAACCCAGTGGCACAATCCTGGCCACGTCCACCGATGCGGCGGGCAATGCCAGCCTGCCAGCCACGGTGAACTTTGTAGTGGACAACACCGTTGATACCACGCCACCACCTGTGCCAACCGGCCTGGCCGCGGTGACCTTGCCCGATGGCAAGGTCAAGATCAGCGGTGTTGCCGAAGCTAACAGCAAAGTCACGGTGACCTTGCCCGATGGCAGCACGCAATTGACCACGACGGGGCCCAATGGCCTCTTCGAGCTGACCAGCAATGGTGTGCAACCTAATGGTACCGTCACCGCCACGGCCACAGACGCAGCAGGCAAT
The DNA here is from genome assembly GCF_023127835.1 of Pseudomonas sp. B329. NCBI lineage: Bacteria > Pseudomonadati > Pseudomonadota > Gammaproteobacteria > Pseudomonadales > Pseudomonadaceae > Pseudomonas > Pseudomonas sp. B329. Next base: position 49,381 of record NZ_SPKP01000068.1, on the reverse strand, counting down.
CCGAGCGCGCCGGCTACGGTCAGTTTTGTTGCGGACAACACTATTGATGTGACGCCGCCGACCACTCCGACCGGCCTGGTTGCGGTGACCTTGCCCGATGGCAAGGTCAAGATCAGCGGCACTGCCGAAGTCAACAGCAAGGTCACGGTGACCTTGCCCGATGGTACTACCCAACAAGTCACGGCAGGGACCAATGGCGCCTTCGAACTGACCAGCACCACTGCGCAGCCTAATGGCACAGTCTCGGCCATCGCCACTGATGCTGCTGGCAACCCGAGCGCCCCGGCCACAGTGAACTTTGTCGCGAACAACACCATTGATGTTACGGCCCCAACCGCTCCGACCGGCTTGGCTGCGGTGACGTTGCCCGATGGCAAGGTCAAGGTCAGCGGCACTGCGGAGGCCAACAGCAAGGTCACCGTGACCTTGCCCGATGGCACCACGCAACAGGTCTCCGCCAGCCCCAATGGCACCTTCGAGCTGACCAGCAACACAGCGCAACCCAATGGCGCCATCCAGGCCATCGCTACCGATGCGGCAGGCCATGACAGCACGCCAGCGACAATTAACTTTGTAGCCGATGGCACGATTGATAGGACACCGCCGCCTGCTCCAACCTTCTTGGTGCAGGCGCAACCAGACGGCACAGTGAAAGTCAGCGGCACTGCAGAGGCCAACAGCAAAGTCACGATAACTTTGACCGATGGGGTCTCACACGAAGTAACGACTGGTCCAAGCGGCACCTATGAGCTGATCGGTACCACCCCTCAGAACATAACCGGCGATATCATGCTGGTCGTCAAAGATGCGGCAGGCAATCAGAGTCTGCCTATCGCGGCCCCATTCTCGCCGCTGCCAGCACCGGACGCGCCAATTTTCACTAATGTCACGACCGATCCGGGAAATGGCTTGGTAACCATAACGGGTACGGCCGTTGCCAATACCAAGGTGCGACTGACTTTCCCCGACGGCAGCGTCCAAGACATGACATCCAGTTCCACCGGTACGTTCAGCTTCACCAGTACCGGCCGGCAGGAAGCCGCTCATTTCAAGGCAGTGGCAATCGGTAACAACGGTCGCGAAAGTTTGCCAGCTATAGGCGATTATGTGGGCGACCCGGCTGTTACTTATAACGTCAGTGTCGAAGGATACATTGACAATGTCCCAACAGTGCCTGGGGATGCCGATGTGCGACAACCCACCAGCACACCCACCGACGATAATACGCCAACACTGTATGGCACCGCCCTTGGCGCAGGCATGACTGGGCAGGTCGTGGTGTTTGAAGGCACCACACAGGTCGCCGTCGCCAACCTCAATCGTGTCACTGGAGCCTGGACCGCCGTGCTTCCCGTGACGGCCGATGGCACCCACAACTATACGGTTCAGATCATCAATGCCCTGGGCACCAGCAAGACCACAACGCCTACCAGTCTGACGGTCGATACGATTGATCCGCTTGCACCGGTCATTACCCTGATGACGGTGACCGAACAGGGCACCACGGTGCCCCGCTCATTGGCCCTCACCGGCGGTAAAACCAGCGATAACACGCCCACTTTGTCGGGTACGGCAGAAGCTAACTCGACAGTCATCCTCTATCACCTGAATGCCGATGGGCGTGAAGCCGAGGTCGGAAGAGTCCAGGCTTCACCAACAGGAAGCTGGGTGTTTGAAAGTGATTTTCTGACCAACCGTTTACAAAACTTATACGTCAGAGCTCAGGACGCTGCCTCTAACATCAGTGTCAACTCCAACCAGGTAACGGTCGATATCGCTGGCCCTACGGAAGCACCTGCCAATGTCGTGAGCAGAAACATCTGGTCGGTCGATGGTGCGGGCGATGTTGACGGGGATGGTTTTGATGATATTGCCAGCGGCAGCTATGACAGCAACGGCGGTTTTTTGCGTGCCCTTTTACGCGGTAGCGATACGATCGAAACTGATGGCCCTAAGTTCTATAACAATGCCGGGGGTCTCTTCACCTACCACCAAGCGGGTGTGGGCGATATCAACGGCGACGGCTTCAATGACGTGGTCGCCATGTACGGCAATACAAACGGTACTGCCAACGGCACCGCTCGCTTGTACCTGGGAGCAGGTTCACTGGAAGGTGATTGGGCACCGACCAACCTGACCTCCGCACGCTTTGTCGCCTCCGCTGGCGATCTCGATGGCGATGGTCTGGCGGATGTGGTGTTGGGTGGCTCAGGGGCTTACGGCCAGAATTCAACGTCCAGTATCCGCTTTGGTACGACGGGCGCCACAGGTGCAGTGCAAAGTGGCTTCAATTTTGGCGCAGCGCAAAATGAAGTTGGAGGTGCCCCGTCGGCTGCCTTCAGTGGCGCACAGTACGTCACCTCGGCTGGTGATTTTAACGGTGATGGCATTGGCGATATCGTCACCGCACGCGGTATCACCTTCGGCCAGTCGGTCAGAGGTAACATCAGCAAGACAGCAAACGTATCCTGGGCAACCAGCTCCGGCGCGCTGGCCGCTAACCAGGCCCAAGCGGTCAGCGGGATCGGCGATGCCAACGGTGATGGCTATGCGGATGTCGCCGTGCATGACGGTAGAGGCGTATTTGTAGTGTTCGGCGGGCCACAGGCAACTAACTCACAAAGCCTGGTTCAACTGGACGCCGCGTGGTTGCAGTCCAATAACCGCGGATTCGCCCTCGACACCTCTTGGAGAAGCACTCAACCGACGACCTATGGAGACATTCGCGGCGTCGGTGATGTAAACGGTGATGGCCTGGCGGATTTCGCATACACCACCTACGGCAATACGCTGAATAATGGCACCGACTCCATCGGGACAGCGGGCCAGGGAGGCACCGGAAATTACTCTAACTCTTACCTTATTTTTGGCAAAACCGACACTGGGACCATTGATGTAAAAAACATGACCTCCCAACAAGGCACCATGGTCCCCAGAAGTCAGGCCGATGGCGCATCGATAGCGGGACGTATCGACCTCAATGGTGACGGTCTGGCAGATATCTATGTCGGTTCCTATTCCGGCGATGGCAAGTTGTTCATGGGCGGCACATCACTAGGCGCGGAACCTTCAGTGCGAATAGTCTCAACCACGGGCGTTGCCACTGGTGATGCAAACAGCAACTTCATCCAGGGCAGCGCCGGCAGGGACACCCTTTTTGGCAAAGGGGGCACGGACGTCATCTATGCCGGCATGGGTGATGACACCATTGTGTTGAATCAGGACAACCTCGCGCAATTGGCGGCGGGCTTCAATGCCAATGCCGGCACCCACGGGCGATTGGCACGTGTGGATGGCGGTAACGGTATCGATACACTCGCGTTTGAGCACGATGTGACCGCGGTTAACCTGACCACCATTTCCAATGCCAGCTTGGGCATGATCGAGTCTGGCGTCGGTCTGTCGCGTCTATCCAATGTCGAGCGAATCGACCTGCAAGGCTCCAACAAGGCCAAGCTGACCCTGGAACTCAAGGACGTTATGGATATGAACGCCGGTTTGAGCGCAATCAACAATAAAAACTTCAGCAGCGGGCTGGCTGACGGCGATATCAAACGCCATCAGTTGGTAATCGATGGCTCCTCCGACAATACCGTTGAAGTTAAAAACAGTGCGGAGTGGATCACGTCAAAAAGCTCGACCGTTTTCTCCGGTGGGCACGCTTACGATGTTTACAACAGCGTGGGTGAAAACAAAGGTCAGTTACTGATCGAGCAAACGGTAAATGTCACATGGGCATGAGTCGACGCTGAACCTCGTTGGCGGACAGGTCTCGAACGCCCCGCGCGTTTCGAGGCTTTTACGCTTCAGTTGTACAGGAGCCTGGTAATGCCTGCCGATTTAGAAATTAAAACAAACGACGATTTGATTGAAATGACCGAGTGTGCCGAGGAACAGGCAGACTCGTTGCTGTCGGCGATCCGCTCGCTGTGTGAACTGTATCACAAGGAGGTCAGTGAAACGGTGCTGTACGCCGGCCTGCCCCGCGGCAAGCGCCTGTCACCGGCTTTAGCGACGCGGATGCTTGAGCAGGTCGGCATCAAGGCCGGCTGGGTGCAGCGACCGCTGCCCCACCTGTCCGACTATCTGTTTCCGGCCGTTCAGGCACGTAAAGACGGCACCTACTGCGTCCTGCTAAAACGTACCGTGCAATCTGACCAGGTGACCTACGACGTCATTATTCCTGAGCATAACGGCCAGGTGACGATGAGCGAGGCGCAGGTGCAGGCACACTGTTCTGGGTACTTCCTGTTAACCAGCGTGGTGCCGAAATTGGACACCCGCAACGACAACGGCCTGCTGTCGCTGGACCAAGGCAAGTCACATTGGTTGTTTGCCGTGCTCTGGCGTTACCGGTTCTATTTCTACAGCGCGGCACTCGCGGCGCTGCTGGCCAACGTCCTGACCCTGGCCATTACCTTCTTCACCATGAACGTCTATGACCGCGTGGTACCCACACATGCGTATGTATCGTTATGGTCCATGGCCATCGGGGTTTTGATTGCCGTCAGCCTGGAGTTCGCGTCGAGACAGATACGTGCCTACCTGCTGGACGTGGCCGGGAAAAAGGCTGACCTGATCATCGGTGCGCGGCTGTTTCGCCAGGTCATGGCGCTGCGCCTGGAAAGCAAACCGGGTTCGTCCGGGGCCTTCGCCAACCAGTTCCGTGAGTATGAGGCGGTGCGTGACTTCGTCACGTCCGCCACATTGGCGACCTTGTCGGACTTGCCATTTTGCATCTTGTTTCTGGGCATCATTTACTTGATTGGTGGGCCATTGGCGCTGGTCCCCATTCTGGCGGTGCCGGTCATTCTGGTACTCAGTATTGCCTGCCAATGGCCGCTGTCACGTTATATGCAGGAAAACATCCGTGAAATTTCCCTACGCCAGGGCCTGTTGATCGAAACTCTCGAAGGTCTGGAAGCGCTGAAGGCTTCGCGTGGTGAAGGTGTGATGCAACAACGCTGGGACGATTTCAGCGCGCTGGCCACCGCCTCGGCGATGAAGAGCCGTTTCCTGTCGAGCCTGATCACAAACTTTGTGATGTTCGTACAGCAGATTGTCACCGTATTGATCGTGCTCTGGGGGGTCTACCTGATCCATGCGGGTGTACTGACCATGGGCGCGATGATCGGCGTGGTTATCCTTTCTGGCCGCTCGCTGGCACCACTGGGCGCGGTGGTCGGTTTGGCCGTGCGCTACCAGCAAGCCAAGGCCGGCATGAAGTCCTTGAACAGACTGATGAGCCTGCCCCTGGAGCGCGAGCACGGCGCAGCGTTTCTGCAGGCGCCGCGTTTCGACGGCAGCCTCAGCCTGCATAAAGTCAGTTACTCCTACCCTATACCCGGTGCGATTGCGGTGCCCAAAGCGCTGGACAATATCAACCTGAACATCAATGCCGGCGAGCGGATCGTGATCCTCGGCAACATCGGCAGCGGTAAGTCCACCCTGCTCAAAATCATGGCTCGACTCTACCGCCAAAGCGAAGGCCGACTGGCTATCGACGGTGTGGACGCCTCGCAAGTGGACCCCTCGGATTGGCGGGCGGCAGTAGGTTATGTCGGCCAGGACTGCCAGCTGTTCTACGGTTCCTTGCGCGAAAACGTGATGATCGGCAGCCCCGGTGCCAGCACCCAGCATTTCCTGCGGATTGCCCGCATGACCGGGCTTGACCGTATTGCCGCGCGCCATCCACAGGGTTACGAGATGCCAGTGGGCGAGATGGGTCACAACCTGTCTGGTGGGCAGCGCCAACTGATCGCCCTCGCCCGCTGCTTGATGTTGGAGCCGAAGATCTTACTGCTCGATGAGCCCACAAGTGCAATGGACGGCTTGAGCGAGGCCCAGTTCATTCGCCAGTTGAGTGAACTGAGCCAGGTACACACCCTGATCATCGTCACCCATCGCATGTCGATGCTCAGCCTGGCCGACCGCCTGATCGTGCTCGAAGACGGCTGCATTGCCGCCGACGGGCCCAAGGCGCAAGTCATCGCTGCCCTGAATGCAAATGGCCAATCCGGGGCTTCGCCGGCGAGTACGTTGCCGTAAGTACTCGATATTTCACAGTTGGTTTTTTAGGTAAGCGACCCATGTCGTTAAAAAAATTCAAGAGCTTTCTCGGGGCGGATAAAGCAGGGCCTGGGCTAAAACGCAACTTCGCCGTGCGAGCCGAAGATGAATCGTTCATGCGCGATCTACAGGGCGCGCTGATCGAGCAGAAAACACCCGCCAGTGTGCTGGTGCTATGGCTTATGGCAACGACGGTGGTGGCGGGCCTGGTGTGGGCACATTTTGCCAGAGTGGAAGAGGTAACCGTTGGTGAGGGCCGGGTTATTCCAGCCAGCCGCGAGCAAATTATCCAGAGCCTGGAAGGCGGGATCATGAAGGAGCTGTTTGTCAAAGAAGGACAGGTGGTGGAACAGGGCCAGGTCTTGTTGAAAATCGATCCGACCCGAGTCGGTGCCAGCTACGGAGAATCCTTGTCGCGGGTGGAGGGCCTGAAGGGCGCGATCGCCCGTTTGCGCGCCGAAGCTTATGACAAACCCTTGGTTTTTCCTGAGGAGATCGCCCACAGCGCCTCGATTGTCCGCGACGAAACCCAGGCCTACAACGCCCGGCAAAAGACCCTGCAGGACAGTGTCAAGGCCCTGCGTCGCAGCCTGGACCTGGCCGAAGGTGAGGTTCGACTATCAGCCCCCATGGCGAAACAGGGGTTGGTTTCCGAAGTCGAGATCATGCGTCTGCGCCGCCAGGCCAACGAGTTCAACCTGCAGATCACTGATCGCATCAACCGCTTCCGCTCTGAAGCCAACAACGAATTGACGCGCTCGGAAAGCGAGTTGGCGCAGGCGCTGGAAGTGCTCAGAGGGCGTGAAGATGTGATGAACCGTACATCCATCACGGCGCCGGTGCGCGGCACGGTCAACAACATCCGGGTCACCACCCGTGGAGGGGTGATCCAGCAAGGGGCTGAAATCATGACCCTGATTCCGCTGGAGGATCGCCTGATGGTGGAGGTGAAAATCCAACCTGCCGATGTGGCCTTCATCCACCCTGGCCTTGAGGCAACGGTGAAGATCACGGCCTACGACTATTCGATTTATGGCGGTTTGAGCGGCAAGGTCGAGCACATCAGCCCCGATACCCTATTCGATGAAGCCAAGGCCCGCAGCGGGCGGGAAAACCCGACCTATTACAAAGTCTATGTGCGCACCGATCGTGCCGCATTGGAAGCGCGCGGGCATTCATTTCCGATTATCCCCGGGATGATTGCCAGCGTGGATATCAAGACCGGCGAGAAGACGGTTTTGTCGTATTTACTCAAGCCGGTGTTGAAGGCGCGTGAAGCGTTTCGGGAAAGGTAATGTGAACAGCCCACTACTGAGTTTCACCAAAACCACGTTATTTTCGACCCTGCTGATGGGTTTTTATGCCACATGCATTCCGGCAGCGGTGGCTGGCGAGGCAGATGCCTCAGCTAACCGGTTAAATACCGAGCACACAACCGACTTGTCGGCAAGGTTGTCCTCCTCCACCTGGTTACGTGACGGCGGGCACTCGGGCAGCAATGAGTTGCGTGTACTGCTCAGGGACATGGTCCGCAAGGCTCTGCTGCACAGCCCGGAAGTTCGCGTGGCGAACGCCAATGAATCCGCCGCTGGCTACGACATCGACGATGTCAAAGGCCGCCGTTGGCCGCAAGTGCGCCTGGGTATGAACACGGCCTTGACCCGGGATCAGAGCCGTTCTGACCGCAGCGCTTCGGGCGACACCGCCGGCACGGTCAATGTCACCACCAAAGTGTGGGACTGGGGCAAGAATGCCAATGAGCTGCGCACCGCCAAAGCGGCTCTGGGTTCCGCCGAACAAACGGGGTTGGTGGAGCGCGAACAGGTGGCGTTCGATACCAGTTCTGAATTGGTCAACCTGGTGCGTTACCAGATGAGCATGGTCGTCGCCGAAGACTACGTACAGCAGATGAGCAGTCGGGTAGAGATGCTGTTAAAAATCACCCAAAGCGACAAAGGCAGGACCAGCGAACTGGTGCAGGCCCAGGCAAAGTTTCTTTCCGCGGTGGTCAGTCGAAAACAGCTAGAAAACCAACTGGAACTAACCCGGATCAAATTGCACCGCTTACTGGGAGAAGATGCTCCGACCATGCCCGAACGGATGGCACTGATTGGCAGCGTGACAAGTGACCCAGCCAAAGCGCTGGCAGCCCTGAATCATCACCCGCTGTTACTTCGCCTCAAGGCTCAAGCCGAGATGGAAGATGGTCGCGTCGAGTCGATTAAGGCCGATGGGTTGCCGGGATTGAATTTGGTCGCACGCAAGCAACAGAACGCTATAAACGGTTCGAATAATGATGTAGACCGCAATGACGACTGGTATGTCGGGTTTGATGTGGAATGGCAGGCGTTCAGCGGTGGTTCCAACAAAGCGGCTCAGGCGGCGGCCGGTGCCCGCAGAAGCGCGGCACTGGAACAGTACGAAAAAGCTCGCGAGGATCTGAGTCAGGAAATAAACCGGTTGGCCCAAAGCCGCACGACCGCCGTGCAACTGGCGCAGGAATATCAACGCCTGTCGGTGGAGACCGACCGGGTGCGCAAAATGTTCTATGACCAGTGGTATAACCTCGGCAAGCGCACCCTGCTCGATGTGCTGGTGGCTGAGAATGATCATTTCAATAGCCAGCTGCAGACCATCAATAACACCTGTGACAGTGTGATCGCTGACTTGAGTATCTTGTCCAGTTCAGCTTTATTACTGGGGTATCTGGCCCTGTAAAAGCGCCCTGTGACTCATGTGAACGCCGTCATTGACCCTGTAGTTCGTCTCGGTTCCTTCCAAGAAGCAAGCCGAGCACGCACGACAAGAAGCCAGCGCCCCTAGTCAGGCTGCACAATTTGTCTAGCTAATCTTTGTACGTGACATGCGGGTCAGAGACGCCGATCTACGACCCCGTAGGCGTTCATTGCATGCAACCTTCCATGGTATTTTTACAGCAGTTTGACAGGCCACCTGTGGATGACTGAAGGTGAGCAAACTGCACAAATAATCATTTTTAGTCGTGACGGGGAATGCATGAAAGGTACGATTGGGATCGATGCGCATGGTGACGGGATGCGCTTTTACGGAAAGTTCAAGAAGGAACCTGTCGTCGTTGCTGCAGACTGCCGAGTCTATGAGCTTGCTGACTTTTACAAAGGCAAGAACGAAAGTATAGAACTGCGTAGCGGTCGCACCGGTGAGCTGGTCGGTGAATACCAACACATCGCCATTGTTGGAGACTCGCAGCCACAGCATTGCAGCATGGTTGAGGCCTGGATTTTTGATATGGATTTACGCAAGCCGGTTAAGGTAATCAGCTACAGCTGTATGTTCTGGGATTTTGATGCGCAGATATAACCTGTTAATTAACTGATGTCATCGCGCGTGCAGAATGGCTCTGTGTTCAGGGCAGCATGTAAAGCTTTTCAAGCGTGACACGACGGAGAAAGACCGACGACAATTTTAGTCGGTTTTTATTGCTTGCTGATTTCCACTTTGACATTATCGAATCTCCACCCCTGACCCAACTCTCTATTCCTCTCGTTTGAGATTGGGTTGAGGGGGGGCTGGGCACAATAATTACGATGAGGTATGCCAGGAAAGTTGTCAAATTCAAGTTTTATGATGAGGCGAATAGATTAATCATAGACGCCTCTAATAGGGTTCGAGACAGTGAGCCAAGTGACAGCTGAAATTTTTTTGCTAACCCATGCTTTATATCACTGATACCGGTCGCCACGCCTAATAAGGAATGGTTATTCGTAGCCCACTGTCTGCTATAGTCAGCGACTCAATCGTCGCTGCATTTTGGCAGGAGAGTCGCTATGTCTGGCTGTGATAAACACCCGAACCATGATCACGAACACAAGGCTGGTTGTGGACACACCGCGATAAAACATGATGGACATGTGGACTACGTTCATGACGGACATCTGCATCATGTTCATGGTGATCACGTTGACGAGCATGTGTTGGCCGTTAACCAGACTAACCCTGCTCAGTGCACGCCTCAGCACGATTGCGGCGCTCATTCTTCGGACCATCAGCACGGGCCGGATTGCGGCCATGAAGCGGTGCCCCACGGTGATCATATTGATTATCTGGTGGATGGTCATTTGCACCATCCCCATGGCGGTCACTGCGACGACCATGGGTTGGTTGAAGTTGTTAAATAAGCAACAGCTTCTACAGCCCCCCACCGCCCGCGCTGCACATGGCCAGGTGACGAAGCGAGTACTGCCAGGACGCAAGGCAACGCGGAATCAACCCAGCTATCAAGCTGGGTTTTTACTTCCGAATTTTGTGCGTGAAACCATAGCCAGGATTAGCTTTCTGGCAGGGTCTGGACGCGGCCTCACGGTAGTCACGAGTTATGAAAAAATCTCGTAAGCGTCCGGTCTACACCCTCTTGAACCTCAGACCTTAACGCGCTTCAAACACCGATTGACGCGCTCCCCTTTTTAAAGCGTTGGGTCGAACGTAGCGCCTGATGCGGCACCAGGAGTGGGTCCAGGGAACTACTGATTACAAGTCAGTGGCGCACGTTCCTGGCGTTTGCCTGAACATCCAGCCATGTCAATAAATGGGTCTGTTCCATCGGTTTGGCGAACAAATAACCCTGCCCTTTGGCACACCCCAGTTTGAGCAACTGTTGATACTGCTCCGCGGTTTCGATGCCTTCGACCACAACGGATAACTTCAACGCTTCGCCCAGCGCCAGTGTGCTGCTGACGATGATCTGGCTACGCGGATCGTGTTCCAAGTTACGGATAAATCCTCCGTCAAGTTTGATCTCTGTAAACGGCAAATGAGACAACCGCTGCAGTGACGAAAAGCCGGTGCCAAAATCATCAATCGATAAACCACACCCCATTATCCGCAAACGCATCAGGTTTTCCAGGCTGATGACCGTAGCCTGCAACAGGCTGCCTTCGGTTAACTCAAACGTCAAACCTGAAGCAGGCATGCGATGAGCAACCAGACGCTGTTTGACGCTTTGCACCAATTCGACGTTCGATAACTGCGAGGGCTCGAGATTGAGAGCGATGCTGAGTAGATGTCCGCGATCCCATGCCAACTGCTGAAATTCCAGACTTTGGTCCAATTGGGAGAACAGCAGTTCATCGATCAGCCCAGTCTCTTTAAGAACCGGCATAAAGACAGCAGGGGGCAACACGCCTTTGGTAGGGTGATGCCACCGAGTGAGTACCTCCACGCCATAGGTCTCACCGCTCAACAGGTGCACCTTGGGTTGAAAGTAGGCTTTCAATTGCTGGTCGCGAAGCGCTTCGCGAACTTCTTGCTCATCGCATAGATGCGTCGGCGGTAATGCAGCGCCCTCGCCTCCGATGGCTTCGCGCATGTGCTTTTCCAACAGCCCTTCCAGGGCATCCATCTGCAGTGGTTTGTTTAGATCCCCCAGCACGACCAGCCCCAGCATCGTTACCAGCCTGTGGGCCGTCCGGCGTACATCCTCGGTCAACGAACTGTTGATGATCACGGAGCTGACCAGCCCCGCCTTGGCCGCAAGGTGAAGAAACTCAAGGCCGTCCATACCGTCCAGTCGCAGGTCACACAGGGCAATGTCCACGGGACCTACTTTTTGCAGTATTTCCAGCGCATCGGCGCCACCGGAAGCGCTGAAGACTTCCTGGCAACCCAGCTCGTGCAACATATTGATCGCCATCGTGCGTTGAGAACCGTGGGTCTCAAGTACAAGAGCGCGCACTGGGCGCATCGGCATGAATAAACTCCACCAAGAGTATTGATTGTAGATAGTCCCTTACAGGGCTTGGAAAAACACACGTCGAGTGATGCTCAGAGATATCCTCAGCAAGCGTATAAGCCGATTGGATAACTGACCTGGGATCAAACGTCACCTTCGCGCAGATCAAACTCGTGCTGCCTCAGGCTTCGCCATGCTCCGGCATTTCCTTCGCTCAAGAGATACGAAAGCGCCCACTCAACTGTAGGAAATTTCACCAAATCGCCGAGCGACATTGAGAACCCATCTTCGTCTGACGCTTCTTCAATCGCCGGATTGCTGTTGCCGAAGCAATTCTGTCTCAGATGAGCGCGCAAGGGCGCCATCACACCATCAGTAAACGCTTGCGACGTGTCTGATTAAGTTCGCCGGCGTGCTCGCCATCGACAAAGGAAATTTGTTTCACCCGAGCCTACCGTCGTGTCGGAGCAGGTGTTCTTAAATGAGTTCGGGCTGGATACCATCAGAGGCGAACTGCCCAAAATAGTCATCCAGCCCGACGTTACAACTACGGTTAGAAGCGAACCGTCACGCCCGCATTCACCGAATTGAAACGAGTGTCGGACCCGAACTGTCCTTGATAGGACAGATTCAGATCGGTCTGCCGGTTCAATCGCAGTTTCGCCCCCACTTCAGTCAAGGCCGTGTTGCGGGTTTGAGCAACACCCTGTACTTCAAAGTTTGGACCACCGGCAAAGCTCTGAGTGTTGCGCGGATCCAGATCTCCAAAGGCTCGCCGCCAGCCCAGTGAGCCATAGACCTGAGTGTCCAGGTTCGCTACACGGAAGTTTGTCGACGCACGCAGACCGAGTGTCGAAAAGACAGTGTTTTGCTTATCGCTGGATAGATTCAGTGCCGCCGCTCCGCCTTTTTCGTGCAGATCCTTGGCTTCGTAGCGCACGTAAGAAAGGCCGGCGAAGGGTTCCAGAACCACGCTGCCAAATGGTATGCGGTAGGCCGCTTCACCGCTTGCCTGCAGCGATTGAGCGTTACGTTTGCCAGTGAGGTGGTCACTGAAGCCTGCAAAAGCAACATTGCGCTCGCTCTCTATACGGTGCCAGGTGTAACCGACGTCAGCGCTTAGGCGCAGGGCGTCGATCTGAGCACCGGTATAAAGACCCAGATGATAGTTATCGCTGTGGCCCTCGGCATCACGGTTATCAGCATCGAACTTCGAGCGGCTGTAGCCGCCGTAGACGCCGCCGCGCCAATCTGGATTGAAGCTACCGTCAGCACCGAACAGCAGGCCGCCGGTACTTTGGCGCAGGCCGCCTGCGCCGTTATGGCCACCCAACTTGGTCCAGTTACCAAATGGCTGCACCCAGGCACCGTTCTCGGCAGGTGGCGTGCTGGGCATCAGGTTGAGTGCCATGGCTGGCACGCGCAACGTGCCGGTATCAAGCAGATTACGCACACGAGTCCCCAGCACTGCAGATACCACTTGGCTATTGGCGATCAGAGCCGTCGAAGTACTGCTGTGATAGTCACCGGATAGTTGATCTGCAGCGTTACGAGCACTTTCAGCATCCAGAATCAGCAAGTTGTTGTAGAGGCGCAGGGATTCGCCGCTCTGCTGCAATACGCTCAGCGCGCCAGCTGTATTGAACTGGTTTTGGGTCAGCATGACTGTCTGGAAGATGCCCGGAGTTGGTACGGGTTCAGGTGTTGGCTTTGGTGTGGGGGTTGGTTCTGGCGTTGGTGTAGGTTCCGGCGTCGGGGTGGGCGTTGGCTCTGGCGTTGGAGTAGGTGTTGGTTCTGGCGTCGGGGTGGGTTCCGGCGTTGGTGTGGGTGTCGGTTCTGGCGTTGGTGTGGGTTCCGGCGTTGGTGTGGGTGTTGGTTCTGGCGTTGGTGTGGGTTCCGGCGTCGGCGTCGGTGTCGGCTCCACACTTTTTTGCTCGATGGTGAGGTTCAGGTCGTTGGCAGTGCGCTGTAGCCCGACATTCAGGAACGCCGAGTTGGTAAACGCCTGGGCATAGGCAGCGCCGGCGACAGCGCCATCCACCAGACCGCCCTGAGCGGAGAGCAGGGTGTAGGTTCGACCGCTTTGATAGCTTTGCGCGGGGTCCAGCGCAGTCACGTTGACCTGCGTACCACGCAGGGTGGCTGTGCCACTCACATTGACCTTGTCTGCCCGACCGTCGCCGGCGATGTCTGCGGCGTAACGTGAACCGGCGGCCATGTCGAGGTCGCCTTGAATGGCCAGTGTGCCGGCGGCGCTTTCTCCGGGCGATAGCGTACCGCCAGCAGCTACCTGCGTGGCGCCCACTTGACCGACGCCGGCGAGAACGCCGCCATCCAGTACCTGGGCGCTGTTGGTATAAACCCCGAACTCATTGCGTCCCACGATGCCGTTGACCACGAGGGTACCGTTCCCGACGCTCAGCCGTGAAAGACTTTGGGAACTGGCCGTGTTGCCGCGCTGATTGATCTGATCGACGTTCCCCGCCAGCACCAGTCGACCACCGCGTACCACCACGTTACCTGACAGCGCCGTGAGATCGCCGCTCAAGGAGGTATTACCGTTGAACGCATACACTCGGCCCGTTCCGCTCAACGTGTTGGCGAGCTGGAGGTTGGTGTCCGTATGGTTGAACGCCAAGTGCCCGTTCCCGGTGCCGAAGCGAACGGTGGTTTGCGGGTCGAGTCGGCCTGCTGCCTGAGGTGCTCCGGCAGTCACGGAATCGACATCAGTACGGCCAGGGTCCGTCACGACAGGACCGCCAATAGCAAGCGTGCCCCGTGTCGCAGTGTTGATGTTGCTTAGGGTACTGATAAGAATACCGTTAGTGGCACTCAGCTCGGCACCGTCGGCGAGAGTCAGGTAAGTACGAGCATCGCTGGTGCCAAGCGTCAAGGATTGCGCTGCCAAGCGTGTGCCTGGTCCGGAAATGTTCACGTGATTGCTGCGGCTGGTGATGGCCGAACCTAACGAAAGTGTATCGCTTGTCAGCACCGCGCCGTTTTCAAGAGTGAGGTCATTTCTGTTCCTGAAAACACCACTGTTGTCCCACCGGGTACCTGCGCCGGAAAGCTTGACGACGGAGTCGATGTCTACCTGCTGGCTGTTGATTTTTCCGCCATCATTGGCCGTTATGCTCGATTTATAGACAAAAACTCCACCGGCCTTGATGTTGACCGCGTCGACCAGGGCGTCCTGGCCACTCACCAGCAGCTGCGCGTTCGAAAATGCGTTGGAGCGGGAACCATTCACGTCACCCAAATCCAGGTCTCGCACCGATACTTGCCCCCCGTTGCGGACAGTCAGATCGCCTTGGCCGACACCGCCGATCACGATCGTGTTACCGAGCACGAATGAGGTACGTGGCACGATCCAGCGCGAGCCCGCGCCTTCGACGACGACGCTGGCCTGGGCCGGGTTGACACCCGTCAGGCTGGCTTGACCCACGATATCGCCGCCGTTACTGGTTACCGTTGCGCCGCTTTTGATCGTAAGAGTGGCGGTGTTGCCGTCCGTTGGGCTGACATCGATCAAGCCATCGATCACTCGGTCACTGCTAAAGGTTTCCCGGCCATTGGTGAGCACATAGTCCGCTGCCTGAACCTCTTGAAACAGTGCTAAGGTGATCGCGAAAGCGAGAGGGGATATCCTTGATAAGGGGTTCATAGCGACTCCTGATACTCCATAAGACCACGAGGGTGGCTGCCAGCCCTGAGGGCTAAAGCGTTTGCGTTCGGCAAGTTGCCAACAAAGGGAGTATTGGGACACCAAATTGAAATGGATATAGCACACATGTACTAGTGTGCCGCCTTTACGTAAGTTTCTAACTTCGGCGCTGCTTATGCGGCGGGTCAGTGCTTGGCGTGATCGCATTAGCGCTCAGAACACCGTGCTCAATGAGGAGGAGAATTGAACTGAGGCGACGTATAAGATCAGTCAGAACGGTCAGGCCAGCCCCCTATTACCCGTCACAAATAAAAAAGCTGCTTTTTTAAAAAGCAGCTTTTAATTTATGACGTGGCCGTCTACATCCCGACCCGAACGAGGACCTGTCAGTTTATTAAGCGTGAGAGGTCACTCTTACGTAATGTCAAAATTTGCATGGCTGCCCACCAGTTGGACTTCTGGCACCTCGCCGTTGTGAGGTGCGGACGACACCTCAAGTTTTATAAAAATTCCCTTATGATCGGACGGCCATTTGGACATACCCTTGCTCAAGATAACATCATTTGGCGAACCGCCCTTCTCAATAAGTTCCCCACTGACATAAAACCCCTCATTCCCAACAAGGTTGGCGCCGACAGGCCTGATCTCAGTGCCTTGGCCCGACTTTATGAAGGTAAAATCAATCCTATCCCTGTCATCAACAGGTGATCCTTTAAAACTTCCACCGGCCGCTTCACTCGCCCACGTAAAGCCAGGATTTTTTACAGGGTCAGGATACACCGCACGAAAGGTGTCGAGATACGCTGAATCTGTTAATTTTTTTGTGGTATCCCATTGATATATCACCCCATTATGACCGTACAAACCGCTCGTTGCCTCTGTCCAATCTTGATGAGAAGGCTCATTGAAGTCACCAGTTATCACATGCGCCAAATGGGCATAATTTTTGTCATGATGCGCTATGACCTTACTGATTTCTTCCTGGCGACTAGAGGATTTGTTGTGTTCCCTAAGTGTTTCCAGATCGGTAACCGGCGTACCGGCTGTGCCTTCATAGCCTTTTTGCTCCAAACCTCGCGGCAGCCAGGCAGTGTATTTCTCTGCCGGCAAATGCACGCTATCCAAGTGGATGTCGCCGTTTGAAACATCACCCGAGTTATCGAGGTCCAGGATCGTACTGGTTCCTCCCGCCGCATTAGCCTTTGTTTCTAACAATGAATATTTAGAGATTGTGGCGGTTGTTCCATTCATCGCGTACTGATAGAGACCATCCGACGAATGTTTATTCATATACGCGACCAATTCCTTAAGCCGGCTATCATCCCCTGAAATCAAATTTCCAGTTTGAATACCGACTAAATGTATAGGCGCCTTTATGACTGCCTCAAGCGCGCCCTCAGCCATATCTTTCCCTACAATCGCGCCGGTTACCTCCACCACTGCCTTAAGCACTGTTCCCGCCGCCGAAACTTTAACTTCAACTGCTTTTCCAACTGCGGGAGCTACAATAGTAGCTACTACCACACTCACAGCACTGGTTGCAACACCAACAATACCTTTTACCCAATTGCCGAAAACGTTGCCAACATAAGGGACCCCATCTAAAATATCAGCAGCAACATTCGCCACCTTCAACGGCACCTGATTAAGCAAGTCTGCAACATTCGATACCTGTGTAGCAGCCTCTGCGTTGGCCAACGAAGGGAGCTCATCCACCCTTCCTGAGCCAAACAACCCCTGGGAAACTTCAGGCAGCACAGAAACATCAGCATTTTGCGCTAATAAAATATCCCCCAATATTTTAATTTGCTCCTCCGCTGAACCTGGCCCACCTCTGCCCATGTTCAAAGTATTCATCGTATACACACTGAGCACTGTTTTCATATCAGACCCTCTTACTTAATTTATTAACGCACATGATATTATTGATACACGTTTCAAAAATCCTGATACGTAAACAACTACACTCTACTCATGGGGCAAGCCCAAACACCCCATCTACTCGGGCCAAGTCAATATCGCGCAGGTTGCCCGCGTAGTAATGCAACTTCGTCCAGGCCATCAGGTAGTCGTATCGAGCCTGGGCCAGGTCGCGGCGGGTGCTGTAGAGCTGCTGCTCGGCGTTCAGTGCATCAAGGTTGACCCGCTCGCCGCCGAGGATGCTTTGCTTGGTCGACACCACCAGCGCCTCAGCGGAAGCCAGGGCCTTTTGATAAGCCCGCAGCCTACTCACACCCGACAGGCAAGCGTTAAACTGGCGACGCAGTTCGATCAAGGTTTCGCGGGTCTTGCCTTCGAGCTCGTACTCGGCCTGCTCCAAGGCTCGGCTGGCCTGACGCGTAGAGGCCGACACTCCACCACCGGCATAGATCGGCACGCTGACCTCAACACCGATGGTGTTGGTAGCGTAGCGGTCATTAACGGTGTTGCTACTGTCAGACTCTTGTTGGCGGGACGTCGCGTAGGCCATGACCCGCGGCAAGTGCCCGGCACGGTTACGTTCCACTTCATAACGTGCTACGTCCAGTGATTGGCGCTGGGAAGCCAGCACGGGGTTGTTGGTAAGTGCGAGCTCATGCCAAGCGTGGTAGTTGGCAGGGGTCAGGGGGAAGGTTTCAAAATGATGATTGAGGGGCGCGAGGTCGGTAATGCTGACACTGTAGACGCCCATAAGGGCGCTCAGCTCCCTGAGCGACGCGTCTTGTTCATCCAGTGCCTGTATCTCTTCAGCGATGGCCAGTTCATAACGCGACTCGGCTTCCAGAATATCCGTCCGGGTCCCCTCGCCTTGCCGGAACAGATGCTGATTCTGTTGAAACTGTTGCTCGAAGGCCTTCTTCTTGGCGCGTGCGATATCGATCTGGTCCTGAGCAAACAATGCCTGGGTATACAACGTCAATACCCTGACCAGCAATGCTTGACTCTTGTCGCGAAAGTTTTCATCGGCAAACAACGCCTGAGCTACGCCTTTCCGGTAACTGGCATAGGCTTCGTAGTCGAACAACGGTTGCTGCAGAGTGAATGTGGAGCCGAAACTTGTGTAATGACGGTCCTCACGACCGCTGCGCCCGCTTAAGGTGGCCTCGGAGTCATTACGCCCTTTGTTGTAGCTATAGGACAAGCGCGGCAAAAGCCCAGCGCGACCAATCGCACGGTTTTCCAAGCCGGCATCACGCTCTTTGATGGCGCCGAGAAACACCGGGTCGTTACGCAGTGCCTGCTCATACACGTCGAAGGGGCCCATGGCGGCCTGGGCGCAGCCGCACGCAAACAACAGCGCAATGAACACTGGCTTCATGTTCATTGCTCAGTCAACGCGGAGCCGGCACGATCCAGCAGCGGCTTGAATAGATAATTGAGCAACGAGCGCTCGCCGGTACGCACGAACATCTCAGCCGGCATCCCAGGCTTGATCACCAGGCCATGGAGTTTTTCAAGGGCGCTGTCACTCACCGCGGTGCGCAGAACGTAGTACGGCTGCCCGGTTTTTTCGTCAAGCATCTGGTCGGCGGATATCAGGCTGACTTCACCAGGGACGCGCGGCGTGCGGTTCTGATTGAACGCGGTGAACAGAATGTCCACCGGCAAATGAGTACCGACCTTGTCCACCAGATGCACAGGCAAATGCCCTTCCACCTCCAGGCGCGTATCCTGAGGCACGATCTCCAGCAAAGTTTCGCCGGCACGCACCACTGCACCAATAGTGTGCACGCCAAGATTGACTGCAACGCCATCGGCCGGGGCGTCGATTTCACTGTGCTGCAAGTTGAATCCAGCTGACGCCAACTGTTGCTCCAGGGTCAGGTTGCGCAGTTGCGCATCGGCCAGTTGGCTGCGCACGTCCTTTTGATATTCCTCGACGTGCTGCTGCAACTTGAGTGTCGATTCACGGATGCCGTGCTCCACTCGCCCGCTTTCTCCGGTGTTTTGCGCCAGGCTTTGTTGCACTTGGGACAATTGCCGCTGGAATTCCATCAGCCGGTTGCGAGGGATATAGCCATTATCGGCCAAGGGTTGCAGGTTGCTCAGTTGCTCGCGCAGAGATTGCGCCTGGGCCATGAGATCGCTGTGGGCACGGCGCAGGCCGCCCAGCTGCGAAGTTGCCCCCTCGATACTGGCGCGAATACCCGCTTGTTCGCGGGCGAATGCTTCTCGACGGCTGCTGAACAGTTGGCGCTGCCCTTCCAACACCAATGCCAGAGCAGGATCGGGGTTAGCACTCAGCTCAGCCGGAAAGACAACGCTGGTGTGGTTGTCACGCTCACTCTGCCAGCGGGCGGCACTCGCCCACGCCGCGCGATACTGAGATTGCAGCGACTGCACATCAGCTTGACTTTGCGTCTGGTCAAGACGAAACAACGGTTGGCCCTGTTTTACGACCTCCCCCTCACGTACCAGAATTCGGGTGACCACGCCGGGGCCAAGGGTTTGCACGGCCTTGCGTTTGCCCGACACAACGACAGTGCCCTGTACTGAAATACCTTGATCGAGTGGCGCCAGGCTCGCCCAGAGAAAGAAGCCACCAGCACCTACTACCGTCATCAGCCAGCCCATGCGGACGAAGAAACGTGCGTCGCGCTCAGGGTAAGCCCGGTCATGGTTCTGATTCATTTGGCTACTGTTGTCGATGCTCATATCCCTGGTTCCTTTGCTGGCAGGTACACAACCTTCAGGAGCGCGTTTGCTCGCGGAAAAATCGCAACCGCCGCCTCTATCCAATTCGGGCAAACCATCGCTAATGTCCTTCGCGAGCGAGCCCGCTCCTGCCTTGAGATGATGACTGTTGCTCGGACAATGCATGCAGCACCTGTTGGCTGGGGCCGAACGCCTGCAAACGCCCTTCGTTGAGTACCAACAACTTGTCGGCCTGGACCAAGGCCGAAGAACGATGAGTGACCAGCACCACAGTGCTGCCCTGGGTTTTCATCTGCACAATGGCGCTGGCCAAAGCGGCTTCGCCAATCGCATCGAGGTTGGAATTGGGCTCATCGAGAACGATCAACCGGGGGGTGCCATACAGTGCCCGGGCCAGGGCCACCCGTTGCTTCTGCCCACCGGACAGGCCGCTGCCACCATCCCCCAGTAAAGTGTCGTAGCCCTGTGGCAAGCGCAAAATCAGTTCGTGTACACCTGCTTGCTCTGCAGCCAGCACTACCAGCCGAGGGTCGGCTTCGCGAAATCGCGCGATGTTGTCGGTGATACTGCCGCTGAATAGCTCGATATCTTGCGGCAGATAGCCGATATGCGGCCCCAGATCATCGCGAGGCCAACGGTGGATGTCCGCAGCGTCCAGACGCACAGTGCCTGCCAAGGTCGGCCAGACGCCCACCATGACCCGCACCAACGTTGACTTACCGGAGCCGGAAGCACCCAGCACGCCCAATACTTCGCCTGGAGCCAGACTGAAGCTGACTTGACTCAAGGTCGCAACGCGGCGTCCCGGAGGCCCGGCCGTAACCTGCTCGAAACTGACCTGCCCCTTAGGCGCAGGCAAGGCCATTTGTTCATCTTCACCCGCAAACTCCTGCAGCAGGCTATCAAGACGTTGATGAGCCAACTTGGCCGCGCTCCATTGTTTCCATACAGCGATCAATTGATCGATGGGACTCAATACCCGGCCCATCAGGATAGAACCCGCGATCATCATCCCTGCGGTCATATCACCCTTGATCACCAGCAGAGCCCCCAAACCAAGGACCAAAGATTGCAAGCACAGACGTAATGACTTGCTCAGCGAGCTAATGATCGAACCCGTATCGCTGGCTTTGTTCTGCAAGCCGAGGAACCGGGAGTGCACCCCATACCAGCGTTGGCGCAAGACACTGAGCATGCCCATGGCCTGGATGGTTTCAGCATTGTGCAGATGGCTGGTGGCCAATTGCGTAGAGCGCTGGGAATAACCGCTGGCTTCGCCTAATGGCTTTTTGGTCAGGTATTCGTTCAGGCATGCCAGGGCAATCAACAGCACAACGCCCGCCGTAGCCAAAACGCCAAGCCAGACGCTGAACAGAAAAATCACAAACAGGTAAATCGGGAACCACGGCGCATCAAAGAAAGCAAACAGCGCTGGCCCGGTGACGAATTGGCGCAGATGGGTCAAGTCCCCCAGGGATTGTCCGGCGTGTCCCTCACCCCGCTTCAGGTTACGTTCGAACGCGGCCTTATACACCCATAAATTAAAGCGCCGCTCCAACTGACTGCCGATGCGGATCACGATAAAACTGCGGATCACTTCCAGAACGGCAATAAAGATAAAGAACCCCACCACCATCAGCGTCAGCATGACCAGGGTGGTCTCGTTCTGGGAAGACAGAACGCGGTCATACACTTGCAGCATGTAAATCGAAGGCACCAACATCAGCAAGTTGATCAATGCCGTAAAACAACCAACGCCGATCAGACTACTTTTATAATCGCCGAGGGCTTTGAACAATGGTGCACCGGGAGAGGTCTTCGCCATGCTGCTAACATTTCCTTAGCCAATATACGCGCACTCGCATGCCGAGGGCCTGAATAACCAATGGCCCACTATCAAGATACGCCGACGGTTTTTTTTCAAAAAGCTCGTAAACGAGCCGGCGGGACCGACTCGTTTCATTCCCATCGATCAGGCAATGACCACGCCAGCACTGGAAAGGCTATCGAGACCAACGCCCACTAACGTGACCGAGCTATCGCCAAATTGCAGGACCGTATCGTTACCCACCTCTGTTGCAAAAGAACGATAGTTAACATCCTCGTGGACGCCATGAACGCCAATGAACGTCAAGTTATCCGCAGCGCGAAAACCAAAAATCTGGTCATGACCAAAATCGGCATTAAACAAAAATGTATTAACGCCCCCGCCCTGCGAGTTGAGGACGTCATTCCCCTCACCACCGACAAACACAGTGTTCGACTTATGACTGCTGAGCAGGTCGTTTCCGGCCTTGCCAAACAGCCAATCACCATTAGTCGTAGCGGTCAGGTGGTTATTACTCGCATTGCCATTGATTGAATGTTCATAGCTGGTCAGGGTGTTCCCAGTACGCAAACCATCGACTGTGACGTCCCGTTTAATAGTATCTCTCCCCCCCAAAAACCACCAAAAGTTGGGCTCTTGCGTGTTCAACGTGGCAATATCGCTGAGGATACTGATCGCCCCTTTACTGTCACGGACATACAAAGTATTAGGCCCATCATTCAAACCGTCTTTGGCGCTGTCATAAGCCACTTTAAACTGGCTGAGAGAGCCTTGTAGATTCATACTATTATGGCCTTCCCCCCCAAGGATAACGTTGTATCCACCACTGTCCTCAAAAACATCATTACCCTTACCGCCCTCGAGGAAGTCGGTACCACTGCTCCCGCGTAACTTGTCGTTACTGTCGGTACCCAAGGTAAATGTCGGACCACTTTGAGTAGCACCGTAACGCCCCAGGTTTTCTACCCAGGTTGTCTCTCGCACACTTTGCGAGAGCTGGGAAACGATAATGGTTGAATCCTGATGGGTAAAATCGTAGAACTTCGATTCGAGGATTCTCAACATATAACTAGCAATTTCAGCTGGATTGTGTACCAACCATGACAAGGGGTTGGCCACGGACTGAGGTAAAAAATTATGCCAGTAGTCGGCGTAGTGATTATTGAAACTGATGATGTTATCGGTTGTACTGGAACCCGCATTATCATGGGTAAAAAAGCTACCAAGCGTTAGTTTTCCATTCTCCATCATCCGATAGACAGGATCGTTCTCCGCCCCTACATTCATCACTTTTTGCGTAGCGCTTTGAGTGGGTGAAACCACGGCGACATAACTGGAGTCTTTATAAAAGCCACCCCACTTCTGATCACTAAGATCAGCCATGCTATTGACCGCCATCCCACCTAGGCTGGCACCGGTGACGATGATGTCCTTACCCGTCAATCCATGTTTTGTCGCATACTCGGCCACAGAAGAAAGCAGCTTGCCAAACGCCAGAAAAGGATAGTTCGTACCGAACCCCTGAGGATCCAATGCCGCATGAATATTATTGGCGAAGTCTGCGATAAAGTCCCAGCAGCCTAGAGGGCCTCCGGTGCCAAGAAAGGCCACGCCAATTGAGACAAGATTTCCCTGCGCGTCATATTTTCCCGAAATTTCTGCTTCCGCTGTACCGACCAGATCCTGTTCACCGAAAAAGGTGCCCTGTTTGTCGGTTTTACCTTCGTACTGCAATTCCTTTGCCGAAATTTGCGTCCAGTCAGCCCCAGGAGTTTGTACAAGTCTCTGTGCATAAGAGATCAGGTCATAAACATCCCGGAACAAAGCAGTAGAGTTCTCGGTGCCGATTTTTTTATAGTCGAAAATAGCCACAGCGTTACCTCTTTTTTTTGTTATGGAAACACTTTTCGGTAAGCGCTCTGTTTACAGCGCGAACCATTTATCTTCTGACACGCCATCGCCGGGAAGTGAAACAACCGCGGCTCACCCCCGCGGTCAATTGCAAGCAGAATTTATGCTCTACCGATTTTTTTGAAATGTATGTGGGAAATTTCACCAAAGTCGTGTATTTCCCTGCTGATGTTCGAAGTCACCAGACGGTTGCTCAAGGCTTCAGAACAATCTTGCCTTGGAGACCCCCACGCGCCAATAACACATGAGCCTGGGCCACATCCGCAAGGTTGAGTACGCTCGAAACGAGAATCTTGCGCCCCTTGGCCACCAACTCACGGGCGAATCGCTGCAACCGCGGCCCGTCGAACTCGACGATGACAGGAGTAAACCGCTCAATGGCGTCGGCGGGTGGGTTTATGAAAGGCAGGACGGTGGAGGCGAAGTAACCACTCGCAGACAAATGAGCAAACAGTCGCTCAGCAACCCCACCACCGACAGTGTCGGCCACATAGTCGAAAGGCCCGGCTGCCTGGAGCGCCACATCGTCCGAAAGATCAATAACCCCTGCTACCGGAAGGTCGGCAACCGCATCCCTGCTGCCTGGCCGGATACCCGCATAGACAAGCGCACCAAGATCCTTTGCCGCGAAAACCGCCGCGCGCCCTACCGACCCTCCCGCTCCGGCCACGAGAACCTTAGAACCCGCCCGTGGCTTGAGGCCCCGCTCTATCAGTTGAACACCGGTCAGGACGCCGGTAGGCAGTGCCGCCGCATGACACAAATCGATTCCATCCGGCAAGATGACCAACAGGCTCGCCTGGGTAATAGCCCACTGCGAATATGCTCCTGTCGTCAGCATGCCAATGACCTGATCACCTGGCACTAATCCGACAACCCCTTCGCCTACAGCATCGACAATGCCAGACACGTCACTGCCCAGGCAGGCCGGAAACACCAGTGGTACGAACGCCTGTAAAAAACCTTGCCGCAAATTTATGTCGAATGGGTTCACTGCTGCTGCGGCCACTCGAACGCGAACTTCGCCAGGGCCGGGTAATCCTATTTCAATTTTTTCTACGCGTAACTGCTCACTCCCTCCATATTCATAAATCAAGGCGGCTGTGGATAGCTCTGGTTTCGTCTGCGTTGAAGGTTGACGCATGGCTCATTCCTTAATGTGTTCAGATAGATGAATCAGTAAGCCAATCCATTTCAATATTCGATAGGCAAATGCACTATGAACATTCAAAATCAAAAGAGGGATGTTTGCGCAAGTGTGCTGAACACTACCAGAAGACGATGCCATTTATATCTGGACCCAGCGCGCCAAGCTTTCACATGCAGAGTCTTTCCCACCGAACAGCCACGGCGCTATCTGTCGTGTATAAAATAGAGGCACTTCAGCTGACATAATTAGCACACGATTCACTGATCATTTAAAAAGTATGTTGTGCTGATTTTTTTTAGCTGTATATGGGAAATTTCACCAGGATGCTCACGAACCGATCTTGACACATGACGCTTTGTGAACCTTGCTCAGCGCCGTCCGAAATGCATGTGTTGCCCTTTCAAGTCACTCCAGTATCTCGCGCATATCAGAAAGCACGAGGGGTGCAGCGATACGCAGTGCCTCATCTCAGTGAAACTTCCCACAGCCACTGTCAAAAAAAAAGGTCATATCACAAACACCAATGGGCAAAGATCACTTTCCAAAAGTGGCCTGCCTTCGCGAAGAGGCCAGACATCTGAGCGCTAATCCACCGCATCATGGAAAATACCTGATCATGAAAAAGCACAGGCGCCTACTTAAAAAGGTCTATTTAACTGATGTCTGCATCATCATGCTCTTCGCCGTCCCCTGCGTAGCGGCAGGAAATAACGCTTCTGGCCTCTCAAAACAAGTGCCGTCGGTGACCACCTACTACGTAGGGCTCGCGAGCGTTGCGACCAGCGTGACCACCTATGAAAGCAAGCTGTTCAACCAATACAGCTATGCCAAGGAGGACGCCGCCGCGTTTGTCGCATCCGAAGGGAGTATTCATGGCGTCCACTTGGAGCGTGCCTGGCACAGTTATCTGGCGAGCGAGCACTCGCCAAAGCTAGTGCAAACGGCTTTTGCCAGACAGGTGCTGATATGGAATTAGCAACAGCTGTTTTATCAGCTTTTACTTGTACTGATCAGTTTTTGCCGGCGACGGATCATGAGGATCAAAGCCGCACCAAAGACCACTACCCCAATACCACTCAGTGCCAGCGCTTTCACCGGTTTTAATCGCGAACCCAGGCTATCCACAATTTCGGTCAGATAACGCTTGTCCGCTGTGTGAAAATCCGGAACCTCGCAAGCCTCGCCAAAACGCTTGGCCCAAGGCACATAAGCGCCCTCTCTGACATAGCGGTGATAGAACACGCGCTCTTCTTGCGCACCCGTGGTATCCGTCCGGCCAAGTCATCTACTCAGCCCTGCAAGGCCACGACATGGTGTGCACTTAAATTAAGTGGGCACCAGTTCTAGCCTTTTAAGCGGGTATTTCATGCAGCCACAACGCCGTTCCTACTCCAAGTCCTTCAAGTCCCAAGTCATTCAAGAGTGTGCTCAGCCCGGCGCTTCGATTGCCAGCATTGCCCTCAGCCATAGCCTCAACGCTAACCTCGTCCATAAATGGATTCGGGTGCAAGAGCAGAAAAGCACGGCGCTGCAACCTGCATTTATTCCGTTACCTATGCAGCTGGTCGGAGCCAATTCTCAAGCTCCATCGTCGAATATCTGTGTTGAGATCCAGCACCCACGCGGCACCGTCAAAGTGAACTGGCCAATCGAAAATGCTGCTACCTGCGCGACCTTTCTTCGAGACCTGCTGCGATGATCCGCATCGACTTCATCTGGCTCGCCACCGAGCCGATGGACATGCGAGCTGGCACCGAGACTGCGTTGGCGAGGGTGATCGCGGTGTTCGGTGCGGCGAAGCCGCACTGTGCTTATCTATTCGCCAACCGCCGCGCCACTCGGATGAAAGTTCTGGTGCATGACGGCTTCGGGATCTGGCTGGCTGCTCGCCGGTTGAACCAGGGTAAGTTCCACTGGCCAAGCATTCGCCATGGCTCTGAAATGCAGTTAGATACCGAACAACTTCAGGCCCTGGTATTGGGCCTGCCATGGCAACGCGCGGGCTCCGGTGGAGCGATCACACTGCTTTAACGGCTGCCATTAGCCTATCGGTCTATCGCCGCGAATTGTTTGGTCTGGCAAAATCGGCACCATGACTTCGCTCCCCAATCTCGATCACCTTACCCCTGAACAACTGCGCGCTTTGGCGGCGCAGTTGATACAGCGTGTCGAGACACTCGACCAGCAAGTCGAGACCATGGGCAAGAAGATCAACCGCGATCAAACGGTTATCGAGAAGTTGACCCACGAGATCGCACAACTCAAGCGCTTGAAGTTTGCCAAGCGCAGCGAGCAGATGAATCCTGAACAGGCCAGCTTGCTCGATGACCTGATCGATACCGATATCGCGGCGATTGAAGCAGAGCTTCAAGCCTTGCAAACAGCGCCAGCGGCGATCGAGAAAAAACAGAAGCCCAGGCGCACTGCATTGCCGGCTGAGTTTCCACGCACGTTGATCCATCACGAACCTGACAACACTCACTGCCCATGTGGCTGCGCACTCAAGCGTATCGGTGAGGACGTCAGCGAGAAGCTGGACTACACGCCCGGCGTGTTTACCGTTGAACGCCATGTTCGTGGCAAGTGGGTATGCGATGACTGCGAAACGCTGATCCAGGCACCCGTTCCGGCTCAGGTCATCGACAAGGGCATCCCGACTGCCGGGTTGCTGGCCCACATCATGATTGCCAAGTTTGCCGACCATCTGCCTCTTTACCGTCAGGAATCGATTTTTGGTCGGGCAGGCCTAGCGATCCCTCGTTCCACTTTGGCCCAATGGGTTGGTGTGACCGGCGTGCAGTTACAGCCTCTGGTCGATGCGTTGCGCGATGTAGTGCTCGGGCAGCAGGTCATTCATGCCGATGAAACGCCGGTACAGATGCTCGTTCCGGGCTCAAAGAAAACCCACCGTTCCTATGTTTGGGCCTACGCCACCAGTCAGTTCTGCGAAACCGCGGCTGTCGTTTATGACTTCAGCCCCAGCCGCGCCGGTGAGCATGCTCGTAACTTTCTGCAAGATTGGAAAGGCAAGCTGGTGTGTGATGATTTTGGTGGCTACAAGGCCAGCTTCGAACTCGGCGTGACCGAGATCGGTTGCATGGCCCATGCGCGACGTAAGTTCTTCGAGCTGCACGCCACCAACAAAAGCATGCTGGCCGAGCATGCCCTGCGTTATATCCAACTGCTATACGAAATCGAGAGCGAAGTCCGCGACATGGAACCGGATTTACGGCACCGAATACGGCAAGAAAAAGCCGTACCGGTGATGGATATGCTGCATGGCTGGATGATCGCCCAGCGTGATCTCGTGCCCGAAGGTTCGGCTATCAGCAGAGCGCTGGATTACAGCCTGAAACGCTGGGCCGCGCTGTCGCGCTACCTCGATGACGGGGGCGTACCTATTGATAATAATTGGTGCGAGAACCAGATCCGACCATGGGCTCTTGGACGCAAGGACTGGCTCTTCGCAGGGTCGCTACACAGCGGAAAACGGGCGACGGCGATCATGAGTTTGATCCAATCTGCGCGGCTCAATGGCCATGATCCGTACGCATATCTGAAGGATGTTCTTACGCGCTTGCCAACGCAGCGGGCGAGTGAAATCGATCAGTTGCTACCGCATAGTTGGCAGCCGGCCTAATCACGCAAGGCCTGATGCCCGGACGCATACAAAACTATTACGCGTTATCCAAGTCGAGGTGATAAGTGTAGTAGCCAGCATCTCGAACATAGCCATGGGCCTCATAAAGCCGCTGAGCGCCCTCATTGTCCCTGCCGGTTTCCAATAAAACTCCTTTAGCTCCCGTTGAAATCACGAACTCTCTGGCCGCATCCAGTAAAGCTGTACCGACTCCCCGTCCTCTCGCAGCATCGGTCGCGTAGAGATCGTTGAGGAGCCAGGTTCGTCGCGCGGACACTGACGAAAAGGTAGGGTACAACTGCACAAACCCTAGCGCCTCGCCGAGTTCATCCTGAGCATAAAAAATCGTCGACTCATTGTGGATTAATCGCTGGGCAAGAAAGTCACGTGACTCTGGGAGGTTGGAGGGTTGCCCGTAGAACCCTCGATACGCAGCAAAAAGGGGGGCGATTTTCTCTATGCAGCGGTTACCAGCGCGGCTAATTTTCACGGCCATGAAATTTACCTCCCTGTTTCTGATCGTCTTAAGTAGGTCAATAATACCTGTCTCAAGCCCCGGATAGGTTGGTATTCACTGCCTAGCATCATCACGGTCGGGGTTGGAAGGTGTGTCCGCCGGACGCTTACCACCCGTGTCCCAGCCCGCAGCCTGGCACAGCACAGCAGCAAACGCCTGGCTGCTATGAGGTAGGTAATCGGCCGCCCGGCTCGCCAATGATGTAGCGACGAAACGGTAATGAAATCGCTCATAAGGACCGGTCTGATTGGATTTTCGGCGTCGCACTTCTCCTTCAGCAATCAGCGGCCCGTCGTTCAACTCGGTGTAGTCAAGACTGTAATTGCCGGAAAAAACCGCATAATCCGGGGCCACCTCGTAACCCAACAGTTCTATTCCCGAATATCGAGCCAATACCGCAGCCTGATAATAGGCTTGCGCCCGACCGGTTGGCAGCCAGCCCGATTCGGCCTGTTGGCGGTATTGACCATAGGCCAGTGCCTTGGCCTGCAACTCACCGCTGTCGAAGTAGCCGACGGCCTCCTCATAACGCTCCTCACGCAACAAGCGGCGCGCTAATAGCTCGCGAAGGCGGGCCGCAGGTGACAGCGCTACATGGTAGACACGGTCTTGTTGAGTCAGAGGCTTGGGCACTGGAACCTGCTCGTCTATGTAACGCTTGAGTTCATCGGTCGTTAACACGCGCTCGGCCAGAGCGGCCGTATCAAGCCAGTAAATGCCCTGGCTGCGATAAAGTTGGTCGAAGGCCAGCAGGTAATCACCACGCTCCAAAGCCAGAATCGCGCTTTCTGCTTCGACCCGGCACTTGGGCTGGACCGATTCGTAGTCCCAGCTCTGCGTGCGTCGCTCGCCCCATAACTCATCCGTTGGAAAATACTCCGCAGCCTTGGCATAAGCCGTCACCGCAGCCTATTTGTCACCGTCGCGCAGGGCCATTTTTGCTCGTAGCCACCATGCAAGGCCGCCGTCGCCGGCATCCTTCAGAAAACTCCTGGCATTGGCGTAGTCGCCCTGTTGATAGCTCAACGCCGCCAGCCGATCTGCGTTATCCAGCGTGCCAACAGTGTTTTGCTGCAGCAGTGTAATCAACCGTTGCTCACCTTCCGGCCGCTCGCCGAACGACCAACCCAAGCGACTGATCAGCGCAGCGGTCATCAACTTCTGCACCTGTTTAACCTTCATCAGCTCGGCCAGTTCTGCGTAGGACAAAGCCATCAGCTCAGTCCGTAACAAGCGCAACGAGGTATAACCCACCTCCGAGCCGTGCAGGTTTTGGGTGGCGTACAGAACGATGGCGCTGTCCCAGTCACCGGCCGCTCTCACCACACGGGCTTCTTCACCCAGGCTGGCAATGCCCAGAGCCAGGGGATCGCTGAACCCATCGACACTTAACTGGCGCGTCAGGCGAAAAGCCGCCAGCGACGCATCCAGCATTTGGGGACGCATGTGTTCATCGTTGGTCCCGGCCGCATCGCTCATGGCATACCGGGCGCGCCCCAGGGAATAAGCAGCCCAGGTGCTACGTAATGTGCGCTGGTCGGCAGGCAATGCCAGTACCTGGCTGAAGTAATCCACCGCCTGCCCATGCTCACCGGTATTGAAGGCCACTGCCCCTGCCGTATAAAGACTCAACTCGGCCGGTAAATTGGCACTCTGCCGGAGTACTTCTTGAGGGTCCGTCAGGTTGCGTAGCTGGAGCACCAATCTCAGCTGCTCGGATGAAAGACCGACGGCTTCTGCCAACTCTCTGGCCTGGGCTGGCGTCTCGGAGTCACCAGGTAAATAGATCCGGGGATAGTTCGCGTCCGACGCATCCCTGAGGCCAGCAACACGTTCTCCCAGTCGGTTGACTTCAACACTGAAATTACCCTCCGGCAGTTCCGCCAACGTCAACGCGCGGTCATCGAGCAAGCGCATGGGAAAATCCCGCCCGCAGGCCACCGCCATTCCCGCCGGCAAGCAAAGGCTCAAAAACAACAGATGACGCACGCTCTCACGGCCGAACATAGGAAGCTCCTTGATTAATATGACTACAACGGGCCCAGCCCACAGCGCGCGCGTCACCAGCCGCCAGACGGCCTTCGATATGGCGGACGAAAATCATCTGATCCGTAGACTTCTGTACGGAGTAACCGGCCAGCGCATCAGCGGTTTCACACTTGCTCGCCGTCAGGACAAGGTGTGCAGGCCACGCCGCATCGAGGTTCCCAGGATTGCTGACAGCGATATCGTAGAGCCCATCCTGATGCGTCAGCACCAATGTCAGCTGGCCGGCCAGTGCTTCACCGCTGGCCACCGTGCGCAGTGTCGCCATGCTCCAGGCCCGGCGATCGCCTGGGAGTGGCAAGCGGAACCAGACCAACCCGGCCAAGTGTTTCGGCGGGTCGGCGCGCAGCTCACCGACTAACATCGCCAATTGCTGCGGGTCCGCCAGCAGTTCCTGGCGTCGGCCACCTCGGTCGATAGGCACTTCACTCTCCACCACCACGGTGGCACCTGCGGGGGTTGGCAGCAGTGCAACACCATAGGAAGGCAGAGCCAGGTAATAGGGTTTGGAAGTCACGCGGCTCCAGCGCTCGGCCCAGCGCCGGGCCTGCTGCGGATCGAATAGTCCATGACGGGGATCACTCACGGCGTGCACTTGCAACACGCTGCTGTCCACCGTTTGCAACAGTGGCGATAACTCCGGGCTGTCGAGCCAGGCAGGCAGCGCGGTGATGCTCAGTTTTAAGGTCGCGGGTAGGGCGCTACGCAACTGCTGCAGAAACTGTCGATAGTTCGCGAGTCGGGCGCTGCCTGCGTCATGGTCGATCTCCAATCCGGCAAGGTTCACGCCCTGCCCTTGCCAGTGGCTGAGCAGCTGCTGTATTTGCAGGGTGATGTCTGCCTGATTCAGCGCCTTGAGCTGCCCGTCCAGACGAACCACAGCAATCACGGGACGCCCGTCGCCCCTGAGTAATGCAAAGTCGACCCGCGCCCGACTCCAGCCAGCCCCGGGGAACGCCTGCAAGGCCAATACCCTAAGCGTAGAAAAATCCCCACGGGACTGAGCCAGAGCCAACGCGTGGCTTGCGTTCCACTGGCGCTGCCAGACATAAACTTGCTGATCCAGGGGGGCTATTATTTCGCTGCGGTGACTGCTGACAAATATCAGGGCAACCAATACGCCAGCCAGGCGAAGCGATCGAAACTTCATGGGTTTTCATAACGTTCTAGCGGTACAAACAATGAAGCATCCATAACCCCGGTCATGCTGATATCCATGGCGAACAGATAACGCAGATCACGTAATTGCTCAGCAGAAGGCCTAGCACCCCAGACCTGTTCTAGCCAATCGATCATTCGAGTGGCCTCCTCAGGGCTTAACCTTGTAAAGTCAAACATCACGACACTGGCGTCCGGGCTCAGTTTCGCTTGG
Source organism: Pseudomonas sp. B329 (assembly GCF_023127835.1). Classification (NCBI taxonomy): domain Bacteria; kingdom Pseudomonadati; phylum Pseudomonadota; class Gammaproteobacteria; order Pseudomonadales; family Pseudomonadaceae; genus Pseudomonas; species Pseudomonas sp. B329. The sequence goes on along the minus strand of NZ_SPKP01000068.1, from coordinate 16,842 downwards.
CAGGAAGCACCTGCAAGCCTAGACGTGGGCTGAATGTCGATGGGTGAACGTGAACCCGTTATCAAGCCGTGCCGCCAGGTAGCCGAGGTGGCGTCGCGGTACAACTCAAAGAGGGGTTTGCCAATCTCTGCCTCGGGATCAACGACTGCTTGAGCCACCTCGAGAACGCCAGGGCCTGAAGGGGCGTGCGCAATTCTGAACTTTCCAAACAATGCATCGCACGTTTTTGCTTGAGCGGCAGCAGGCACCACCCACAAAAAGGCCGCCATGGCAGCCAGGCAGGCACTGACTTTAAACATGGTTTTTCTCTTATTGAAGTGTGTAGGAGCGAGACTGCGCACGAAAAATGTCCGCGTGACGCGTTCATTCAGAATGCCGGCGTCATCGTTAACGTTCTTCGCGAGCAAGCTCGCTCCTACACGTGGAGGGGTGGGCTTAGCCGATGCTGACACCATGAGCTTCAGCCAGGGGCTTCAGGCCCCCGGCAAAACCTTGGCCGATGGCCTTGAACTTGAACTCTTCCCCGCTGCGATAAAGCTCACCGAAGATCATCGCCGTTTCAGTCGAAGCGTCTTCGCTCAGGTCAAAACGCGCCAGTTCCTTACCGTCTGCCTTGTTCAGCACGCGAATGAAACTGTTGGCAACTTGGCCAAAGGTTTGTTTGCGGGTTTCAGCGTCATGGATGGTCACAGCGAACACCAGTTTCTTGACCAGCGGATGCAAAGCAGCCAGCTTGACGACCACCTGCTCATCGTCGCCTTCGCCAGCGCCAGAACGATTGTCCCCCAAGTGCTCGACGGAACCATCTGCAGACTTTTTGTTGTTGTAGAAAATGAAGCTGTTGTCGTCGAGCACTTTGCCGTTTTCGCCCACGACAAACACCGACGCATCCAGATCGAACTCGGTGCCGTCAGTGACGCGAGGATCCCAGCCCAAGCCGACAATGACTTCGCTCAGACCTGGTGCTTCTTTGGACAGGGAGACGTTACCGCCTTTGGAGAGACTTACAGCCATGGTTAATTTCCTTGCTCAATAGATATAGGGGTTAGAAGTTCATGCCATACGAATTGGCCAGCGATATCAGGCCACCGGCAAAGCCGGAGCCCACGGCGCGGAATTTCCATTCGCCATTGTTGCGGTACAGTTCAGCAAAGATCATTGCTGTTTCGATGGAGGCGTCTTCCGCGAGGTCATAACGGACAATTTCTACGCCGCTGGTTTCGTTGACGACGCGAATGAACGAGCCGCCCACCTGACCAAAATTCTGTTTGCGTGCGTCGGCGTCGTGAATGGTGACCGTGAACGCTATCTTGTCGATGTCCACAGAAACTCGACTCAGATCGACTTTCAACACTTCATCGTCGCCATCGCCGGCACCGCTGCGGTTGTCGCCGGTGTGCTCTACGGAACCGTCAGTACTTTTGAGCTGGTTATAGAAAATAAAACCTGCATCACCACGCACCTTGCCATTGGGTCCCAGCAAAAATGCACTGGCGTCCAGGTCAAATTCTGCCCCGTCCGTAGCACGAGGATCCCAACCCAGACCGATCAAAATTTTGGTCAGTGTCGGATCCGTTTTCGAGAGCGACAGGTTGCCGCCTTTTTGCAGGGTCAGGGCCATGAGTACAACTCCTTATGAATAATGGGTTTGAAGTCAGGATCAGGCTTGCGCTTCTTCCTTTTGCGGGAAGAGCACACTCGCGAAAATGCCGATGGCTAACACCACGACAACGATGATCAGGCTGGTATCGGGATCGATGGTGTAACCGTGATGGAAAATGTGGCTTGTTGCATTCAGGCCGAGTTTTATGGCGATGAAAAACAGCAGCGCGATGACGGCCTTTTCCAGATGCACCAGATAACGCTTCAAGGCTTCCAGCACGAAGTACATGGTGCGCAGGCCCAAAATGGCGAAGAGCATGGCCGAGAACACAATCAACGGCTCGCGGCTGACGGCGATGATTGCGGGAACAGAGTCAAACGCAAACAGCACGTCGGACACCTCCATTACCACCAGGCACAGAAATAACGGAGTCGCGAACAAACCTCCTTTGGCGGCCAAGGACAGTCCCTGGTTTTCTGGTTGGGTCAGCTCGGCTTCCAGCGTTTTGCGGCGGACGAAAAAATCATGCCCATGCAGTTTCGGCCACACCGGAAAGAGTTTTTTTGCGAAGCGGTAGGCCATGTGCTGTGAGTAGTCCTCTTGCTCTTCATCGTCCCCACCGCTTCTGAGCATCATCACCGCTGTCCAGGCGACGATCACCGCGAAAACTACTTCCACCCATGGTCCCAAGGCCAGCAGGCCCGTACCAATAGCGACGAAAATCAGGCGGAATACGATAGCGCCGAGAATCCCCCAGTACAGCACACGGTGACGCAAGCCATTGGGCACTTTGAACCAGGCGAAGATCGCCATGAATACGAACAGGTTATCGATGCTCAATACTTTTTCGAGGGCGTAACCGGTGACAAACAGCGTCGCGACATCCGGGCCGTGCTCGACATACAGAAACCCTGCAAAGCCGAATGAGATAAGGACCCAGAACACTGACCAGGCCGAGGCTTGGAACAGGCTGATGGGTTTGTCACCACGATGGGTGAACATATCGATGATCATCGCGCCGATTGCCAGTGCCACGAACACGGCGATGGTCAGCGGCGGAAAACCCAATTGGCTAACGTCCACAGTGTCGCTCCTTAAAGTTCAAAGTCAGCGGGCGCAAGTGCCAGCTCGAGGCAGATCAAGCGGCAGACCGCTTTTTCCTTGTCATCGAAATTGCCGTCCGATGCACCGATCGCGCAGGCGACACGCACGAGCAAACGCCCGGCTCCATCCTTACCTTTGAGCTTGCCGATGTTTTTAAGGGCCTCAGCTTGGCCTATCTGATAGTCGAACTCGAACTTGCTACACGCATCGTTGAAGACCTTGATGACATCGCTCAGGTTGAATACTTTCAGTTCGGGCGAATGATTGATGAAGCCTGTCATCTTCATTTTTTCAGCCGAACTGATTTCACCATCGGCCGCAGCAACCATGGCGCAGCTATTGGCAATCGCCGCCATGAAGGCCTGATTCTTGAACTTGGCCACCTCGGTAGTTAACTTTTCACGGGCAAGCGCCGCATTGGTTTTTAACCATGACAACATGTCGTTCACCTTAACGAAGGACCGCAGCGGCCCACCGTGTTCAATTGCGATTTGAGAGTTGAATTACTTGGATCCTGCCGACCAGCGCATGCCCCAGTCATAAGCGTTGTCCATCGCCGAATGCCCTGCGTGGAAGTCCACGCGCCGGCTCACCTTCACGCTGCCGCCGACATTTTCCAGCACTGCAATTGCACACATGCCCAGGCGACCACCCTCTTCATTCAAGCGAACTTCAATTGAAGGTTGATTGGGGATATGAATCGTCACAACACCATCGGTCGCCCGCCAGTTGGGCGCACCGTCGTAGATAAAGGCAAACACCAGAATTCGGCGGACATCGGCCCAATGCTTACCGTTGATATGCAGCCACTCTCCGTCGCTTACCGCGCCGGTACGGTCATCACCTTTGAGTTGGATATAGGGCGCGTAATGCAATTCACCGAAGCAATTGCCCAATGCCTGAACGACACCCTTGGAACCATCCTGCAATTGGTACAGACATCCGACGTCCAGATCGATGGAAGTATTGCGCGAGAAGAAGCCACCCCCACTCTGGCGCCTATTCCAGTTGAGGTTGACCTTGATTTCGCCAAACCCCTCGGAGGTTTTTTCCAGGCTGATAGACGTGCGCGTTTTATCCAGTGTGATTTTGCTGAGGCTGACCCGAGGTGTGGGCGCCACAACGGGTGCACGCACCGTCGGTACAGGCTCCGCGACCTTTACTCCAAAGTGCTTGGCCAACGGCGACAGGCCGCCGGCAAAACCCTGCGCTACACAGCGAAACTTCCATTCACCCTGGCGACGATAAAATTCCCCAAGGATCAACGCCGTTTCCTTCATGCCTGCGGTGCCTATCCGCGCTTCGATATCGCCGGTGATAGTCAGCGCCAGATGTGACACTCGATCAAAGCTGGCACTGTTCTCGTAGATCGTGGCGGTCAACGCGACCCTCTCGACCACCGCTTCAAGCCGCGACAGATCAAGGGTGAACACCGCACGCCCAGTCGAAGACTTGGTCAGTTGTACCGCGCCGTCCAGTACGCTGGTCTGTCCGTAGAAACACATGTCGTTGTCGCCACGCACTTTTGCACCGGCGCCCAGAACAAACGCCGACATGTCGATATCAGCATCCGGAATCGGTGAGTAGTTGATCTCGACACGCACCTGACCGGTGGCGACCGGTGCATTCCCACCGGGAGCCAGGGTCGTCATGGGCGCACTGCCTGAACGGCGAGGTCGACCAGGTCATCGACGGTACGACCGTTGGTGACCTGGCCGATGGCCTTGAACTCCCAGCCCTCTCGCTCACGCACCATACTCGCCATGACCACCCCGGTATGCCGGCCTTTCTCTGAGAGATTGAAGCGCGCCAATTCGACTCGGTTGCTCGCGTTGACCACACGGCAATAGGCGTTGGCAATCTTCTCGAAGCTCTGCCCGGTGAAGCTGTTGACGGTGAATACCAGGAATTTAACCGAGGCCGGCAGATTGAGCAGGTTGACGGTGATGGTTTCGTCATCGCCATCGCCTTCGCCCGTGCGGTTGTCGCCGGAATGCTGGATAGAACCGTCTTGGGATTGCAGTTGGCGGAACCACACCAGGTCAAGCGCATCGTAGTTTTCATCAAACAGAATGCAGGAAGCATCCAAGTCAACTTCGCCTCCGTTGCCCAGCAATCGGCCCATGAACCCGGCTTTTTCCGGGTCCCAGCCCAGTCCAAGGCGCAGGGTGGTGAGGCCGCTGCCACCCGTTGTTTTTTCCAGGGAAATGCTTTGGTTTTTAGTCAGAGACAGTGCCATCGGTATGCTCCTTGTTGATTGTCATGTTTTCGTCTTTATCGTTATTGGCTTTGCTGGATGAGGGGGCGATGACGCTTTGAGAATCATCGAACCGCCTCAGCAAGACGCATCAAAGAGTCGGCAGAGCCTGTCTCGGCATGCCGGATACCATGCCATTTGGCGCGTTCGAGAATATGGGTGGCCCATTTGAGATGAGTGGCCGGCTCGCACATCGCGTCGTTGTGCTTGAAAACAGCAGGAGAAACGTCGCTAAGCATTAAATTGGCGCAATTGAAGTCTTCCAGGCTGACGCGAAAACTGTCCTGGATTGCACTGATCTGGCTTGGGTGTATGGCGGTTTTCCCGACCATGCCGTGGGCAATATCGAGCTGCAGCTCTTCGAGCAGCAGATGGGGCGTGGCCAATTGCTCAAATACCGGTGCGGTCAAGGCGAACCCTTGAGAGCCCATCACACCGGCAAGCATCGGAATCACGTAGCCCATGGGCGTGCCGTAAAGGGTGACTGCCGGGTTGCGACGTAAGCCCAGACAGCCCAGCAAGTCGTTTCCGCCGATGCGCAGCGCGATGATTCGCGCAAACAACGTTTCGCGGAGGGACTCACCCAACTCGACCATGCTCACCGGATTGAATACTTCCCGGGTCTCCAGGGTCGGCATTAGCACAATCTCCGGATTAGCAATCGCCAACTCCCAGGCACGCAAATTCGACAGGCTCAACTTTGGGACGACGAAACCGTCAACATGAGCCATCAGCGGCCAGTCATTCAGTACCGCCGCCATCTGCGAGTCACGCGGGCGCACAAACAGCATGGGCCCTTCTGGCGTACGACCGCCCCGCTGCTCTATGGCACTGAGCAGGCGACGCAGATTGCGCAAGGCTGTATCCACATCGATGTCGGCAACCGCATCTTCAAGGCACACCACCATGGATCGCAGTTCAAGCAGTTTTTTGCGAAACACCACGTCCAGAATGTCCTCGCGGGTGGCTGGCATGTAGAGCGTGGCGCCGAGGGCGTAAGGCGAGAATTTTTTCATCAACCCACACTCCGGATTACCGTCACTGCACGGTAGGGACCAAGCGCGGTGCCCGCCTCTTCGACGCGAACACCGACTTGTTCAGTCAGGTGCATCAGCAACTGGATGTCGGGATCACTGCGGTCACGTACCAGCACCTGATCCGGTACACGCCGTAGTACGGCACGCGTCGCTTCGGCAATACCGGGCTTTATCCGGTTTCGGTTGGTGATGCCAAACCAGTTGGCAATGCGGTCGATCACGTCGTCTGCTGCCGCCTGCAGTGTCAGTCGCTGCGTCTGCGTCCAGGGGGACGCAGGCTGTACTGCGGGCAGCATGCGGCGTCTCGCCTCGATTCGGTCGATGAAGTCGCGACTTACGTCGTGCTCGTGGAGGTGGTCGTAAACCAGGCAGCCGTGCAGGCCAGCTTCGACGGGCCAGATGGAACGTGAAACCAGGCCAGAAACAGTGGCGCCAAGAATGCCCGATGGAATCACCCAATCCTCAGCTGACGCCGCCATCCAGGCACGACCACATGGGTCGGCCAGTACCACCAGGCGCGGCTGACGGGGGAACCGCATGTCATTACGCAGACTGCGCTGGATCTCGGCAGATATCGCGCCTTTGCCCGTCCAGCCATCCACAAAAACAATGTTCTCAGGGCCATGGGCGGCGATGATCGCCTCCAGGGCGATCTTGTCGATACCACGATCACGCACGATGCTGATGCCGTAATGATGGGCATCACGCCCCTGGTCCAGAAGCCCACGGCGCAGCAACACTCCCAACGGAAGACCCGCGCGAACGAAAGACACAAGCGCAATCGAAGGCCCTTTGCACACTCGGTCAAGCGCCATCGTCAGGGATTGAACGTCAACGGCCATCCTTACCGCATTCTGCTGCATCGCCTGCCAGTACAGCGCTTTATGGGTGTCGGTGGGCGCCGACTCCTGACTGATCATCTCTGAGTAATGCTTTTGCTGCGTCTGAATCAGCCGTTCCTTTTCGCGAACGCCGGTCACTTGCAGCTCAACAGGCTGCAACAGGAGCAGCACATCCTCGGCCAGGTAGCTCCCACTGCCGACGGTGCAAAGGTGCCCGAAGGCATTAAGCATGGAGCATGAACTCCACCACTTTTGCCAACTGGCTATTGGCCGGTGTGGCCCAGAAATGGCATTCGTTCATGAAGCCAAGGTCAGTCACGCTGTCACCCACCCCCAACACGAGGCGTTCGCCGTTGACGATACGGTCTCGACGCAACAGTTCCTCGACGGCATGGCGTTTGGCTAAACCGTTGGGCAAAAAAGCCAGATTGTTACCGTTGAGGTGAACGTGCATATCATCCAGCAACCCCTGCCGCTTAACCTCAATCAGGATCCTCTTCAGCACCGCGTCGTCGGAGCCGTTGTGTTTGGTCACTACATAACTAAGCAGGCCTTGTTCTTCAACCACCCATCCGCGCAGCGACAATCCCAATTCCAGACCAATCGTCAAGGTTGAGGCGCTCAGCGCCGACAAACGCCTTTGATAGGCGGCCAGCACATCAGTCATCTGCGAGTGCCAGTCGCTGTCCAACGTCCCGTCGGGTCGAAGAATCACACCACCGTGAGCACACACAGCTCCCGACCTGAAGGGCAGCTGCACACGGTTGTAAGCTTCGATGCTGCGCGCTGTGACCGGGACCACATCAGCCGATTGCAGCAGCCATTGCACAAAAGCGTTCTGCACCGAGTTCATGTAGCCATTGGGCTCGCCATCGACATCCAACGTCGCGGTGTGTCGTAGCGACCCTTCGGACATTTTGCGCGCGGTCTGAAACAGCGTGTCATCCAGGTCTACGAGGATAAGGGGGCGCTTAGTGCTCATCGACGATCACCTCGGCATTCAATGCAGTGATCAAGGATTGAGAAACCGCTTCAACAGCGGTCTCACTGCAGATCAACACCCGCTCGAACTGGCCAGGCCGCACGTTATAAAGAAAATTGGGAATGCCCAGGCCGTAGTTGTCAACGAACGACAAGGCATGTTCGATCTCATGACCAAGTGCAATCGGCGAACGAGTGGTTGAGCTGAAGTGAACATCCACGCCCATCTTTTCCAGACGCTCAGCCAGCAGAAATGGACGCCACACGAACTCCCCCGTACCCACCACGATGACCCTTTCACCGGGGTTAACCTGAACATCCAGAGCCAACGTGTCCTCCACATGACGCACGCCCAGACGTCCCCAATCCAGGCGCGGATCAATCGGCCACTCACCCACGGCGACCGTAGCGACATCAGGCATATCGGGTAAGCGCGCGTTCACATCATCATGGAAGCGATAGCTGCCTTGCAGCAAAGACACCTGCTCGGTGCAATCGCCAAGCACGTTGCGCACAGCGCCTTGTGACCAATCGGTGAGCGCGCAGGTCACCACCCGCTCGACCTTGGTCAACCCTGCGTCTATCAGTGCCCGATGCAGATTGATAAGTGTCGTGCCTGTCGAGATTTCATCGTCCACCAGCACCAGAGAACGCGCCAGCTGCGTCATCGCCCAAATATCAGGGTCGGTCGGCAGGTGGATCAAGTGAGCGCTGGCGTGACTGTGCTCCTCTGCAAAACGGGCCAATATCTCAAGGCTTATCGGATGGCGCGTACTTACCAGATACACCGCATCCGCGCGGGTGTGGCTATACGCTCGGTGCACCCCTGCCCCCAGCCCGACAGCGGTTTCAGCCATGCCCACTATCAGTACTGGTCCCGGCAAGTCTGCAGGAATCTTTGCCGCCAGACTTTTGTAGCTGGCCTGCATCGCCGATGGCCGCACAGGAATATGCTTACCAAGCACCTTGGAAACAAACAGGAATGCACGTTTTGGGTTGCGGCGTTCGGCAAAGCCGAACAGGGATTGCGGCGCAATGGAGCATTGCTCGACATCCACTTCCAACAGCCCTCGCTTGAGCTGTGAACTCAGGCGATACGGCGCTTGTTTCACTACGATTGATTCCATGCGCGACATTCCTGAAGGCGGCAAATTAACGAACCCGGCATCCTGTTCAGCTTGATCAAATTACCTACCGCTACGGGTTATTAGCCTCGATACTCCACAGAGAGGATTGAGCCTCACGGGCCATTTCCGACGTTGAATACTGGCGGCCGGCGACTGATTTAAAGGGTGATACCTGGCACGCATCCAAAAAGGCCAGGAGCAGGCCAGCCTTCACCGCAAAGTTCATGTTTTGCGCATCCGGCAACGTGGATGTCACCATGGCAATCCCCCCACCGCCGCTATCAAACAAAGGGCTGCCGCTGGAGCCTGGTTGAATGGCCGCGGTGAACTGCAACAGACTGGCGTCGTTGTGCAAGCCGAACAAGCTCGACACGCCGCCCTGGGTCACGTGTACGCCCCCCCCTGCAAGGCCTGCCATGGGAAAGCCCAGAGCAATCACCGACTCACCCAACGCGCATCCCACACCGTCGGTGAAATGCACAGGCGATAACGCAGGACAATCCTGAATACGCAGCAAGGCCATATCGTTGCGCTGATCGACCACCACGACCTCAGCGCGGTAACGCCCGACAAAGGAAGCAATGTGCAACTCCTGCATGCCCTCAATTACGTGAGCACAGGTCATGACCTGGGTAGGCGAAACGGCAAAGCCAGTGCCCGTAGAGGAACCACGATTTCTTGGACGACCATCTGAATACAAACGACGGGATGGATGCGCATCATCAATATCAATGCCCATGCGCCGCCCCATTGCGGCTAATCCGTAGGCTGAGCCTTCAGCAAGCGCGCGGAATTTCCACAGGCCGTTTCGCGTGTAAAACTCACCGATGACCATCGCCGATTCGCCGTTGTCGCGCAGATCAAGGGACAGTTCGGCCTGGCTGTCGATCTGTAGACATAAGTCCTTGAGCTCGCTGATCGGACCCGCCGCCGCGAACGTATAAACAACCAACAACACACGTTCTGTGCCGCCCGGCAATGCAGACAGATCAAGAGCGCAGCAAACCGACGTCTGTGCTCCGCTCCACTCCATCCATTTCTGGGAAATTTGAAACAATGCCGGGTCACCGGTTGGCATGCGTTTTTCGGTGACAGGTAGCAGAGCCACAGCAGCGTGATCGCCGAAGGCGCTGGCATTACTGCTGCTCAGTGTCCATGCAGTCTTTACACCTGCAATAGCTATGTTTGCCCCTGGCGTCAGCGCCTTCATCCTGGTCCTTCCTTACTCGAGATGCGCTAAAGACGTGTAGCTTTCGAACAGTCATGCGTTATCGGTTGAACCCGTCATTTCAGACGGGTGCTGTCACCGCAACCGTAATAGGCTTCACACGCACGCCCTCAACCCACTGGCTCGGGGGTTCCGGCAGCCCCAGTCGACGCGTAGCGAATATTCCGGCCAGGTTCACGCCTGTCGCGCGGGTGTAACCGATACCACCGGAGTAACGCGGGTTGATCTCGAGCAAGTGTGGAATACCCGCTTGATTGTCCCGGGTTTGCACGTTCACTAAACCGTCGCACTTGAAGTACGCACAGGCATTGAGGGCAAGCTCCACGGCGCTGGATTCGCGCTCGAACGTTTGGTGAACGCCACGCTTTCTGCGCCCCACGAAGGCGACAGGCTTACCCGCTTCGCATACGACATCCACCGAACACTCATTGCCCGACAGGTAAGGCATCAGCAACATCGGTACGCGCTGCGGCCCAGACATGTAGAGCTTCAGATAGGTGTTGAAGTCGACTTCCCGTGCGCCCGGATTCTCCAAACAACGGAACGGATCCGCCTTCGACTTGAAACGCCAGAACCCCTGACCATAAATTCCCACCGTCGGCTTGATGCAGACTTCCCCTGCGTGGGACAAGCACTTATACGCCGCAACCAACTCCCGACCGTTGGTAACCGTAATTGCCGGTATACAGGCTAAACCAGCACGCTCGGCCTCGGCCGTAAACAAGCTTTTGTCGTCTACCTTGCTGAAGGTGTCCATAGACAGCCCTCCCGTAACAAGGCCAATACCTGCCGCCTCAAACCGCGTGCGGCTCGCTTCGTAAACACTTCCAGCTCGCCCTGCAACCACCACTGTAATCCGGTGTTCAAGTGCGGTCTCAATCACCCAACCAATACGTTCAGCGCTGTCGTGAATCTCTTGAAAACTGACATCAGCCAGCCCTGTGATCTCAGGCCGATCCTGTCTATGAGACGCAAAAACCTTGACGTGCACAGGCAGCGCCTCCCGTGCACTCATGACCACGTCGCGCTGACTGGATTGACCCTCAAGAAACCAGATCACATCTACACTCCAGTGTGAACACCGACGGGCTATGGCCTGTGGTTTCGCGCTTTGCGCGTGCGGTACAACGAGGCCTGGGGAGCTCAGAATTAAGAAAAATGGTTTCGCTTACGACATGCAAAAAGTAAGGGACGTCTGCCAGCATGTCTGTGGGAAATTTCACTAGAGAATGAGTACAGCCGAAATACTGAAGGGGCCAGGTGTAGCCTTCGACGCGGGGTTATCGATTAATCAGCGTACTGCTAACCTTAGCCCCGTCGACGGGCTCAATTCACGACCTGTGCTTTGCCACACAGGCAAAAGACAGGAACTTTAAGAGCTCCCTGTCTTTTCAACACAGCCCCTGCATTGTGTGATTACAAAGACTTTTTGCTCTGAACCTTGAGCAGATCGCGGATCTCTTCCAGCAACATTTCTTCTTTGGTTGGCGCCGCTGGCAGGCTTGGCTCCATAGGTTCTTCACGCTTGAGGCGATTGATTGCTTTCACCCCTATGAATATCGCAAACGCGATGATCAGGAAGTCAATGATGCTCTGAATGAACTTGCCATACCCAAGCACCACGGCAGGGATATCTCCCTGTGCAGCCTTGAGAGTCACGACCAGATCGCCAAAGTTCACCCCTCCGATCAACACACCAACAGGCGGCATCACCACATCGCCTACAAAAGACGAAACGATCTTTCCGAAAGCGGCACCAATGATAATGCCGACGGCCATGTCGACCACATTACCTTTAACTGCAAAGGCCTTGAACTCACTTAACACGCTCACAGAATGTTCCTTGTAAAAAACCGCGAAAGGGAGCCCTTAGATTGGCAGGGCGTTACACTTACATAAAACTTCTGAATTTTATAGGATGTCAACCGCAGTCACACAGGGAAAAATCCCACGATCCTGGTGGATTTTTCTCCAACAATCCGATTGAGAGCCCCAGTAAACCCGACCGTTACCGCCCTCCTCGATAGCCCGCTGTACGGGAAGCACGTAGCTGTAGTCTTGACTATCGCAAGGCATTTTTGAGTTAAAACAGTACTCGTGCTTCCAGGAACAAATTTTGTTCCTTTAGTTTCCCCTTGAGCTGCTCATCACGCGCATTGATGCGGTTCGCAAAAGTATTGTGGCCGGTTTCGATATCGCCCATCGCGATGTAGCGATAGCCTAAGCCGACAGTGGTTTTTTCGCCGACTTTGGCGTTCAAGCCAATACCCAGGCTATAGGCAACGTTATTCTGGGTATTTTTGGCAAACCTGCGCGCGGCGTTTGACTGATATCCCTCTGCATCTACCCGTGCAAGGCCCACACCTGCCATGCCGTAAAAAGATAACCAATCGGTGATAGGTATATCTTTATATCCATTGATCATCAGTCGCTGTGAGGTAACTTGCATGCGATTTACATTAGGGTTAAATGGCGCCCAACGAGTATCAAAGCTTGCATCACTTTTGGTAGTGTATTCACCTTCCAGACGCCAACCTTCGGTAAACGCATAACCTACGGAAAAGGACCCGGTGAAGGTCTTAGTGCTGTCCGGATTGGCAACCCGCTCGACCACTCGAGGACTTGTCAGTAGTGGACTGGAAAGATTTTGCCGCGCATTGTTAAGTTTCGCCGAACCGTACCACCCATCCGCGCAAGCCGTGCCAAAGAGGAATGCGGTTGAAAACAGCACATACGCAATTTTTTTCATACGTTCAACCTTCCTTTTGAAAGCCGGCAAACCCGGCAGTCAGGCACTCAACAAAATTCCTAAACTGTTAGATCTTTTAGAATTCAGAGATCACAACTTTCCAACGAAGGATATGTTCATGATTAGATATTGTATGCAGGAAAATTCACCTTCAATAAAATTGCACCGCGGATGGCCTGAACGAGCTATCTCTAGCTGTGCAAGCATCACGATGCGCCTCAGTACGTTGTTAAGAGAACACACCGATGGTACTCACAGCGTCAAATTGACTGCTGGCGACCTAATACTTTACTCGTCAACCAATCTGCATCACATCAAACCAGTGACACAAGCAGCACGCGTGTGTTCCTTCTTCTGATTGCAGGGCACAATCCGTAACGACAGACAGCGTAGCCTGCACCATAAATCGGGTGGTAGGGCATGCCAGCCGTGTGCAACTGACAGGCGTCTATCACAGGCTGTTACGGTGCTGAGTCGATAGTTAACGATAAGCGTGTGCCACTGCCTCGACCTTTGGGGTTTCAGCCGTACCTGGGGTGGTTTTCGCCCGAGTGTAAAGACAGGGGGCATAATGAATATTGAAGGGGTGGAAATTGCCTTTGGCATCATGGTGATTATTGCACAGGGGTTATCGCTGTGGTTCATGTACTGGCTATTTAAAAAGCTACGCAAACCCAAACCAACTGCCCCCGCCTATTCACCAGGCACCGGCCTTGATGGTAGTGCATTCCCAGTGCTGTCTACGTTCACTGGACTGCCCAGCATACCATGGATAGCGGTCGCAACCAATAGTTTGAATCCAGTATTTCGCCTCGATGACCAACAGTTGATTTACCGAGTCATACGCCAACGACAACGGCTACTAAGCGATATTTTGCAGGTGGATACTCGCAGTGCGTACGACACCTTTAACCTGGTTTTTGAATTCACCGACTCACCGTTCACCTTCATTGTTAACCTGGGAAATCCGTTACGGGTCACCTATGTCCTTTCAATACTGTCACTCAGCGTACCGTTAACTGAACGAGCGCAAGCGGCCCTGAGAGATCAATAGTTGAGGGACGTGAGATGGCCGCAAACTAAAAATGCAGACATCGTTTGGGGCTCAACACGTAATGGAGCGTCAAGGCTGTTCAGTCACATCACCGTTAGAACCAACGATCTTGATCAGGCAGCCACCTTTTATGACGCGGTGTTAATCCCCCTGAGCCTGTGCCGCCGGGTTGTAACCCCTGATGGACATAGAGTTCACGTTCGTCAGCAGCACCCGCACCCTGTTCGAGTATGACTTTGCCGGGCTGAAGCTGCAGCGTAACGGCACGACCTGGTTTGGCGAGGGCAAGCTGCTGGGCAAGGATTACTTTCTGAAAGTAGCCTACCTGCCCAATGCCGCCAAACAGTTGAACAACACGCCAATGCCCTAGGCGTGGCGTGGGTTGAAGGGTGAGTGGGCCGACGGGAGCATGTAGCGAGTGCGCCCGCCACACAATCAGCGGGCAGGCGTGCGGAAAAAATACCGTGAAGGTGTCGGTCGTGCGGGGTCGATCTGGTCCATAAAACCTTTGATGGCAGCGGTATCCGGAACGCCCGGCAACTTTTTGATCACCCTTGCCGGCGGCTTTCCTTCGGCCTTTGGCTCCGTCAGGGGCAGCCCTTCATAAATCAACGCATGGTGCACACGCGGGCAATCATGGCAGAACGCTTCAAGGTCAAGCATGGCGCCACCGACAAATGCGCTGTTGATGAGCAACAAATCGAAGGGATCAATGGCATGGTCGATCATCGCCAGCAACTCCTCCAACGAAGAGACGGGCGCCACTCGATGGTAGCCGCAGTGATTGAGCATCCGTTCGAGGTTCAAGCGCTGCAAGTGGACGTGATCGGCAATCAAGATGCGTAAAGAACGTGTGGCCATTTATATATCCTTCCAAACCAGTCAGCAGACCGTCAGACGCGCTTTCCAGAGGGGGTGCGCGCTCCCAGCCAAGTCAAAAAATCTTGTTCGGTCATGGGTTTTGCAAAGAAATAGCCCTGCCCTTGCACACACCCAAGCTCCAGCAACTGTTGATATTGATCTTGTTTCTCAATGCCCTCGACGACCACCGACATGCCCAGCGCTCTGCCCAGCTCGAGCGTGCACTTGATCACCGCAACACATCTTGGGTCATGGTCCAGCCCCCGAACGAACTCGCGATCGAGTTTGATCTCGTTGAAGGGCAACTGGCACAAGCGCTGCAAGGAGGAAAACCCCACGCCAAAATCATCGATGGATAACCGGCAACCCATCATGCGCAACCGCACCAGGCTTTCCAGGCAGGTGGCCGAGGCTTCGAGCAAACCGCTTTCAGTCAATTCAAATGTCAGACTCGAAGCCGGTAGCCCGAAGCTGCACAAGATGCTGCGGATGATGGAGACCAGTTCGGGATTGGAGAGCTGCACTGGCTCCAGGTTGAACGCAATATTCAACATGTGCCCGCGACTCGAAGCCTCGCGCGCCAACGCCAGGCCTTGCCTGATCTGGCT
>NZ_SPKP01000068.1:0-1381 GCF_023127835.1 Pseudomonas sp. B329 | reverse complement strand
ACTCATTGAGCAACCCGCAACTTTCAATGGCAGGCATGAACACCGCCGGAGAGACCACGCCCCGGGTCGGATGATTCCACCGCGTGAGCGCCTCGACGCCAATCACGTCACCCGTCAACAAGTTGATCTTGGGCTGGAAATACGTCTCCATTTGCTGACGACGCATGGCCGAGCGGACTTCGCCGGCTTCGGCCAGCTCCAGCGGTTTCAAACGTGCCGGCACGACCCAGGGATCGTTCAAGTGTTTATGCAAAAGTCCGTTCAAGGCCTCAGCGTTCAAGGGTTTGCCAAGGTCGCCCAACAGCGGCAACCCGAGCAATGTCACTAACTGCCTTGCAGCCTGGCGTACATCCCCACACAGCGAACTGCTGAGGATCACGGCCCCCACCAGGCCGACGCGGGCCACGCGTTGCAGAAACTCCAGGCCATCCATACCTTCCATACGCAGATCACACAGCACGATGTCCACCGGGCCGACCCGTTGCAAGACCTCCAGGGCCCGGGTTCCATTGGAAGCACTGAACACATCCTGACAGCCAAGCTTTTTCAGCAGGTTGACGGCGACGGTTTGCTGGAACAGATGGTCCTCCAGCACCAGCACTCGCAGGGGCAACACTTGCATCACTGATTCTCCACAATTGGGTTGCAGCACGAACGCCCGATACGCCCTGTTAACTGCGGGTAGTCGACGCCCGACCTATCCAATAGTGTCGATGAACCCAACGCTTGCCCTCAGGGAGCAGATATATGCGGGTCATCCATGACGCGGGTTTCATTAACGTGCCGGGCGAATCAATTGCGCCTTCCGTTGAAGGTGCACTGCTGCTGCCCCATCAGTGAAAGATGAGGTACTCCGGAGCGGACTCGATGGGCGAAAGATCATCTCTTTTTTTCAAGCCCGAATTATCCGGGGATTTTCCTGACCGAAATACAGGAAATTTCCCGGCAAACAATTCGTCTTACACACCCAGGGCGCTGGCCCGACTCCCAAAGTCGATCAAGCGACGGTTTGGGCAATCCGCTGCGTCAATACAGGCGTCAGAGCCTCCATCGTTTGGTGCAAGGCTTGAGCAGCCGCACCTGATCCTCCTCGTTACTGCTGAGCAGGTCTTGCAACAGGTTGCGAATCGAAGCTCAGTACTTCGCCTTTGTCTGTAAACTGCCCCGCAGGTTCGCCTGCACCTGCTTGGACCGTACCGGCTCGATCAACACGTCCCGGTTGACCTGTGCATCAAACTCCCAGCGACAGTTGCTTTAACCGCGCCTTGCACCCGTCATCATCAGCGTTCCCGCATGGCCTCCTGGGCCTTGTTGAACGGCTTGATCAAGTAGTCCAGCACGGTCTTGGAGCCGGTCTTGATGTCCACCGTTGCGATCATCC
>NZ_SPKP01000067.1:8198-8326 GCF_023127835.1 Pseudomonas sp. B329 | reverse complement strand
CAGCCACTGGCAACGTAGTAGTCACCGGCAAGCCAGGCGCGACCGTGCAGGCTCAGGACGCAAGCGGCAAGCCAATTGGCAACCCAGTCACTCTGGATGACAAAGGCCAGGGCACCATAACGCTGCCG
>NZ_SPKP01000067.1:2992-8140 GCF_023127835.1 Pseudomonas sp. B329 | reverse complement strand
CCAGCCACTGGCAACGTAGTAGTCACCGGCAAGCCAGGTGCGACCGTGCAGGCGCAAGACCAGAACGGCAAACCAATTGGCAACCCAGTCACTCTGGACGACAAAGGTCAGGGCACCATAACGCTGCCAGGCAACACTAGCGGCCAACAGGTCGGCGTGGCGCTCGATGACGGCATCAACCCACCGCTCACGACCAATGTCGAAGTACCGTTGCTGGCACCGCAGTTGGGCACTGTCGATCCAGCCACCGGCAATGTAGTGGTCACCGGCAAGCCAGGTGCGACCGTGCAGGCGCAGGACGCAAACGGCAAGCCAATTGGCAAACCAGTCACTTTGGACGATAAAGGCGAGGGCACTCTCACACTGCCTGGCAATGTCAGTGACCAAAAGGTCGGCGTGGTGCTCAATGACGGCACCAACCCGCCGCTCACGACCAACCTTGACGTGCCGTTGCTGGCACCACAGTTGGGTCCTGTCGATCCTGCCACCGGTCTGTTGCCGGTCATCGGCAAGCCAGGGGCCAGCGTTCAGTTGCAAGACAGTACTGGCGCCCCGATTGGTAATCCTGTCGTCCTGGACGCCCAGGGCAACGGCACGTTGACGCTGCCTGCAAGCACCGCTGGCGAAAGCGTGCAAGCTGTGCAGACGTCGGACACCATCACATCGCCGACCAGCCCAACGCTGGCCATCCCCACATTGACCCCTACCGTGGGCGCAATCGACCCGCAAACCGGCATCCTCGAAGTGACGGGCAAACCAGGCGCGACCGTGCAGTTGAAAGACAGCGCGGGCAAAACCGTGGGTACTCCGGTCACCCTGGACGCCGACGGCAAAGGCACGTTGCAAATCCCGACCACCCTGAGCGACCAGCCCGTGACGGTCACCCAGACCGTGGACAACAACGAGTCCCTGGCCACCGCTCCACAGACCGTGCCGTTGTTGAAGCCAGAGCTGGGTGATGTCAACGCCGCCACCGGCGGGTTGACGGTTACCGGCAAACCAGGTGCCACCGTGCAGTTGCAAGACAGCACTGGCAAATCGATCGGTACTCCAATCGTCCTGAGTGACGAGGGCGAAGGCGTGCTGACGTTGCCTGCAAACACCTCAGGCGAAAGCGTGAAGGCCGTGCAGACGTCGGGTACGGCCACATCGCCCGCCAGCGACTTGCTGACTGTCCCCGTATTGACCCCCGTCGTGGGCACAATCGATCCGGAAGGCACCCTCCTGGTGCAGGGGAAACCGGGTGCCACCGTGCAGTTGAAGGACAGCACAGGCAACACCGTGGGCACGCCAGTCACGCTGGACGCGCAAGGCCAGGGCTCACTGCAAGTCCCGACGACCTTGAGCGACCTGCCTGTGACGGTCACCCAGACCGTGGACAACATCGAGTCACCACCCACCACCGCGCTGACTGCGCCGTTGCTGAAACCCGAACTGGGTGATGTCAACGCCTCCGGCCAGTTGCTGGTTACCGGTAAGCCAGGCGCTAGTGTGCAATTGCAGGACAGCGAAGGAGCACCGATTGGCGCGCCAGTGATCCTGGATGAGCAGGGCCAGTTCCTGATCACGCTGCCCCAGGAAGCCAGCGGCGAAAATCTGCAGGCCGTTCAAACCTCGGGCACTGTGCAATCGCCCGTCAGTAATACCGTGTTGGCGCCGGTGCTTGCACCGGTTGTGGGCGCTGTCGATGCGGCCAACAACCTGTTGAATGTTCAAGGTAAACCGAACGCGACCGTGCAGTTGAAAGACAGCACTGGCCAGCCGATCGGCAGCCCGGTGACGCTGGATGCCCAAGGCGACGGCCAGATCACACTGCGCCCGCAATTGAGCAGCCTGGATCTGACCGTCACTCAGGTGGTCGACAGTACCGAGTCTGGCCCTTCCGGCGTGGCTGTACCTATGCTGACACCGATACTGGGCCAGGTTGACGGAGGAACGCGAAATGTCACCCTGGACGGTAAACCTGGGGCCGTGTTCCAGGTATTTAACGACGTAACAGGCGAGGTCTACGTTCGAGGTGTTTTCGATCCGGACGGTAAGGCAACGGTAACGCTGCCCTTCAACGCCAGCGGACAAAGAATCAGCGCCAGCCAGGAAGACGCTGCTACCACCAGCCGCACGGGTGCGCTTGACGCACAGTTTGATAACCCGGAGCTGCAAACGGTCGAACCGAACAAGCCGGCCAAGCGCTCAGAAAAGGCCCCATCGATTGAGGTTCCGCTGTTCGAGCCGAAATTGACTTTCAGCGAAGACGGCACCGCCCTGGAGATCGTCGGTATGCCGGGTGGGCAAGTAGAGGTCAAGAACGCTGCGGGTGAAGTGGTTGAACGCCTCACGTTGGGTAATGATGGCAAGGGCAATCTGGTCCTTTCTCCGGCATTGCGTGGAGAGTCGGTCAGCGTAACCATCAAGGATGGGCAGGAAGAATCTGCGACAGTACAGACTGCCATTCCTTTGCTCAAAGTGGTGTTGGGCCCGGTTGATCCAATAACCGGCCAGATGGCGATCGAAGGCAAAGCGGGCGCCAGCGTGCAGTTGCAAGACAAGGACGGCAAACCGGTGGGGTCGCCTGTGACGTTGGATGCCCAAGGCAAAGGCGTGATCTCGATTCCGGCCTCCCTTGGCGCAGAGACTCTGCAGGCGGTTCAAACCTTCAAGGAGGCCAAGTCGCCTGTCAGCGATGCCCAGGTGGTTCCGCTACTTGCGCCAACCCTGGCATTTGATGCCGCCAAAGAGGAGCTATCGGTCACCGGCAAGCCAAACGTCTCTGTGCAGTTGCAGGACAAAGACGGCAATCCGGTCGGCACTCCGGTACAGCTAGATGCACAAGGCCATGCCGTGATCAAGTTGCCCCATGCCCTGGGAGGTGAGGAAGTGGGCGTGGTTGCCCAAGCGGCAGGTATTACGTCGCAGGCCGCGGCGCTCGAAGTGCCGTTGCTGGCGCCAGTGTTCGGCGCGGTCGATGCGGTCACCGGGCAGGTGAGCGTAGAAGGTAAGCCCAACGCTATTGTGCAAATCAACAACCCGGACGGCACAATCGTTCGTGTGCCTCTGGATGCAAATGGTAAGGGCAGTGTGCTGTTGCCGTCCGGCGCAAGCGGTGAAGACCTCAAGGCGACGGTCAGCCTGGGCAGCCTGGAGTCGGCGCCTGCCACCCTGTCGGTGCCTGTG
Source organism: Pseudomonas sp. B329 (assembly GCF_023127835.1). Taxonomy (NCBI): domain Bacteria; kingdom Pseudomonadati; phylum Pseudomonadota; class Gammaproteobacteria; order Pseudomonadales; family Pseudomonadaceae; genus Pseudomonas; species Pseudomonas sp. B329. The sequence goes on along the minus strand of NZ_SPKP01000067.1, from coordinate 4,969 downwards.
CTGGCGCCCCGTGATGCGGTGATCAATGACACCGGCAGTGCGGTAACGGTCAAGGGCAAGCCGGGAGAAATCATCAAGGTCATGGATGCCAGCGGCAAGGAGCTGGGCAGTGGCGTGGTGAACAAGACCGGTTCTGTCGAGATTGCCTTGAGCACGCCTCAGAAGACCGGCGCCGTCTTGAGCGTGACGGCCTACGACGAGGGGAAGGCATCGCCAAGCGTTTCTGTCGTGGCGCCGTTTATCGATGCGGACCTGCCATTGCCACCTACCGACCTGAATATCAACCCCAGCGGCACTCGCGTGTTGGGCAAGGTCAAGCCAGGTGAAACGGTCAAGATCGTCAACCTCGAGACTCAACAGGATCTGGGCACGTTTGCAACTGGGCCCGACGGTATGTTTTCGGCCAATATCCCCGCGCAGAATGGCGGTGACAGGCTTGCCATCAGCGCGGTCAAGGGTGACAAGGTGTCGGAGCCTGCGCTGTTGCTGGTACCCCTGAGCGCCGAAGACACGCCAGCCAAGCCTTTCGATGTGAGTGTGGACGCCACCGGCACCAAGGTGCAGGGCAAAGGTGCGCCGAACACCATCGTATTGATCAAAGCAGCGGACGACACAACCGTGATCGCCAAGGGCATCGTCGGGCCGGACGGCACTTTCGAGGTCACTATCCCCGTACAGCCGGGCGGTCAACTGTTGAATGTCGCGTTGCAGAACAACGACAAGGTGTCCGCTTCTGAATCGGTGATGACGCCGCACATTGCCTCCAATACGCCGACAGAGGTGCAAGTCGACGAAGCCGGCACCCAGGTGACGGGCAAGGGCAACACGGGCGAAACCATCCGCGTCAAGGATGCCCAGGGCAAAGAGATCGGTTCCGGGGTTGTCCAGCAGGATGGCACCTTTGTGGTCAACATCCCGAAACAGCCTAACGGCACCACCCTGGCGGTGACGGCACAAGGGCAGGGCGTGGAGTCTGCACCGGCCTATGTGAAAACACCGGTCACTGAGGTTGATCGACCTGCACAACCGGAAGCTCACCTGGATGCCGCTGGCACCCAGATCACCGGCAAGACCCTGCCAGGTGCGAGCGTGTCGGTCAAGGACGCCAACGGCCAGTTGCTGGCCGGGCCAATCGTGGCGGGCGAGGACGGTACGTTCGCCGCAACCATTACCAGGCAGCCTGCGGGCAGTAAGGTTTCGGTGGTGGCTGAATTGGCAGGCAAGGAGTCGCTGCCAACCGAACTGATTGCACCTCAGGTAGCGGGCGAGGCCATCCCGGCGCCGTTGAGCGCGATGATCAGTGCCGATGGCAAACTCGTCTCCGGCAAGGCCACGCCCAATACCAAGGTGGTGGTGAAAAATGCCGCAGGCGAGACCCTGGGCGAACAACCTGTCGATGCCGACGGCAACTATGAGGTGCCGGTAAAAGCACAGATGGGCGGGACAGTGTTGCAGGTGACTTCAGCGTCCCTGGATAACCAGTCCACCTCCACAGGTTCAGTGTCGGTAACAGCGCCTTATCAATTGGTGGCGGAACACAATGAGGTCACCGTCAGCCAGTTTATTGATCCAAACATCGCCAACCTGGAGCAGACCAAATCCGCTAGCTTCGTCACACCGGGCAGCTCGGGCGTGAACAGCGTTGTTAATTGGTTTTCCAATAAGTTGGGTGGCGGGGATGTCTTGCCGATTTCAGCCACTTATCACTTCGTTGTCAGTGACAGTGAAAAGGTCGAGATTGCGGTCAGTAGCTCGGCACCGATAAACATTGATGTGGTGAACTTCAATGGCGTGAAACTGGAAAAGTTGGTCAACGGTCAATGGGTTGATGTGAGGGACAGCAGGGGGATCGGCCTTGGCAACGTGTCGGTCCTGCCGATCATTGCGACCAAGTCGGGTATCTCCCTGGCCTATGAAATGCCGGGTGAATACCGAGTCACGGTCGATAACTTCGACGTTTTGGGTGTCGGGATCAAG
>NZ_SPKP01000067.1:0-2982 GCF_023127835.1 Pseudomonas sp. B329 | reverse complement strand
GTTCATTGGTGGTTTTGCCAACAGTGCGATAAAGAGTGACCTGATTCTGCCGGCAGGCGCAACGTTGTTGAAGGTCAACAATACGACACTTGCCAATGAAGTGCGCACGGTGGTCAAAGGCCAGTTTGGTGACCTGAGCATCGGCGCCGATGGTCAAGCCACCTACAGGCAGAACAGCAATGCCACCCCTTCGGACCAGACCGAGACGTTCTCGTATGAGGCCAGGACTGCTGGGGGAGCCATTCTCACCTCGACCTTCCAAATTGATATCAAGGCGTATTCCGTCTCGGGTGATTTGATCGACAGTGATGATGCCAGCATCGTCAGCGTCGATGGCAAATCGGTGCCTTCGATCAATCAGGAAACCATTGCCGGTAAATACGGTGATTTGAAAGTCGCGGCGAACGGTGACTACACCTACACGCCAAAACTCAGCCTGACGGGTCTGAATGAAGTCGAGACTTTCTCGTATCAAGTACGGCACACGAACGGCGAGACGGTGACCTCCACCCTGGCGGTGAAGATTGCCGACTCCAAGCTCGTCACCGAGCTCAACGAGGTGTCGACCAGTGTGGCCCCCGCGCCTGATCTGGCGGCGCAACTCGCTCAGCCGGAAAGCCAGGTGGAGACAGACATCGACAGCGACACTGCACTGCCGTCGTTCAACCTGGGTCAGGGGCCAAACCTGGACGTCAACAAGCTGGTCAGCCTGCAAGCCAAGGACGATCCGGCCAAGCCCGCGTTGACGGTGACCTTGAACGATATCTTGCAAGCCGATGGCACGGTGTCGAAGTCGACATCTGCCTCGACCCTGGACTTGCCGGATTCGTGGAAACCCGATGGCGTCAAGGCGCCGCTGGATGGCCATGAGTATGTGCACTACATCGATGAAACGTCGAAGAAAGACCTCTGGGTCGAGAGTGGTGTTTCCGTTGTTTAAGTCGTAATGACAGAGCCCTGGGCCGTATGGCCCAGGGTTATTTTCCCTGAGTGTCAATTATGTTCCGGATATTCCATCCCCGGCGTGATATTGCCTGCCTGACGATAGCCTTATCGTTCAGTTCGGGCGGTGTGGTCGGGCAGGTCAATGCACCCTCTGTGCATGACCAACCCCAAGATCAGGTTGCGCCTACCGTGCATCCGATCAAGAACAGTCAAGTGCAAGAAACGGTGCCCGCGCCCTCTTTGGTTTCATTGATTGAAGCCGGGCAGTTTCTTCCACCTTCCGCTCCCCAACTGAGCGTGAACACCTTAGCCACTGCCGGCACCGCGGCGCTGGATATGCGGGCGGCCGTGCGCCAGGCCTTAACCTCGTACCCGGATATCCTGCGGGCGCGGGAAGGGGTCAATGAACAAGTGCAGCGGGTAGAAGTGGCGCAGGCCGGCTATTACCCCAGGATCAGCGGTGGCGTGCGCAGCGGCTACCAAAGTGGTGTGCCTGGCAGTCACAGTGCCCAGGTCTTCGACGTCAGTGCCTCGCAGATGCTGTATGACTTCGGCAAGGTGTCCAGCGCTGTCGAGGCCAGCCAGGCCGGTGTCACCGAGCGCGAGGCAGACGTGCGCCTGAGTGTCGAACAGGTTGCCATGAATACCGCATTGGCCTTTCTTGACGGCCAGTATTACCAGCGGTTGATTGCGATCACCCAGGACCAGATCGACAGCCTGGAAAAAGTCTCCGACCTGGCGCGCCAGCGTCTGGACATGGGCGCCAGTACCCGTTCGGACTATGTGCAAACCATGTCGCGTATTGAAGCTGCCAAGGTCACCGGCTTCCAGCATCAAGCCAGCCTGGCGCGTACGTTTGCCACATTGTCGAACCTGATCGGGCAACCTCGGGTCGAGGGTGTGTCCGACCATTTCCCGCGGGAACTGGAGCAGTCGTGCCAGCAGGTCGATGCCAAGATGCAGGACAACCCTGAGGTGCAGTCCGCCCAAGCGCGGGTAGCCCGGGCCGAGGCCGAAGTGAGCGCCGCCAAGGCAGCCGGGCTACCGACACTGTCCCTGGAGCCGACATTCAGCCACCAGCTGGATGGCAGCCCAGGTACGGACCAGGACCGCAGCCGCTACAGCGTCTTCCTCAACGCGAGCATGCCGATCTATCAGGGTAACGCGATCCAGGCCGGCAAGGCGGCCAGCGAGAGGGCCCTGGCGTCCTCCCAGGCCGGCCTCGATACTGCCCGTTTGCGCGCGCGCCAGGAAATGCAGCAGTCGCAGAGCCAGGTGCTGAAGTTACATGCCAGCCTGGGTGCCCAAACCGTGCGCGAAAGCACGATCAATGAAACTCGCGTGCTCTACCGCCAGCAATACCTTGAGTTGGGCACCCGGCCGCTGCTGGATCTGCTCAATGCCGAGCAAGAGGCGTATTTGTCGCGGGTCGAGCAGCAGACCACGCTCAATAGCCTGCGTCGGTTACAGATCAACTGCCTGTATAGCGCAGGCCATCTCAGTCAGGCGTTTGGTGCTGCCAACGACGCCACCTACCGTGAGCGTTTGCCATGAACCGCCGTGCCCAAGAACCCCTGCAAGCCAGTCCGCCATCTGTTTCCCCGCCCTGGCTGGAAATGTTGTTGCTGGTTGCTGGTCATTACAACCTGAGCTTCTCCCCCGAGGATGCGCGGCTGGCCGCTGCCTGGCAGGGCAGTGCGCATTCCGATGACCAGCTGTATGCCATTGCCAAACACTTGGGACTGTCGGTCAAGATTGATGAAGAGTTACAGGCCGAAGACCTGACTCAATGGCGTTTACCGTTGCTGGTGCAATTGGCCGATGGCCAATTGGCGCTGATCGAAGGCTTGCGCGCCGAGGACTCGCTGCAAGTGCGGCTCAGCGGCGACCATGGCCTGGCCACGGTGTTGTCGCGCCAGGAACTGCTGGAGCAGTGCCGCCGGGTCATCCTGCTGCGCCCGGTGGGTAATCGCGCCGACGTGCGTGTGGACGACTACATCAAGCCGTATGACAAAAACTGGTTCAAGGGCATCGTCC
>NZ_SPKP01000066.1:969-1418 GCF_023127835.1 Pseudomonas sp. B329 | reverse complement strand
CTTGTAGCTTCTTAAAGCTTGGTTTCTTGCCATCCGCCGTAACACTGCCATCGGGGTAGGTGATTTGGGTGTAATCCCCCACCTTGTGCACTTTGGGCTCCACCGAGTGGACGACGTAGTCGGCATGCAATAGCGGTTCAAACGAAATCTTTCTGGCCGTCGGCGCGCGAAAATAAGAATACATTTCACCCTTGCCCACTAACCAAACGAGTTTTTCGTGCTTGCCAAGAAATTTCTCATTAACCCAAGGGTAATAGTCTTGGCTGATCTGCAGATCACCACTGACGTTTATAACGGGTTCAAAAGCCGAGCGTTGTTGTGGCAGATTCTGATCGAAGATCACAATAATCCCGCCTCCCGGACCCGCCCTTACGTTATCCCCAAAGTGCGTCGTGTTGGCATAGGTGACGCCAAAGGTGACGTTACTCAGTTGCCACAGGCATCGGCTG
>NZ_SPKP01000066.1:0-959 GCF_023127835.1 Pseudomonas sp. B329 | reverse complement strand
CGCCATTGATGGCTAGCTTCGCCTCATATATATCGCTCTGCCCCTGCTGCTGTGGCTGGACAGTTGTAGACAGATACCCATCCTCCTCATAACTGGACCAATCCGTCCCGGAACGTTTAATCGGGCATTTCTCGGAGCGGTACATCACCCGCATGGGTTCCGCTGCAAGGTTCGGTGGGACCTTCACCGTAATGCTGACCTCCTCCCCTCCCGGTGGCGGGGACAAAGTTTGGCTCTGACCGCAGGCGGTGAGAGTGAGCAGCAACAAGCTGCCCATTGCATGGCCGATGAGAGCGTTCATACATCTCCCCTAGCAACCAACAGTGCGCCTAGAAGTTTTAGGTTCATTGCGGTTGTCCTAGGCGAATGGTTTGCAGCTTCTTGAAGCTTGGTTTGCTGCCACCCACCACAACGCTGCCATCGGAGTAAGTGAACAGGTTGTGATTTCCCTTTTTCTTTTCCTTCGGCCCCACCGAGTAAACCAAATAGTCCGCATGTAGTAGCGGCTCAAACGCTACCTTTCGGGATTTCAGGGCGCGGTAATACAAATAGATTTCACCCTCACCGACTAGCCAAGCGAGTTTTTCATGCTTACCAAGGAACTGCTCGTTAACCCAAGGGTAGTAGTCCTTCCTGATCAGTAGATCACCGCTGACATTGATAGTCGGCTCAAAAACAGAGCGCTGTTGGGGTAGGTGCTGATCAAACATCACAATAACCCCTCCCCCAGGGCCCGCTTTAACGTTCTCTCCGAAGTGCGTCGTGTTGGCATAGGTAACGCCAAAGGTGACGTTACTCAGTTGCCACTGGCATCGGCTGCCGCCATTGATGGCTAGCGTCGCCTCATATATATCGCTCTGCCCCTGCTGCTGCGGCTGGACCGTAGTAGACAGGTAGCCATCCTCCCCATAACTGGACCAATCCGCCCCGGAACGTTTAATCGGGCACTTCTCGGAGCG
>NZ_SPKP01000065.1:0-19458 GCF_023127835.1 Pseudomonas sp. B329 | reverse complement strand
CCTTTGATTTCGAGGCCCATGGCATGTCGATACAGATCGCAGTGATAGATGATTGGCAGAACGTCGCCAGTGACGTGGTGGATTGGTCGGCGCTGGACGGCGTGGGTCAGGTACATTTTCTCCACGACTACCCCGCTGATACGGCGACAATGGTTGAACGCTTGAAGGGCTTCGAGGTGATTTGCGTCATGCGCGAACGCTCCACCTTCGACAAGGCCTTGCTGCAAGGGCTGCCCAAGCTAAAATTGCTGGTCACCGGCGGTATGCGCAATGCTGCCATCGATATTGCCGCCGCCAAGGCCCTGGGTATCCAGGTGTGCGGCACCGACAGCTATAAACATGCGGCGCCGGAACTGACCTGGGCGCTGATCATGGCCTCTACGCGCAATCTGCTGGCCGAAGCCAACTCGCTGCGCGCAGGCGGATGGCAGATGGGCCTGGGCGGTGACCTGCATGGCAAGACCCTGGGCGTGCTCGGCCTGGGCAGTATCGGCCAGAAAGAGTCCATACATAGGAGCGAGCTTGCTCGCTCCTACACTGATCGGCATTAGACGTGATTATCCGATTTGATCACGGCATTTTCACAAGGCCTTCACTTTTCGACCTATAAGGTCAGGCCTACCTACTCCAGTGAATCACTTGGCCCGCCCTCTCCTCGCGGGCCTTTTTTTTGCGTGCGCAAACCTTTATCAGCCATCACGCCTGATCGCTGTCATGGTAAAGCACAGGGGCAGTTGCGCGGCCTGATGCTCATATTGATCGTAGAGTTCTTCCCGGTTGGAATGCGGGTATTCCTGCAAATGAGCGATCTGCAACTGCGCTGCGATAGCCGCGCTGACCACACTGCCCAGGGTATGTACATACCAATAGGACGTCGGCCCGGGCCGCTCGTCCTTCCCTTCAGAGACAATTGCCTCCTGCAGCACAAAGGGTTCACGCTGGAAGTAAGAACTGGAAGGCAGCATCGGGTTGGCCCCACAGGGGTCAAACACCTCAAGAAAGGGATGGGTTTCGTACATGACCAACGTACCGCCGGGCTTCAGCACAAGGGCAACCTGGCGCATGAACAACGCCACATCCGGCATCCAACCCAGTACGCCAATGGTCACCAGGGCAATATCGAACCGTGCCTGCAAACGCTCCGGCAAATGGTGGATATCGGTCTCAATGAAATCAGGGCTGTGTGGCGAGACCTCGGCCAATTCCCGCGCCTGTTCAAGAAACGCCCGGGATTGATCAACCCCCACCACCGAACGGGCCCCCAAGCCATACAACGAAAGGCTTTCGCGTCCGTTGTTGCAGCACAATTGCACCACGTCCTTGCCCACCACACCTATCTCATGCAGCAACGCGGTGATAGTGGGGTCAAGGCAGGAAAAGTCAGGTTCGGCCAGCGAGGCCAGTAGCTTCGTCCAGGTCGCCGTGTCTTTGTGCAACCGGGCCGATTCGTCCCAGGCGTTTTTATTGCTGGCAATCGCCTCTTGCGCTGAGGGCATGTCCATTGCGTCTCCAGAAAGTCAATACAGCGGGCTTAGGAACATAAGCCAAATATCTGCCAGATAAAACCCGCAGTACCAGCGAAACTTATAGCCAAGCCTACCGGTCATTAAGCCATCGCGTGTTCAGCCATTGAACGCCGCTCTCGAAGATCGCACTGTGGCCCATCATTCAGATCTGCGTACCGCCCTTTCCCTGGACAGCCTGAACTTCTTCCTCGCGGATGTTCGCGACGGTCTTGGGCCGTACCTGGCGATCTACCTGCTGGCGGTCCATAAATGGGACCCGGCCAGTATCGGCGTAGTCATGACCCTGGCCGGTATCGCCGCCTTGATCACCCAGGGCCCGGCGGGTGCGCTGATCGACCGAACCCGCAGCAAGCGTGCAGTCATCGCGATTGCCGCGCTGCTGGTCACCGGCAGTTGCCTGATACTGCCCTTCGTCAGTTCATTTGGCTGGGTGGCGCTGACCCAGGCCGCCAGCGCCGTTGCCGCATCGGTATTCGCCCCGGCCATTTCTGCCATCTCCCTTGGTATTACCGGCCCCCGTGCTTTCACTCGGCGTACCGGGCGCAACGAAACCTTCAACCACGCCGGCAACGCCGTGGCCGCACTGCTGGCCGGGGGCCTGGCGTATCTGTATGGGCCTGTGGTGGTGTTTTACCTGATGGCGTTTATGGCAGTCGCCAGTGTCATTGCGGTCAGCTGTGTTTCTGGCAAGGCGATTGATCATGAGGTGGCCCGTGGCTTCGATCCCGCCCATCACAGCGACCATGAGCAGCCTTCGGGCCTGACCGTCTTGCTGGCTAACCGCCCGTTGCTGCTGTTCGCCGTCTGCTGCGCGCTGTTTCACCTGGCCAATGCCGCGATGCTGCCACTGGTCAGCCAGAAGCTGGCGCAGATCAACCTGCAGATGGCCACGCCCCTGACCTCAGCCTGCATTGTCGCCGCACAGTTGGTCATGGTCCCGATCGCCTGGCTGGTCGGGCTCAAGGCAGATATCTGGGGGCGCAAGCCGCTGTTGCTGGCCGGCTTTCTGATACTGCCGCTGCGTGGCGTGCTGTATACCCTGTCCAGCGATCCGTATTGGCTGGTGGCGGTGCAGATGCTTGACGGTATCGGCGCGGGTATTTTCGGCGCGTTGTTCCCGGTCATCGTCAAAGACCTGACCCAAGGCACCGGGCGTTTCAATGTAAGTCTGGGTGCCCTTTCCACTGTGTTCGGCCTCGGCGCGGCGCTAAGCAGCAGCCTGGCCGGCTTCGTGGTGCAACAGGCCGGCTATAACGCAGCCTTTCTGACCTTGGCGGGCGTGGCGGGCGTGGCGTTGCTGCTGTTGTGGCTGGCGATGCCGGAAACCCTGGCAAAACCCAGCCTGCAGGTGCCGGTAATGGGCTGAAGCAGAACACCCCAGTCATCCAAGGTGCTCTGCCCGGCCTGCGTTCAGGAAATAAAGATGCCTGCGCCATTCAACTGAGTCATGTTCACGCCCATTAACATCACCGAGTTGTCACCAAAGGCCAGCACGGTGTTGTCCTCGAACGTCGAGGCATAAGAGCGGTAATCGTAATCCTGGCCCAGGCCAGCCATACCCATGAACACCAGCTTATCGCTGGCCTGGTAACCCTGGATCCGGTCGTTGCCGAAGATGCCGTCGAACAGGAAGGTATTACTGCCACCGCCTGCAACCATCAGGTCATTGCCGGTGCCGCCGACAAATACGTCATTACCCGGGCCTCCGATCAGGTGATCGTCGCCGCCCAAGCCGAACAGCCAATCACCCGTAGCATGAGCGGTGAGGACATTGTCATGGGCATCGCCGTTGGTGGAGGCCGCGTAGTGCGTCAGGTCGTTACCGGCCAGCAGGCCATCGCCGGTCACCTTATAAGTGATGTCATTGGAGCCCCAAGGGATTGAAGTCCACGGTATATAGGCCGTTTCTTTGCTGACCAATGCGCCGATATCCCGGGTCATACTGATACCGCCATAGGCGTCGTTGACATACAACGTGCCATCGCCGTCATTGGCAAAGCTGAAGGCGCCCAGTGGCTTTTGCAGTTCGAAGACGTTACTGCCCTGCCCCCCCAGCAGGATGTTGTAGCCGCCGTCATCGCGGAAACGATCATCACCTGCGCCACCTTCCAGGAAGTCATTGCCCGCTCCGCCCTTGAGCAGGTCGTTGCCCTCGGTACCGAAGATGAAGGTATTGCCGGTGTGTTTTTCGGCGTAGCGGTTCAGGTCTTGCACCCAGGTGGTTTCACGCGTGGCCTCGCTGAGGCTGGAGAGTACGATGGTCGAGTCTTTGCTGGTCAGGTCGTAGAAATCCGAGGACGCGATACGCTTCATGCCTTGGATGTAACCGTCCAGGGAGTGAGCCTTGCCGACTCCCCAGTTGAGGGCATTGGGTAAATGCGCCCAGGCTGAGGCGTAGTTATCGGTAAAGCTGACCAAGTTATTGGCCGCCGAATCCCAAACGCTATCGTTACCCCAGCGCAGTGCCGATGTATTGATGCCTTCGCCATCAATGGCCTTGAACACCAGGTCATTCTCATAGCCGATATTCAAGATCCGAGTGTCACCCGAACGTTGTGTGGGTGAGGCAAAGGTGACGTAGTTGGCATCCTCGAAGAAACCGCCCCAATGATCATGGCTCAAGGTCGCCAAGCTGTTGGCCCCGAGTGCGCCGAGGCTATGGCCGGTGACCAGGATATCCTTGCCGGTCAAGCCCTGGCTCCTGGCGTAGCTGGCGACGTGCTCCAATAAGCCACTGAACGCGAACTGAGCATAATGGGCGGCGTATCCGGGAACGGCGGCAGCAGCCAGATCGCTGGCGACGTCGCCCAATCCATCCCAGGACAAGCCAAAGGACGTCCCACGAAAGGCAACCCCCATGGCGATCAGCTTACCCACGCCATCGTACTGTCCCACAATCTTGACGTTGGCGGAGGGAGCCAATACCGTCTCGCCCCAAAAGGTGCCGTACTCGTCGACTTTCTGCGTCACCCCCAGTGCTTGCGCACCGATAGGCGCCCAACCGCCAGCGGTCAGCGGTTGGCCGCTGGCGTCATAAGCGTAATCGGACAAGGCCAAAGCGTCGTTCAACAGCGCCTTGGCCTTCTGGCCCGTCATGCTCTTGTAATCGAAAACCCCCATACCGATTGCCCCTTTTCAGATGACTTTTGATGTGGCCGCAGTGCCCATTGCCGGGACAGATTGGTGATGGACGGGAAAAGACTGTCAATCGTTACCTAAAAAATGAATACCTGCCCGCGGGCCCGAGCTTTGATTTCAGCGCTTCGAATCACACAAGGCGCGGAACATCGTCGTCGACTGCCATACAACTGTCGCCTCACATATGCGACAATGCGCGCCAAATTCCAACACACATCCCAAATTTTCCGCTCAGCGACCGGGTTTCGCGCCTTGATGTCGCTGTTGACGCATGCCTGAAGGCACCTGCCGTCACGCTCGCAACCCATTGATAGGTAAAGTAATTGATCTCCACAGCTAACATCACCATGCAGTTCGGCGCCAAGCCGCTCTTCGAGAACGTCTCGGTCAAGTTCGGCGCCGGCAACCGCTATGGTTTGATCGGGGCCAACGGTTGCGGCAAGTCGACCTTCATGAAAATCCTCGGTGGCGACCTCGACCCGTCCGGCGGCCAGGTCATGCTGGAGCCGAATGTGCGCCTGGGTAAACTGCGCCAGGACCAGTTCGCCTACGAAGAATTCACCGTGCTCGACACCGTGATCATGGGCCACGAGGAGCTGTGGAAGGTCAAGGCCGAGCGCGACCGTATCTACTCGCTGCCGGAAATGAGCGAAGAAGACGGCATGGCCGTGGCCGAGCTGGAAACCGAGTTCGCCGAAATGGACGGCTACACCGCCGAATCCCGCGCCGGTGAGTTGTTGCTGGGCCTGGGGATTCCCCTGGAGCAGCATTTCGGCCCGATGAGCGAAGTGTCCCCAGGCTGGAAACTGCGTGTATTGCTGGCTCAGGCGCTGTTCTCGGACCCTGAAGTGCTGTTGCTCGACGAACCGACCAACCACCTGGACATCAATACCATCCGCTGGCTGGAAAACATCCTCACCCAGCGCTCCAGCCTGATGATCATCATCTCTCACGACCGTCACTTCCTGAACAGCGTGTGCACCCACATGGCTGACCTGGACTACGGCGAGCTGCGCCTGTTCCCGGGCAACTACGACGAGTACATGACCGTGGCGACCCAGTCCCGCGAGCAGTTGCTGTCGGACAACGCCAAGAAGAAAGCGCAGATCTCCGAACTGCAATCCTTCGTCAGCCGCTTCTCGGCCAACGCCTCCAAAGCCAAGCAGGCCACGTCCCGTGCCAAGGCGATCGACAAGATCCAACTGGCCGAAGTCAAGCCGTCGAGTCGTGTGAGCCCATTCATCCGTTTCGAGCAGAATAAAAAGCTGCACCGCCAGGCGGTCATGGTCGAGAAGATGGCCAAAGGTTTTGACGGCAAGCCGCTGTTCAAGGACTTCAGCTTCCAGGTTGAAGCTGGCGAGCGCGTGGCAATCATCGGCCCGAACGGTATCGGCAAGACCACCCTGCTGCGCACCCTGGTCAACGAACTGACCCCGGATGCCGGCAGCATCAAGTGGACCGACGCCGCCGAACTGGGCTACTACGCCCAGGACCATGCCCACGACTTCGAAGACGACGTGAGCCTGTTCGACTGGATGGGCCAGTGGACCCAAGGCGAACAAATGATCCGTGGCACCCTGGGCCGCATGTTGTTCTCCAACGACGAAATCCAGAAGTCGGTCAAAGTGATCTCCGGTGGTGAGCAAGGCCGCATGTTGTTCGGCAAGCTGATCCTGCAAAAGCCGAACGTGCTGATCATGGACGAACCGACCAACCACTTGGACATGGAATCCATCGAGGCGCTGAACCTGGCACTGGAAAACTACCCGGGCACGCTGATCTTCGTCAGCCACGACCGCGAGTTCGTATCGTCCCTGGCGACCCGCATCATCGAGTTGAGCCCAAGCGGCGTGATCGACTTCAGCGGTACCTATGACGACTACCTGCGTAGCCAGGGTGTGGTGTTCTAAGAACGCCCTCAGCTTCCAGGGCAGTCAGATCCAAATGTGGGAGGGAGCAAGCCCCCTCCCACATTGGTTAGAGCAGTGGCATCATGGCCGTACCGCCCGCCAGCGATCGAGTACCCATGCCTGCCGCCCCCTCCTCCCTGTCGATCACCCTGCAGATCGTCTCCATCGTGTTCTACACCTTCATAGCCTTTATCTGCATCGGCCTGCCGATTGCGGTGATTCCAGGCTATGTGCACGAACAACTGGGTTTCAGCGCGGTAGTCGCCGGGGTCACCATCGGTTCGCAATACCTGGCCACGCTGCTCAGCCGCCCAATGGCCGGGCGGATGTCGGATAACGTCGGCACCAAGCGTGCGATCGTGCTGGGCCTGGCCGGCATCCTGATCAGCGGCGTGCTGACCTTTATCGCCACTCTGGTGGACAGCCTGCCAGCCTTGAGCCTGGGCATTCTGATCGTCGGTCGCCTGTTGCTGGGCGTGGCCCAGGGCCTGATTGGCGTGGGCACCATCAGTTGGTGCATGGGCGCGGTGGGGACTGAACACACGGCCCGCTCGATCTCCTGGAATGGCATTGCCTCCTACGGCGCCATTGCCGTTGGTGCGCCGGTCGGCGTGGTGATGGTGGCGGAATATGGCTATACCAGCCTGGGAGTTGCCCTGTCGGTGTTGGCGGGGCTGGGGCTGGTGCTGATCCGCAATAAACCGTCGGTGCCGGTGGTGCGCGGTGAGCGGCTGCCGTTCTGGGCAGTGTTCGGGCGCATCGCACCGTTCGGCACCAGCCTGTGCCTGGCGTCGATTGGCTACGGCACGCTGACGACCTTCATTACCCTGTACTACCTCAATCGTGGCTGGAGCGGCGCGGCGTATTGCCTGACGGTATTTGGCGCGTGTTTTATTCTGTCGCGCCTGATGTTCATTTCTGCCATCAGCCGGTTTGGTGGGTTTACCGCCGCCATCGCCTGCATGAGCATCGAAATCCTGGGCCTGACGCTGCTGTGGCTGGCGCCGTCCACCGGCGTCGCCTTGATCGGTGCCGGGCTGACCGGCTTTGGCCTGTCGCTGGTGTACCCGGCGCTGGGGGTTGAAGCCATCAAGCAAGTGCCGGACAGCAGCCGAGGTGCGGGGCTGAGTGCCTATGCGGTGTTTTTCGACCTGGCGCTGGCGATTGCCGGGCCGTTGATGGGCGCCGTGGCGTTGAACCTCGGCTACGGCTGGATCTTCTTCTGTGCCGCGTTGCTGTCGGTCAGCGCACTCGCCCTGACCGTACTGCTCAGGCGCCGCGCCTACTGATCAGCGGTCTGCAGGCCGGCACGCGTCGCCTCACCGAGGGTTCGGCTGAAAAAGCGCCCGGCTTCAGAGACCATATCGCGGTGAATACCTTCGCGGTCGACGCCATCGGCATCGGTGCAGATGCCTGGCATTGTCGCCAGTTGATCGCTGTCGCATGGCGCCATGAATACAAAGTGCCCTGCCCCGGCCAACAGCTTGAAGTCCGGTGGCTCTGGCAGTTTGCGCGCCAGGGCGGCGGCGTTCTTGTCCACCGCCACCAGCTGGTCGCCATCGCCACTGTAGAGCAGCACCGGCACGTGCACATCAGCCAGGGTGTGGCGGCCAAACATCAGGCTCAGTGGCGCCATCAGCATCAAGGCATGGATGCGTGGGTCGGCCTGGGGCTGCAAGTCGTCGCGGTCGACCACCAACTCGCCCTTGGTGGTGCAGGCATCACGGTCCTCGGGGCGTTGTTGGCAGTAACGGCGCAGGCGCTCGAAATCCGGCTTGGCGCCCGCCAGGATCAGCGCGGTTTCGCCACCGGCTGAATAACCGATCACGCCAATCTGATCAACATCCACAAAGGGCGACAGCATGGGATCAGCCAGGGTCGCGGTGATCGCCTGGGAGATCTGGATCGGCCGGCCATACAGATTACTCACAGTGCCCAGGCGGCTGTGGTCCTTATAGTTGTCGCCGGGATGCAGGACCGCCACCACCACAAATCCCTTGCGCGCCAGTGACGTGGCCAGATCATGCAAGGCCAGGGGCGTGCCGGTATTGCCGTGGGACAACATCAGCATGGGAAAACGGCCGATGGCAACCTTGGCGTCTTCACTGGCCGCGACCTGATAGGCGCCCAGCGGCGTGGTGCGTTCGGTGTCAGTGGAAGGGTAAAACGCAATGGCCTTCATCGGCTGCGAATCCAGCGGGTCGAGCACGCTCATGCGATGAAACCCCACACTCCAATGCGGGTGCGGTGCCGGTGCAGCGTGCACTGAAAGCAGGCCGCTAAGCAGCGAAAGAACCAGAACAGCACTAAGACGCATCATGGGGATGTCCACCTTTGCTGCGTAAGAACCGGCATGTCGAATAAAAGTCCAGGTATCGGATCCCTATCTGCATAACCTCTGCATAACCTGGGCCACAAACGAAAAAACTCCGTACTCCGCTCGCGATCAGGCGATCAGGCGATCAGAATACAGAGTTTAGGCGCCCGGCTTCAGAATGAAACCGGGCAACGGCTTAATTTACACAAGCCTTACGCGGCGGCGAACAACTGCTGGTTGATCCGCACGTTGGCGTCGTTCAATGCTTTGCTGCGCGCTTCATCACCGTAGGCCAGCCCTTCAGCGCGGACGATTTCAATATTGGTGATGCCGAGAAAACCGAACAGCAGTTTCAAGTAGCCTTCATGGGCAGCGCCAGATGCCTGATCCGCGTGCAAGCCACCGGCCGTGGACACGATAATCACCTTCTTGTTACCGCACAGGCCTTCAGGGCCGGCTTCGGTGTAGCGGAAGGTCTGGCCGGCAACCGCGATGCGATCAATCCAGGCTTTCAACTGGGTAGGAATAGTGAAGTTGTACATCGGTGCGCCTACCACTATGGCATCGGCGGCGAGGAATTCAGCCAGCGACGATGCACTCAGTTCCGCCTCGTGCTTTTGCGCGGCATCGCGCAGTTCGGCCGCAGTGCCCAGTGCACCCAGGGTAGCGCCGGAGAAGTGGTTGATGCCTTCGCTGGCCAGGTCACGGTAAGTCACTTGCACACCCGGTTCAGCCGCTTGCCATGCCTTGACCACACCGGCACTGAGTTGGCGGGAAGCCGAGTTGTCGCCGAGGATGCTGGAATCGATATGCAATAGTTTCATGGTGGATCTCCGAGGTGGGATCGACAGTGGCGATCAGATGGTGGTGATGCTACGCATGAAACCAATAGTCGATAAGCCATCTGAAATGCGATAGTTTGTCCTACTGACAGGACAATAGGCCGACCATGCAAGACCTCAACGATCTCTACTATTTCGCCAAAGTCGTCGAAGCCGGCGGTTTCGCCGCGGCGGGCCGGCTGCTGGGGATTCCCAAGTCCAGGCTGTCACGGCGCATTGCCGAGCTTGAAGAGCGCCTGGGAGCGCGCCTGCTGCAACGCACTACCCGACAACTGACCCTGACTGCCGTGGGCGAGCGTTACTTGCGCCATTGCCAGGCGATGTTGCTGGAAGCGGAGATGGCCGATGAGGCCGTGGCGAGCATGTCCAGCGAGCCGCGTGGACGCCTGCGGGTCACGTGCCCGGTGGGTCTGGCCCAGCAGATCCTGCCGGAATTGGTGGCAGGCTTTCTGGCCGCGCACCCGTTGGTGCAATTGGACATGACCTTGGTCAATCGCCGTGTTGACCTGGTCGCCGAAGGCATTGACGTGGCGCTACGCGTGCGAGAGTTGGGCGACGAAGACCCGCTGCTGGTCACCAAACGCTTGCGCCAGGCGCATACCGTGTTGGTCGCCAGCCCTGGCTTCATGCGTGATCGGCAAGTCGAAACCCTGGAAGACCTCAAACAACTGCCCATACTCGGCGCACTTGAGGCGGACCGCATGGTGCACCAACGCATTATCGACCCGCAGGGCAATGCCCATGAGTTGGTGATGGAGGCCCGCCTGGGCATCGAAGACTTTATCGTGCGCAAGACCAGCGCGCTGCTCGGCGTCGGCTTCACCGTGCTGCCGATGATGTATTGCGAAGAGGAACTGGCCAGCGGCCGCCTGGTGCAATTGCTGCCGCAATGGTCATTGCCGGGCGGCTGGTTGCAAGCCGTATACCCGCATCGGCGCGGCGTGCTGCCGGCGATCCGCGCGTGGATCGACTATTTGGAAGAAGGCTTCAAAGGCTGTGGAGATCGATTGTTATGAGCATGACTGAAGCACAAGTGGCCGCGTTCTGCCTGACCCTGCCCGGTGCGCGGGAAGATTATAAGTGGGGCGGTGTGCGGGTGTTCTCGATTGCCGGCAACAAGATGTTCGCCCTGCAGAACCTGCGCGGCGAGTCGCTGGCGTTCAAGGTCGACAAGGAACTGTTCCTGGGCCATGTCGACCGCCCCGGCATCCACCCCGCACCGTATCTGGCGCGGGCGCAGTGGATCATCATGAATACGCCCTACCCGCTGGGCGCCGATGAGCTGCGTGGCTTGTTGCAGCGCTCCCACCAACTGGTGGTGAGCAAACTGCCCAAGCGCACGCAGGTCGGTTTGTTGCTAGAGGATTGAAAGCAGCGTACCGCCCAGGAACAGCTGGTCCAGCCAAAACACCTGATGCAGCAGCACGATCACCCAGAACAGCACCTGGTAAGACACCTTGCGCGTCTTGTGCCTGAACACCTGCTGGGCAATCAGCGCACCCGGCCAACCGCCTGCCAGCTCGACAGCGTGCAGAATGTTTTCCGGGATGCGCCGGCCCTCGGTCTGCGCCTTGCGCTTGTCGCTCCAGTACAGGAAGAACGCCACCACACTGACCACGCCATACGCCGCCAGCGGGATCACCGTCTCGCCGCGATACCACAGCACCGCTGAACCCAACAGTGGCGCGGCGCATAACAACACAAAGATCAGCGCCTTCAGGCGTGGATGCTGGATGCTCATGGCTTGACCGCAGTCCAGTCGATCCAGCCGAATTGCCAGGTCGCCAGGATGACCAGGCCGAAGGCAATCCGGTACCAGGCAAAGACCGCGTAGCTGTGGCTGGCGATGAACTTGAGCAAGCCCTTGACCGCGATCATGGCGAAAATGAACGAGGTGACAAAACCTATGGCGAATACCGGGAAGTCCGCCGGCTGGAACAGGTCGCGGTACTTGTAGCCCGAGTACACCGCTGCCCCGACCATGGTCGGCATGGCCAGGAAGAACGAAAACTCGGTGGCCGTCTTGCGCGACAGGCCGAACAACAGGCCGCCGATAATCGTCGCACCGGAGCGCGAAGTGCCCGGAATCATTGCCAGGCACTGGGCCAGGCCGACCTTGAGGGCGTCTTTCCAGGTAATGTCATCCACCGTTTCAGCGCGCACCGCATGTTGGCGCTGTTCGGCCCACAACATGATCACCCCACCGACCACCAGGGCACTGGCGACGGTGATCGGGTTGAACAGGTAATGCTTGATCAGGTCGGCAAAAATCACCCCCAATACCACCGCCGGCAATACGGCGATGATCAGGTTGACGGTGAAACGCCGGGCCTTGGGCTGGGTCGGCAGGCCGATGACCACATCGAGGATCTTGCGGCGAAACTCCCAGACCACCGCCAGGATCGCGCCCAGCTGGATGATGATATTGAAAGCTTCGAAACGCTCGCCGCCGAAATTGATCAGGTCGGCGACGATGATCTGGTGCCCGGTACTGGAGATCGGCAGGAACTCCGTCAGCCCCTCGACGATGCCGAGAATCAATGCCTGTATGGCGGTCCAAAAATCCATGCTCTCTCCAAAGGTCATGCGCGTGGCATGCCTCTTAGTCTTTTTTAAAGTTCACTGACGACGAGCGCACTCAAGCGCCCGCGGTTGATTCTCAACGCCGGTCTGCAAAAATTCCGTGAAAAATCAGGCAGTACTCAGGTTTTTCGATTCCGGGCCGAAAGCCTATCAGACACGCCGGAAATCTCGAAGCAGCACCACAATTATAAAGAGCATGGAGTGACAGGACGATGAACAGTTTGCGCAGCATGTCGATCAGCCGCCGCCTTTGGCTGATCCTGATAGTCGCCGTGTTGATGCTGCTGGCCTTGGGGCTGCTGATGCTGAACCAGATCCACGGCGACCTCTACCAGGCCAAGCGCCAGCAGACCCAGCACGTGGTGCAAACCGCTAGCGGCGTGCTCGGGTATTACCAGAACCTGGAGAAAACCGGGGTACTGACCCGTGACGCCGCGCAGCAGCAAGCCCTGAGCGCGGTGCGTGGCCTGCGCTACGACCACGATGACTACTTCTGGATCAACGACCTCACCCCCGTGATGATCATGCACGCGGCCAACCCCAAGCTCGATGGCCAGAACCTCTCGGCGATTCGTGACCCGGATGGTTTCGCCGTGTTCAATGAGTTCGTGATCCTGGCCAAGGCCAAGGGCGCCGGGATCGTCAACTATCGCTGGCCGAAACCGGGCGCCGACGCACCGGTGGAGAAAACCTCCTATATCCAGCTGTTCGAACCCTGGGGCTGGATTATCGGCTCCGGCGTGTACGTCGATGATGTGCAGGCCGAGTTCAAGACCCAGGTATGGAAAGCCTCGGCAATCGGCCTGGGCATTGCGCTGATGATGGCCGTGCTGGTGGTGCTGATCGCCCGCAGTATCGTGCAGCCATTGCAGGCGGCGGTGAATGCCATGGGCAATATTGCCAGCGGTGAAAGCGACCTGACCCGCAGTCTCGACACCCATGGCAGCGACGAGCTTACTCAGCTGGCCCGCCACTTCAATGGCTTCACCGCCAAGTTGCGCCAGGTGGTCGGCCAATTGCAGGTATGCGCGAACGCTTTGGGCCAGTCATCCACCGAGTTGGGCCACAACGCCAGCCAGGCCCACGACCGCAGCCAGCAGCAGTCGCAGCAGATGGAACTGGTGGCTACCGCTATCAATGAAGTCACCTACGGCGTGCAGGACGTGGCCAAGAATGCCGAGCACGCGGCCAGCGAAATGCGCGATGCCCAAGCCCAGGCGCAACAGGGCCAAGTGAATATCGACGGCAGCTTGCAGCAGATCGATCAGCTCTCCTCCACCATCAGCCAGGCTGTGGAGGTGATCCGCACCCTCTCCAGCGAGAGCACGCAGATTGGCGGCGTACTCGAAGTGATCCGCTCCATTGCCGATCAGACCAACTTGCTCGCCCTCAACGCCGCCATCGAAGCTGCCCGCGCCGGGGAGCAAGGCCGTGGCTTTGCGGTGGTCGCCGATGAAGTGCGCTTGCTGGCCCAGCGCACGAAAAAACCCACCGCCGAGATCCAGGTGATGATCGAGCGCCTGCAAGGCCACTCGGAAGCGGCGGTCAAGGTCATCAGCGACAGCCACAGTGCCTCGCAACTGACCATCGAACAGGCCGGCCAGGCCGGAGCCAGCCTCACCGCCATCGGCCAGGCACTGCACAACCTCAACGGGTTGAATGCTTCGATTGCCAGCGCCACCCTGCAACAAGCCCATGTGGTGGAAGACATCAACCAGAACGTCACCCAGGCGGCCGGGCTGTCCCACAGCACGGCGCTGGCGGCGGAACAATCCAGCGTGGCGAGTGCGCAGTTGCGGGGCTTGAGTGAACAGCTTGATGGGTTGCTGCGCCAATTCCGAATCTAGCGCCGGGTAAATTGTGGGAGGGGGCTTGCTTAGCCTTATGTAGGAGCGAGCTTGCTCGCGAAAAACCCAGAGGCGCCGCGTTTACTCAGGAAGCACGCGTTACCGTTGACGTTTTTCGCGAGCAAGCTCGCTCCTACACGGGGCATGGTGGCGAGCCCCCTCCCACATTTGTATTGCTGTGTTTTGAGGATCGGTGAGCTCTGGGTACAATCACCGCCCTCTCCCACTTCCCAAGGATCCGCCATGTCCGGGCTTGAACTGTTCGCCGCCGCCCTGGGGGTGATCGCTGTCTGGCTGACGGTCAAACAAAACCCTTGGTGCTGGCCCATCGGCCTGGTGATGGTGCTGCTCTACACCTGGGTGTTTTTCGAGGTCAAGCTTTACTCCGACATGCTGCTGCAAGTGGTCTACGCCGCGTTGCAGGTGTATGGCTGGTGGCAATGGACCCGTGCCGGCGAAGTCAAACAGGGCCGTCAGGTCACCAGCCTGCGAGCGCCTGCGATCCTGACCAGCCTGGCCGTAGGCGCCGTCGGCAGCCTGTTGCTCGGCGCCGCCATGGCTCACTGGACCGACGCCGCCCAGCCCTGGCTCGACGCCGCCCTCACCGGTTTCAGCCTGGTGGCGCAGATGTGGATGGCGCAAAAACGCGTGCAGTGCTGGGCGCTGTGGATTGTCGTTGACGTGATTTTTGTCGGGCTGTTCCTCTACAAAGGCCTCTACCTCACAGCCGCGCTCTATGCACTGTTTACCGTGATTGCCGTACAAGGCTGGCGCGAATGGCGCGCCGACCCGGCGTTGCACTCATGAAGGTGGTGGTACTGGCAGGCCCGGAATCCAGCGGCAAAAGCTGGTTGGCGGCGCAACTGCACGCGCACTTCGGCGGGTTGATGGTGGGTGAATACGTGCGGCATTTCATCGATCACCATCAGCGTGACACGACCCTGGCGGATATCCCCGCCATCGCCCATGGCCAATTAGCCTGGGAAGACAGCGCCCGCGCCCGGCACCCTGCGCTGTTGATCCTCGACACCCACCTGCTGACCAACAGGCTATGGAGCCAGACCCTGTTTGGCGATTACCCCGGTTGGCTTGATGACGAACTGCTGGCCCGGCAGTACGACCTGCACCTGCTGCTCTCCCCCGAGGACGTGGAATGGAGCGCCGATGGCCAGCGCTGCCAACCGGAACTGGCCGACCGCCGGGCGTTTTTCCAGGCCAGCCTGGAGTGGATGCAAGAGCATCAACAGCCGGTGGTGGTGATTCGCGGGGATTGGGAGCAGCGTCGCCAAGCGGCATTTTCCGCAGTAGAGCAGTTGCTCAAGCGCTGACACACTTCCCCTGTGGGAGCGGGCTTGCCCGCGAATGCTATGTATCAGCTAGCACATGCATAGACTGACCCACCGCTTTCGCGGGCAAGCCCGCTCCCACATTTTTACCGTACCAGGCTTTAGTAACCCAACGACAAGCCCGTATTGCGCCGCGGATCGTTCGCCCCATAGAAACGATTGTTACCCACTGGCTTGCCACCCAGGGAAGGCGCGCCTACCAGGATCGCCGCCAAGTGGTTGGCATCTTGCGGGCCTGCAAACTTATGGCCCCAGCTTTCGAGGATCTTCTGGGTATCCGGGCTGACCGCAAAGGTCTCAAGGTTAGTGGTCTCGGGCATCCATTGCTGATGGAAGCGTGGTGCGTCGACCGCTTCCTGGATATTCATCTTGTAGTCGATCACATTCAGGATGGTCAGCAAGGTGGCGGTGATGATGCGGCTGCCACCTGGCGTGCCGACCACCATGACCGCCTTGCCGTCCTTGGTGACGATGGTCGGGCTCATCGACGACAGCGGCGCCTTGCCCGGTGCAATAGCGTTGGCCTCGCCCTGCACCAGCCCGTACATGTTCGGCACGCCGACCTTGACGGTGAAGTCGTCCATTTCATCGTTGAGGATCACCCCGGTCTTGCTCGCCATCACCCCGGCACCAAACCAATCGTTGAGGGTGTAGGTCACCGAGACCGCGTTGCCCCATTTGTCGACGATCGAATAGTGAGTGGTGTTGTTGCCTTCGTGGGGTGACACACCTGGCTTGATCGCCTGGGAATCACCGGCCTTTTGCGGCTCGATGGCGGCGCGCAGCTTGGTGGCGTAGTTCTTGTCCAGCAGATGCTCGATCGGGTTCTTCACGAAATCCGGATCGCCGAGGTAGCTGTTGCGGTCCACGTAGGCATGGCGCATCGCTTCGATCTGGTAGTGCAGGCCCTGGGCCGAGTGATAACCGAGGTCGGCCATCGGGTAGCCTTCGAGGATGTTCATGATCTGGCAGATCACCACGCCGCCCGAACTGGGTGGCGGCGCCGAGACCACATGATAACCACGGTAATCGCACTCGATGGGCGCCAGTTCGCGGGTCTTGTACTTGTCGAGGTCAGCCTGGGTGATGATGCCCTTGCCGGCCTGGCTGGAATCCACCAAGGCCTTGGCCACCCAACCTTTATAGAAACCGTCGGTGCCCTTGGCGGAGATTTCCTTGAGGGTTCTGGCCAGGTCTTTTTGCACCAATTTCTGGCCCACCTGCAGCGGTTGGCCGTTGTGCAGGAAGATCCCGCGCAAATCCTGATCTTTCTCGAATTCGCCAGTGGCGGTGTGCAACAGGTCGATATCGCCCTGCTCCAGCTCAAAGCCGTTTTCCGCCAGTTTGATCGCCGGGGCAATCACTTGGGCGCGCTTGAGAGTGCCGTATTTGCTCAGGGCCAGTTCCATGCCGGAAACGGTACCCGGTACGCCGACCGCCAAATTGCCTTTGGCGCTGAGGCCCTCGACCACGTTGCCGGCCTTGTCCAGATACATGTCGGCGGTAGCCGCCAACGGGGCCTTTTCGCGGAAGTCGAGGAAGGTCTTGCGTCCGTCCGCCAGTTGCACGGTCATGAAACCACCGCCACCGAGGTTACCCGCCGCCGGGTACACCACCGCCAGCGCGTAGCCCACGGCAACGGCTGCATCCACTGCGTTGCCGCCGGCCTTGAGCACATCCACGCCGACATGGGTGGCCAGGTGCTGGGCCGTCACCACCATGCCATTTTCACCGGCTACCGGCGCCTGGGAAGCGGCTTGTACTCCGTTGACCGTCAACACCAATGCGGTGGCGATCAAGGTTCGGCGCAAAGGTTGGTATTTCATCCATGGCTACTCTGGTTATTGAGATGCACCAAAATAGCCCCTCCCCGATTCAATCCCCAGCGCAATGGCGTTTTTATTACAGAACTTGTCGGTCATGGAACGGGCGCGTAACGAAACGGCGAATAAACCGAATGTGGGAGGGGCTTGCTCCCTCCCACATTTGTACCGTCAATGGCGCTAGAATCAACGCCACTTTTTCGCCGCCGCTTTGATACGAGCCTTTTTCATGAGCTTTGATTTCGACACGCTCCACCCACGCCACGGTACCGGCAGTACCAAGTGGAGCCGTTACCCGCAAGACGTTCTGCCGATGTGGATCGCCGATATGGACATCGCCGCGCCGCCCGCTGTATTGCAAGCCCTGCACACGCGCCTCGACCAACAGATTCTTGGCTACAGCATGGCCGGCCCGGATGTGCGCGAGGCCATCATCGCGGACCTGTGGGCCAAGTACGCCTGGCGCGTACAACCTGAAGAACTGCTATTTCTGCCTGGCGTCGAACCTGGTTTCAACATGGCCTTGCACGCCTTCGTCCAACCCGGCCAGGCGGTAGTGCTGCAAACCCCCAACTACCGGCCGATTCGCCTGGCACCCGGCAACTGGAACCTGCCGCGCATCGAAATGCCGTTCGAGTTGATCAACGGCGAATACGTCACGCCAATGCCTGCGATGCGCCAGGCATTAAGCGGTGCCGGTGCGCTGCTGCTGAGTAACCCGCACAATCCCATCGGCAAAGTATTCCCCCGCGAAGAACTGCAGGCTGTGGCCGACGCCTGCCTTGACAGCGGCGTGCTGATCATCAGCGACGAGATTCATGCCGAGCTGTGCTTCGATGGTCGCCGGCATATCCCCACTGCCAGCCTCAGCCCCGAGATTGCCCAGCGCACTATCACCCTGATGTCGGCGAGCAAGGCGTATAACGTGGCCGGCTTGAAGACCTGCTTCGCCGTGGTGCAAAACGCCGAGCTGCGCGAGCGCTTCAATAACGCACGCTGCGGCATGGTCGACAGCGTCAGCCCCCTGGGCCTGGAAGCCACTCGCGCGGCCTACAGCCAATGCGGCGACTGGCTCGCTGCGCTGTTGCAGTACCTGCAGGCCAACCGTGATTACCTGCTCGATGCGCTAAAGACCCGCCTGCCCGGTGTAGTGATGCACGCACCACAAGGTACCTTCCTGGCGTGGCTCGATTGCAGCGCATTGGGCCTGGAAGACCCGCAACGGTTCTTTCTGGAACAGGCCAGGGTCGGCCTGAGTGCCGGGATTGAATTTGGCGATGACAGCCAACAGTTCGTGCGCCTGAACTTCGGTTGCCCACGGGCGATGCTCGAGGAAGGTATACAGCGCATGGAACGTGCCTTGCGCCAGCGCTGACTTGCCCAGCGAAACATTCGTGGGAGGGGTAAGCAATCCCCACCCACGTTATCCATTCACAACTTGGCGATGGACACTTCCGTCGACTTCACAAAGGCAATCACTTCGCTGCCCACCTTCAATTCCAGGTCACGTACCGAGCGCGTGGTAATCACCGAAGTAACAATGCCGGACGCCGTCTGCACGTCGATTTCCGACACGACTTCCCCCAGCAGAATTTCCTTGATTACGCCTTTGAACTGGTTGCGCACGTTGATCGCTTTGATGGTCATGTCGGCTTTCCTTTTGGCTGTTGGGTCAATCCGCACGAATGCGCAGGCCCCCAAAATGCGCCTCACGAGAAAACATTAAAAGGAATAAATAACTATTTATCCATTCCATAATGATATATGAGAGAAATATCCTTCGGCGCCCATCTGCCCGGCGCCGCACGCTCGACAGCGACGTATGACCGCATATCTTGTGCGTTGACCAACCTTGTTACACACCATATAGTGTGCCCACAAACAGAACAGACCACTACATAGTGTGCAGAATCGGTATTTACCGACCACACTCAGCGCAGTATTTCAATGCCTGGTAGCCTGCAAATCGCACATTTTTTGGACGGGTTGAACACCGTCAGAACGGATCAGAAGGGAGTATTTCAATGCTGAGTTGGGATGAAGTCGACAACGAAGACACCGGTGCAGCGGTGATCAAAGGCGCCAACGCCGGCCACGCCACCGAAGCCAACATGGACCGCCTCGAC
>NZ_SPKP01000064.1:25983-33030 GCF_023127835.1 Pseudomonas sp. B329 | reverse complement strand
GGATGATCGCAACGGTGGACATCAAGACCGGCTCCAAGACCGTGCTGGACTATCTGATCAAGCCGTTCAACAAGGCCCAGGAGGCCATGCGGGAACGCTGAGCCTGGCGTGGCTATTCAAACCTCTCCTTTAAAGTCGAATCGGTTGAAGAATATGTTTCCTGATTGTGTTGTGGTCATTGAACATCATGCGTTCCAGCGTGCCGTGCTGGTCAAGGCCCTTGGCAATCTGGGGGTAGGCAATGTGCTATCGACCAGCGATGCCGAGCAGGCTATTGACCTGCTGAAACAGCTGCCCAGGGTCGATATCGTTTTTTTCGACCTGGCAGACGGTTCGATCAACCACTCTGCGTTCCTGAAAGTGGCCGGCGAGTTGGGAAACGTCCAGACGTTGGTGGCCTACAGCGAGTTGCAGGCTGATCTTTATCGCACCGTGAAGCAGATGAAGACGCTGTCGGGCCTGAAGTTGTTGGGCATTCTGGACAAGCCGCTGGATATGCAGGATTTGCAGCGGTTATTGGAAAATTTCAAGCTGCGCCACCATGTCTTGACGACGCCCGACCTGTCGGTACCTGAACTGATCCCTGAAGACCAGGTGCGACACGGTTTGGCGGTGGGTGCATTCGAGGCCTGGTACCAACCCAAATTCGATCTTGTCGAGCGTCGGCTGTTTGGCGTTGAAGCGCTGGTGCGCTGGCGTCACCCCACACGGGGGATGTTGCTGCCCCGTGATCTGTTAGGCGCCGTACTGGCCTATGACTTGATTGACGAGATGCTCAAGCAACTGCTCGACCAGGGTATTGCATTGCTGCTGCAGTTGCGCGCGCAAGGTATTGACCTGGGAATGGCGTTCAACCTGACAGCCTCCCAACTGGTTCGAAATGACTTGGTTGACTACATTATTCAATGCTTGCAAGGGTATGACCTGCCAGGTTCGGGCCTGACATTCGAAGTCGCTGAAAGCAGCCTGCTGGACCTGCCGGCATCGGCATTGGCAAACCTTCTGCGCTTGCGCGAGGCGGGGTGTGGGTTGTCGATCGATGACTTTGGCCTGGGTTTTTCCTCACTACGGTTGCTGGCGCAGCTGCCCTTCAACCAGATCAAGCTCGACGGCGTGTTCGTTCAGGACCTTGCCAACCCGGGTAACCGGGCCGTGGTTGCCAGCAGTCTCGCGTTGACCCGGGCATTGCAGATGGACCTGATTATCGAGGGGGTTGGCAGCCAATCGGCACTCGATACACTGGTTGACCTGGGCTGCCATTTTGGCCAGGGTTTTCACTTGGCGGTGCCCATGCCCGGTGCTGACTTTTGCGCTTGGTTGGAGCGCTACCAAAACCGGTAGGGCTTGCTGGCGCAGTCAGGCCATTAAAATATTTCAGGCCTGTGTTTTGTCGACGTGAAACTGAGCTACCTTAATAGTTTGACGTGCCGGTCTCGCAGATGCTGCTCCTTATGCTGATGAAAAAGAGGTTTGTATGTTGAAAGCATTAATCGTCGACGACCATCCGTTTATTCGCTCGTCTGTAAAAATGCTCCTCAAGGCAGGGCAGGTGGAAGTGGTGGCCGAAGCCGAGAATGGTGTCGAGGCGGTTTACCTGGCTCGCAAGCATGTGCCGGACTTGATCGTGCTGGATATTTCGATGCCGCTGCTCGACGGCCTGGAGGTCATCAGTCGCATTTGCGCCTTGGACCTGCCGATCAGAATCCTCGTGCTGACCTCGCTGGACGCGACCTTTTATGCCCATCGCTGCATGACCATCGGCGCGTCCGGTTATGTCTCCAAAAGCGATGATCTTGAGGAACTCATGCGTGCAGTCAAAGTGATTCGCGAGGGCTTCAGTTATTTTCCGGTGCTCTCCAACAGCTCGGTGCGCCCGGTCGATAACCAGACACCCGAGCATGAGCTGATTCAGCAGTTGTCCAATCGCGAACTGGCCATTCTGCAGCAGCTTGCCCGTGGTTACAGTAACAAGGAGATCGGTGACGCTATGTTGTTGAGCAACAAGACGATCAGCACCTATAAAACCCGGCTGATTGAAAAGCTCAAGGTCAAGTCGGTGGTCTATCTGGCCGACTTTGCCAAACGTCATCACCTGATCTGAATGAGGCGCCTGTCGGGTTACTTCATTTTTTTCCTTTGTTTGGGAGTACTCGGCCAGTCCCATGCCGCCGAGCGGGCCTTTGAGTCGCTGACCCTGCTGGGGCGCGAGCCTGCGGCTGATTTTGATGTTGAACTGCAGAACCATGACTGGCGGTGGCTACGCAATAAAAAGGTCCTGGTGGTCGGCACAGCACGCAGCGATCCGGCACCCTTGGTGGTGTCGTCCGACCCTGCCGATTTTGAGGGGGTGACGGCTGATTACGTCGGGCTGCTGGCTGCTGTGTTAGGCGTTGATGTCCAGATCCGGCGTTATGACAACAAGGATCTGGCCTTGCAGGCACTCAAGACCGGGGAGTTGGATCTGCTGGGCTCCGCACGGGAATATGAAGTGGCGCAAGCAGGGCTGGTCATGTCGCGTCCCTACCTTCTGGATCAGATGGTGCTGGCAACCAGCCGCGGTTCGGACAGCGACGTGCAGCAAGATCTTGCAGGCAAGCGGCTGGCGATGTCCAAATACTACGTTGAGCCCTCCGTTATCCAGGCGCTTTACCCAAAAGCAACAATCGAACTGTACCCCACGGCGCTGGAGGGCATCAGTGCGGTGGCCTTCGGTCAGGCGGATGCATTCGTGGGCGCGGGGATCACATCCAGCTATCTGATTGGGCAAAACTTCTACACCGATATGCACCTGAGGCCCTCAGCCGATAAAAAGGTCAGCGGTATCGGTTTTGTCTTGAATGCCGACAACAAGCAGTTGTTGCATGTGGTCAACCAGGCGCTGAACGCGATTCCCGCTGCCGAGAAGCAGTCGATTGCGCGGCGCTGGAGGTTGCGGGCCACCGCCGGAGAGGGCCTTGAGCTTGGCCTCAGTCCGCAAGAGGAGCAATGGCTGGCAGAGCATCCTAAACTGCGGGTGGCGGTGATCGATGGCAACCCGCCGTTTACTTTTTTTGATCAAAATGACCTGCTCCGGGGCCTCAACGCCGACTTGCTGGAGAAAATCAGCCAGCGAACCCATATACAGTTTGAAGTGATCCGCGCGCGCTCCGTTGATGAGCAGGCTGATCTGTTGGTGGGGGGGCAGGCAGATCTGGCGCCCACGTTCAGGCATGATGAGCGAATGGGTGAGCTGCGATATACCCGGCCTTTCATGTCCAACCCCGACGTGTTGGTCACCCGCGTGGGCGATGGCCAGCCCCGAAGCCTGGACGACATGACGGGCAAGCGTCTGGTCGTCAATCCTGGCAGCTATTGGGTCACCTATGTGCCCAGGCATTACCCGGATATTACATTGATGGAGGCGGGGAGCCGTGCCGACATGATGGCGCTGGTTGCCCAGAACAAGGCGGATGCCGCTATCAGTATCCTGCTGGGCTCGCGCTATATGATCTCTACGTTCTACCGTGACCGCCTGCGCATCACGCGTACGATGGGAGAGCCTCCAGCCCAGTTGAGATTGGCGACTGATCGCAGGTCTTTGGAGCTCTACTCGATCCTCGATAAAACCCTGCGCAGTTTTTCCCGCGAAGAGCTCGACGACCTGTCCGATCGCTGGCGTGGCGAAGTCATGCTGGACAATCGCGGTACCCAGGCCAGCCGGCGGGCTTTTCTCAAGTGGCTGGCAGTGGCGATAGGCCTGTTGCTCGCTGCGGCGGGCTGGATCATCTATCTGCGCCGCCTGATTCAGCGACGTGCCGCTGCCGAACAAGCATTGAAGGAGCAGATGGACTTCCTGCACGTCCTGATTGACGGCTTGCCGCACCCCATCTACGTTCGAGACCGGCAAGCCCGAATGCTGCTGTGCAATACCCGCTACCTGGAGGCGGTTGGACGTACCGAAGAACAAGCGATGGGTACTGCGCTCGCAGGGGCCGTGGGCATTGCGCCATCTGACGCCCATGCGTTCGAGCAACAATACCGCGAGGTGATGGAGGCCGGCCAGGAGCAGATTCAGGACCGTCAGTTGTTGCTGGCCGACGGGCAGACGATTGATGCCTATCACTGGATCCTGCCGTTTCGCGATAGCAGCGGTGAAGTCAAAGGCATCATTGCCGGGTGGATCGATATCAGTGAGCGCGCACGCTTGCTCAGCCAGCTCAAAGAGGCCAAGCACGAGGCCGATGGCGCCAACCGGGCGAAGACCACGTTCCTGGCAACGATGAGCCATGAACTGCGCACGCCGATAAACGCGGTGGTCGGGATGCTGGAATTGGCGATGAAAAAGGCTGATCAAGGCATTCTCGACCGGTTTGCCATTGAAGTGGCCTCCAGCGCCGCACGTGCGTTGCTGGAGCTGATTGGCGACATTCTGGATGTGGCGCGCATCGAATCCGGGCGTTTGACCTTGACCCCTCAGAGGGCTGCCCTCAAGGAAATGGTGGAGGAGGTGGTGCGGGTGCAGGGCGCCAGCGCTCGGCTAAAGCAACTGCCGCTGATTCTGGAGTTCGATGAGCTCGCCAACCGTGATGTGTTGATCGACCCGATGCGGTTCAAGCAGGTGCTGGCAAACCTGCTGAGCAATGCAATCAAATTTACCGAAAAAGGCGAGGTGCTGGTCAGCGTCAAGGCGACACTCGACGAAGAAAATCAGCAGATGAGTATTCAGTTGCGCGTACGCGATACCGGCATCGGCATCAGCGCCGAAGACCAGTTGAAACTGTTTGCACCCTTCACCCAGGTCGGCAGCCACAGTCAGTTGACGGTCGGCGGATCGGGCCTGGGGCTGTCCATCAGCCGAACGTTGTGCACGATGATGGAGGGTGAATTGAAGCTGAGCAGTGTGCCGGGCCTGGGTACGCAGATTGAGGTAGGGTTGACGTTGCCCATCCTGGCCCCATTGCCCCGCAGCCAGCCTGAGCCAACCGAGCTGTTGCCTGCCAGTGAGTTGAACATTCTGGTGGTTGATGACTACCCCGCCAACCGCTTGTTGCTGTTGCAACAACTGAGCTATCTGGGGCACAGCGTCAAAGACGAGCAGGACGGCGCCCATGGCTTGCGCACCTGGCGCAGCCATTCCTTTGATGTGGTGATCACCGACTGCAACATGCCAGTGATGAATGGTTATGAACTGGCCAAGGCGATCCGTGACGATGAAGCGGCTTCGGGCAAGCCGCCGTGTCTGATTCTTGGCTTCACCGCCAATGCGCAATCCGACGAGATCGAACGCTGTCTCGCTGCGGGCATGGATGATTGCCTGTTCAAACCCATCAGCATGAAGGATTTGGCCGCACGCCTGTCGGGGGTTGAGTCGTCGTTTGAACCAATGCCCGATAACGATGATGTGACGCACTTGGACGACGAGATCGACCTGGTCAGCCTTGAGCAACTGACCTACGGGGATCAGGCGTCAATCCGCAGCTTGTTGCAGGACCTGCTCAGCAGTAACGAGGAGGATCAAGTACGGCTGCTCAAACTCTTCAGCCAGAACGACCTGACCGGGCTGGCCGACCTGGCCCATCGGGTCAAGGGTGGCGCGCGCATCGTCAAGGCAAAGCGCTTGATTCACTGTTGCGAGCAGTTGCAGATAGATTGCGACGGGCACGATGCCGCACGTTTGACCCAATCAGTGGATGCACTGCACCAAACGATGGACGCGCTGACGCAGGTGTTGACGCAACGGATCGCCCAATCCGTCGACTGACTGATTTTGGGCGCGGAGACAGGACAGTAAGGTCTCTGACCTAAATTGCTCTCCGGGAAATTTCCTACATTTCGGTCAGGAAAATCCCAGGATAATTTCGGCTCAAAGAACAGAGATGACCTCTCGTATACCGAATCCGCTAGGGAGCGACCCCATCTTTCATTGACGTTGCCGAAGCAACGCACCCGCAACGTTAATGAATTTGCGTCATGGATGACCTGAATACACCTGCTCCCTCTTGGGGAGCGGGCGTTGAGGTCCATCAACCTTGTTTGAGTGGGCATCGGCTACCACCAGCAATCAGGGCGTATCGGGCGTTCGTGCTGCAACCCAATTGTGGAGAATCAGTGATGCAAGTGTTGCCCCTGCGAGTGCTGGTGCTGGAGGACCATCTGTTCCAGCAAACCGTCGCCGTCAACCTGCTGAAGAAGCTTGGCTGTCAGGATGTGTTCAGTGCTTCCAACGGCACCCAGGCCCTGGAGACCCTGCAACGGGTCGGTCCGGTGGACATTGTGGTGTGTGACCTGCGCATGGAAGGCATGGATGGCCTGGAGTTCCTGCAACGCGTGGCTCGCGTTGGCCTGGTGGGCGCGGTGATTCTCAGCAGTTCCCTCTCGGGAGACGTACGCCAGGCCGCTCGGCAATTGGTGACGCTGCTGGGGCTGCCGCTATTGGGCGACCTCGGCAAGCCGCTGCACGCTGAAGCCTTGAACGAGCTGTTGCATAAACACTTGAGCGATCCCAGGATCGCGCCGATGAGCCTCAAGCCCCTGGAGCTGGCGCAAGCCGGCGAAGTTCGCTCGGCCATGCATCAAAAGCAAATGGAAACGTACTTCCAGCCCAAGGTCAATTTGCTCAATGGTGATGTGATTGGCGTCGAGGCGCTGACACGATGGAACCACCCGACCAAAGGGGTGGTTTCTCCGGCGGTGTTCATGCCTGCCATTGAAAGTTGCGGGTTGCTCAATGAGTTACTGTTCGGTCAGATCAGGCAGGGCCTCGCGTTGGCCCGCGAGGCTTCGAGTCGCGGGCACGTGTTGAATATCGCGTTCAACCTGGAGCCGGTACAGCTCTCCAATCCCGAGCTGGTTTCCATCATCCGCGGCATCTTGTGCAGCTTCGGGCTACCGGCTTCCAGTCTGACATTTGAATTGACTGAAAGCGGTTTGCTCGAAGCCTCGGCCACCTGCCTGGAAAGCCTCGTGCGGTTGCGCATGATGGGGTGCCGGTTATCCATCGATGATTTTGGTGTGGGGTTTTCCTCCCTGCAGCGCTTGTGCCAGTTGCCTTTCAACGAGATCAAGCTT
>NZ_SPKP01000064.1:21657-25973 GCF_023127835.1 Pseudomonas sp. B329 | reverse complement strand
ACCATGACCCAAGATGTGTTGCGGTGATCAAGTGCACGCTCGAGCTGGGCAGGGCGCTGGGCATGTCGGTGGTCGTCGAGGGCATTGAAAAACAAGATCAATATCAACAGTTGCTGGAGCTTGGGTGTGTGCAGGGGCAGGGTTATTTTTTTGCAAAACCCATGACCGAAAAAGATTTTTTGACTTGGCTGGGAGCGCGCGCCCCCTCTGGAAAGCGCGTCTGACGGTCTGCTGGCTGGTTTGGAAGGATATATAAATGCCCACACGTTCTTTACGCATCTTGATTGCCGATCACGTCCACCTGCAGCGCTTGAACCTCGAACGGATGCTCAATTACTGCGGCTACCATCGAGTGGCGCCCGTCTCTTCGTTGGAGGAGTTGCTGGCGATGATCGACCATGCCATTGAGCCCTTCGATCTGTTGCTCATCAACAGCGCATTTGTCGGTGGCGCCATGCTTGATCTTGAAGCGTTCTGCCAGGATTGCCCGAGTGTGCACCATGCGTTGATTTACGAAGGGCTGCCCCTGGCGGTGCCAAAGGCCGAAGGAAAACCGCCGGCAAGGGTGATCAAAAAGCTGCCGGGCGTTCCGGATACCGCTGCCATCAAAGGTTTTATGGACCAGATCGACCCCGCACGACCGACACCTTCACGGTATTTTTTCCTCACGCCTGCCCGCTGAACGGGCGGCGCGCGCATTCGCTACGTGCTTCCCTCCCCAAGTCGCTCCACTGCTCAACCCACGCAACGCCCCTAGGGCGTTGGTGTGTTCTTCAGTTGTTTGGCGGTGCCGGGAAGGTAGGCCACCTTCAAAAAGTAATCCTTGCCCAACAGCTTGCCCTCGCCAAACCAGGTCATGCCATTCTGCTGCAGTTTCAACCCGGAAAAATCATACTCGAACAGGGTACGGGTACTGCTGACGAACATGAACTGATCCGCGTCCAGCTTCAGCACTTTATATTCGGTGCCGGGCGGGGGCGTCTGCTCTTTCAAACGCAGCAGATAGTCGGCTGCCAGGCCCGCGAACATCTCCATGGATAACTGGCGGTATTGTTCCAGCGTCAGCCCTGGACGCTGTTGCAGCTCGGTGGCGATCAGCGCGAAAAAATCCGCATTGGTTTGTGCGATCGCCAGCTTGCCCGGCAGACTCGCCAGCAGTTTTGCCTGATCGATCTGAGGCTCACGTTTTTCTACCGGTTTGTTCTTGTCCTGGGGCGGGGCACTTGCCTGCTCGACCAGCAAACCGTTCAAGCTCAAGGGTGACAGCACGCTGATTGCCAGATACGCCGCGCAGGCACGGGTCTGCGCCTGGCGGTCACCGTTTACCAGCAACGACAATGGGTGGCCCTGTGGGGGAATGCTTTGTGCGTTGCCGCCTTGCTGCTGGATGAAGTGGTTGACGTTTGCCTGCTGGGTCTCGCCTTTGGCCAGGGCGCAGATCTGTTCCATGGCCAAGGGGTTTTTATGCGGGACGAGGGCGTCTGCCAGGCTGAACACCGCGCTTTGCAGGATGGGCAGGGCGGGCACGGCGAGCCACTCGGGCTGGCTGGCAGTAGGGGGAGAGGTTTTTTCCTGGCACCCGGCCAGGCCCAGGCAAGCGATCAAACCAAAGCATAGCGGCAGTTGGGTTTTCATTCAGGGGATCCTGTCGTGGGCAATCCGTAGGTGGGCATAGGGATGTAACTCAGCGTAGAAGAAAAATGCCCTGTGCGAGCCTGATGCAAATCTGAAGGCAGGTGAACCAAATGTGGGAGGGGGCTTGCCCCCGATAGCGCCGGATCAGTCACTGATGCTGTGAATGACACACTGCTATCGGGGGCAAGCCCCCTCCCACATTGGATACCTGCATTACGCGCAGGCCGGGCTTTTTTCATTATCGGTTCGGTTCGCAATCACCACTGATAACCAACCCCCACGGCCACGCCAGTGTCATTCTGGCTGCTCGTAGTGCCCATGAAGTTGGTCGACCAGCGACCATTCTCGGACACGTGCGAAACGCCAATAGCCAGTGCCGATTGCCCGCGGTAATTACCCATCGCCACCGACGTCATGCTGCCGCCGGCCACCGACGAGCGCGGCAGGCTGGCCATTGCCATGGCGCCGGCGATACCAGCGCTCAGGGTGTCGTCCTGCTGCTTGAGGTTGTGTTTGAGATCGGCAAAGCGCTGATCGGTGTAAGCCTTGGAATTGATGTTGGCATTCATGATGCCGCGGCTCACTTGGTCAATGTTGGCGGCATCCGTGCCACGGGTGCCGGCTGCGACATTGGTGATTTGGCGTTCGCCACCCGCGCTACCTACCGAGACGCTGTTCTCGCGATCCGCCACCGAGTTGGCCCCCAGGGCCACGCTGTTTTGTGCCGTTGCCTGGGCGCCGTTACCCGTTGCCGTGGCATTTTCAGCGCTGGCCACGGTGTTGCTGCCTACGGCCATGCTGTTATTACCCGAGGCTTGCGAGCCCATGCCACCGGCTACCGCGTTGGTACCGCTTGCCTTGGGTTGCGCTGCGGCGCGGGTGTTGTTGACCTGGAATGCACCGCTGGTGCCGTTCTGCACACTGGTCACCGCTGCTTCGACTTTGGTCACGCTGCTGGTGACGTTGGCAATCGCGCCGTCCACATTTTTGATCGAGCCTTGAATCTGATTCAGGCTGGTATCGGTGTAGGCCTTGGACTCGGCCACCGCACCATCGAGCTGACGCACATTGACCGCATCGGTAGCCCGGCTGCCATCAGCCACGTTGCTCACTACGCGTGTTTCGCCGGTGGTCGCGTTGCCTACCGATACGACGCCGGCCGTGGTGTTGCTTGCATTCGAATATTTGCCGGTATAGGTCTCGGTACCGCGCTGGTCGTCACTGGCGCCCTTGCCGATGGCGACACTGCCGGCAGCGGTGGCTTTCGCGCCGTCACCCAGCGCTACCGAACTGCTGCCGCTGGCAACAGTTTCATTGCCCACGGCAATGGCCGCCGTACCGCTGGCTTGGGCATTGGGGCCTACTGCCATGGCATCGGTGCCGGTGGCCAGCGAATCGGCCTTGGACGAACTGGCGTGGAAGTACTTGATGCTTGAGCCGCTGTTCACGATGTTGTTGAGCTGAGTCGTCAGGCCGACAACGGTGTTATTGGTCAAGAAAAGCTGGCTGCCATTGACTGCGTCGGTGCTGGTAGCACTGAGGCTGCCGGCGGCGACGTTGGTCAGGGTGGTCGCAGCGCCACCTGGGTTGAAGGTCACTCGCGTTTTACTGTTCACGTCATCGTACTTGACGCCCACCGCAGCGGTATTGGCCAGGCTGTTGCTGAGGCTCGTCAAGGCATCGCCGACATTGGTGCTGGTGGTGGCGGTGGTCGTATTGCCTGCCGTATCGATGGTGGTGGTGTTGAAGCTGGGCGCGGTTACAGCACCCGTCACCGGATCCACTTGCGCGCCACCGCCCAGTGCATTGACGACGTATTGGTTTTGGCTCCCGGAGTTGGCAATCAAGTTATTGAGCTGGGCGGTGGTATTGAACAGTTGGCTGCCGTTGACCGCGTCTGTACTGGTAGCGCTCAGGCTGCCGGCAGCGACGTTGCTCAGGGTCGTTGCTGTGCCGCCTGGGTTGAAGGTGACCCGGGTTTTGGTGCTCACATTGTCGTACTTGACGCCCACTGCAGCGGTGTTGGCCAGGCTGTTGCTGAGGCCAGTCAAGGCATCGCCGACATTGTTGCTGGTGGTGGCAGTGGTTGTATTGCCAGCCGCGTCGATGGTGGTGGTGCTGAAGCTTGGTGCGGTCATGGCGCCAGTAGTCGGATCCACCTGCGCACCGCCACCCAGAGCGTTGCTCACACTTTGGCCGAGTTGGCCGATTTGGTTGCCGGCGCTGTTGGCGAGGTTGCTGATCTGCGTGCTCAGGTTGGTGACCGAGGTATTGACGTTGGTGCTCAGGTCGGTGACCGAGGTGTTGGTGGCATTCAACTGGCTGCCGTTGACCGCATCCGTGCTGGTGGCTGACACCTGCCCAGCGGCGACATTGCTGATCTGCCGCTCGGCACCGACGGCACCGACACTGAGCACGCCCACAGGCGCAGTACCGGCGTAATTGTAAGTGGTGCCATTGATCACGCCGCTGGCAGTTGCAGTGGCCGCAGCGGTGGTGGCGCCATTACCCAGGGCCAGGGAGTTGGCGATGCTGGCATTGGCACCGTTGCCCAAGGCAATGGCGTTGTCGGCCGAAGCAGTTGCCACCGGGCCGATGGCTACGCTGTCGGTGCCGGTGGCCGTGCTGTCGCCCAGGGCCGAGTTGCTGTGGAAGTACTTGATACCAGCGCCGTTGGTGAC
>NZ_SPKP01000064.1:20268-21569 GCF_023127835.1 Pseudomonas sp. B329 | reverse complement strand
TGAGGCTGGTGCCCAGGTCGGTGACCGAGGTGTTGGTGGCATTCAACTGGCTGC
Source organism: Pseudomonas sp. B329 (assembly GCF_023127835.1). Taxonomy (NCBI): domain Bacteria; kingdom Pseudomonadati; phylum Pseudomonadota; class Gammaproteobacteria; order Pseudomonadales; family Pseudomonadaceae; genus Pseudomonas; species Pseudomonas sp. B329. Next base: position 21,515 of record NZ_SPKP01000064.1, on the reverse strand, counting down.
CGTTTACCGCGTCGGTGCTGGTGGCCGAAACCCGCCCAGCCGCGACATTGCTGATCTGCCGTTCGGCACCGACGGCACCAACGCTGAGCACGCCCACAGGCGCAGTACCGGCGTAATTGTAAGTGGTGCCATTGATCACGCCGCTGGCAGTTGCAGTGGCCGCAGCGGTGGTGGCGCCATTACCCAGGGCCAAAGAGTTGGCGGTGCTGGCGTTGGCTCCGTTGCCCAGGGCAATGGCGTTGTCGGCCGAAGCAGTTGCCACCGGGCCGATGGCTACGCTGTCGGTGCCGGTGGCCGTGCTGTCACCCAGGGCCGAGTTGCTGTGGAAATACTTGATACCAGCGCCGTTGGTGACGATGTTGCCCAACTGGGTGCTGAAGCTGTTGCCCAGGTTGGTAATGGACGTACTGAGACTGGTGCCCAGGTCGGTGACGGAGGTGTTGGTGGCATTCAATTGGCTGCCATTGACCGCATCAGTGCTGGTGGCGCTCAAGGTGCCGGCGGCGACGTTGGTCAAGGTCGTTGCAGTACCGCCTTGGTTGAAGGTCACCGAGGTTTTGGTGTTCACATCATCGTACTTGACGCCCTCGGCGGCAGTGTTGGTCAGGTTGCTGATCTGCGTGCTGAGGTTGGTGCTCAGGTCGCTCACCGAGGTGTTAGTGGCATTCAACTGGCTGCCGTTTACCGCGTCGGTGCTGGTGGCCGAGACCCGCCCAGCGGCGACGTTGCTGATCTGCCGCTCGGCACCGACGGCGCCAACGCTGAGCACGCCCACAGGCGCGGCACCGGCGAAGGTATACGTGGTGCCGTTGATCACGCTACTGGCGGTGGCAGTGGCAGCCGTGGTGGTGGCGCCATTACCCAGGGCCAGGGAGTTGGCGATGCTGGCGTTGGCACCGTTGCCCAAGGCAATGGCGTTGTCGGCCGAAGCAGTTGCCACCGGGCCGATGGCTACGCTGTCGGTGCCGGTGGCCGTGCTGTCGCCCAGGGCCGAGTTGCTGTGGAAGTACTTGATGCCGGCGCCATTGTTGATGATGTTGCCAAGCTGGGTACTGAAGCTGTTGCCCAGGTTGGTAATGGACGTATTGAGACTGGTGCCCAGGTCGGTCACCGAGGTATTGGTGGCGTTCAACTGGCTGCCGTTGACCGCGTCGGTGCTGGTGGCCGAGACCCGCCCAGCGGCGACATTGCTGATCTGCCGTTCGGCACCGACGGCACCGACACTGAGCACGCCCACAGGCGCAGTG